>CAVGAF010000085.1:0-6986 GCA_963627055.1 Butyrivibrio sp. CAG:318 | reverse complement strand
TGACGAACCGTATTGTAAGCCGTGGCTACCCAAACTACAAGGAAAAAGTTCGAATGCGCTTCCTTTTTCGGCAAAATCTTGCCCAAAGGTAACAAATGTCACCCCGCCGCCGAGGGCCTTCATGTTGAGGGAATACGTGTTCTGCGTCGTCTTTGCCTTTTTGGCAATCAATCAATTTAGTGTGAATGTAAGCCACTATCAACTAGTTCATGCTAACGTACATGCTTTAATTACCACTATGGAAATCACGCCTATCGCACATATACGCACGGACATGCCGCAGAAATTCGGCATCCCGCGCAACAGTTTTGTCGCCCCTCATCTGCAGGGGCGTATCGTTTTCGAGCCCGAATACGCCGCGGACGCCGCCGTTGCGGGGCTCGACGAGTTCTCGCACCTGTGGCTCTTGTGGCAGTTCGAGAACGGCGAGGCCGGCGGTGGGGCGGCCGACGTCGCCGAGGACACGGCCGCCAATCGCGTTCCCCGCGGCCCCCGCCAGCCAAGCACGCCGCCGAAATGGTCGCCGACCGTGCGCCCGCCGCGGCTTGGCGGCGCGAAGCGCGTCGGCGTGTTCGCCACGCGCAGCCCCTTCCGCCCGAACTCCCTGGGGCTGAGCTGCGTGAAGCTCGAGCGCGTCGAGAGCACGCCGGAAGGCCCCGTCATCCACGTGCGCGGCGCCGACCTGCGCGACGGCACGCCCATCTTCGACATCAAGCCCTACATCCCCTTCGCCGACTGCCACCCCGAGGCGAACGGGGGCTGGACTGACCAGAACCCGTGGCGCGAGTTGGACGTCGATTTCCCCGAGCAGCTGCGCGCGTGCGTGCCCGCCGACAAGGTTGCCGCAATCGTCGAGGTGCTGAGCCAGGACCCGCGCCGCGCCGGCAGCAAACACGAGCCCGAACGCGTATACCGCATGGCTTTCGCCGGGTTCGACGTCGCCTTCACCGTAGACGGGGACCAGCTGCACGTGGTAGGCGTGGAACAGTTCAATGCAAGCAAGCTGAAAGACCGCTAGGCGCAAGGCGCGCTACAGGAAGCGGATCCGATGCCCATCCACTTCGATCACGCCTTCCTGCTGCAGCGCGCTCAGCTCGCGGATGAGCGACTTTTCCGCAACGCGCAGATACGCCGCCCAGGCGGAGCGCGAGTGCTGGATTTCCATCCACCCCTGGCTGTCGGTGGGCAGCGTGCGCAGGTGCGCGAGAACGCGGTCGCGCAGGCGCGGCTCCCCTACCACCGAGAGGGTTTGGGTGAGCTTGCCGATCTTCTTCGACATTTCGTTCGAAAGGTTTTCGCGCAGAACGTAGACGTAGGGGTTCGAGCTCTTGTCCAGACCGCTTGCCGGGATGCACAGCAGGCGCGTGCGCTCGAGCGCCCGGATGTTCACCGGCGAGTGCTTCAGCGTATGGGGCACCGCCTCGGCGAACGACTCGCCCGGGCCGAACGTGGAAACCTCGCGATCGCAGCCGCCCTGCGGCATGCTCGCCTGCACGCGGCCTTCGAGCACCACCGGGAAGAAATCGAGCGACTCGCCCGCGCGGCACAGCATGCGGCCCTTTTCGAGAACGCGAACGCGGGCGTTCAGCTCGTCGAGCAGCTCGTCGCGCTCGTGCACGGGTATTTCGTTGAAGACCGGGGAGTTCCTCAACAGCTTGACGTCTTCCCACGCGATTCCCATGAGCAATCCTTGCCGCCTTTTCAGCCAGAAGTAACATTTGTTACTTTTTGTTTACCATGTCTAATAGTATGGCACACTTTGCAGCAAGTAAGCTATGAGTAATTTCCCTAATACGCCAGCTTGGTCAGATCGACCGCGCGAGTTGCCACGCGGGCGGTGAGCGCGGCGGCGTGCGACACCAGCACCATGCCGGCACTCTCGCGCTCCACGTAGGCCAGCAGGACGCGCCAGATGTGCGCCTGCGTCACGGCGTCCAGCATGGTGGAAACCTCGTCGCAAATCAGATAACGCGGCCGCGTCGCCAAAGCGCGGGCGATGCAGAAGCGCTGCAATTCGCCGCCGGAAAGCTCGTGCGGGAAGCGCGTAAGCCATTCAGGGCGAACCCCTACTTCGTCAAGCAGCGCTTCCGGCACCTCGCCCGCCTCGGCGAGCGTATCGCGCATTCGCAGGCGCGGATCGACGGCGAGCTCGGGATGCTGCCCGATGAGCTGCACCGGGCATACGCCACGGCGCGGAAGCGGCATGCCATCGCAAAGCACCTCGCCCGCCCACGGCCGCTCGTAGCCGGCCAGGATCCGGCACAGCGTCGTCTTGCCGAACCCCGAGGGCGCCTGCAGGGCCACGCGTTCTGCGGGCGCAACGGCAATCCCGACATCGCTCAGTAACGGTTTTCCGGATTTGTATCCGAAGGTGATCCCGCGCGCCTCAAGCATGCTCCACTTCCTTACGTTGCGCCGAGAAATCGTGCTCCGGCAAGGCGTGCCACAGCTGCTTGGCAAACGGGTGCTGCAGCAAGTCGGGGCTGGCGAAGTTCGCGACCGCCGTCTCCTCGACGACCGTGCCGTCCTTAAACACCGCCACGCGGTCGGCGACGCGCAGGGCAAGCTCCAAGTCGTGCGTGATGAGCAGCACGCCGCCGCCCTCGTCGGCGAACGAGCGGAAGTCGTCCATGGCGCGCACGGCAAGTTCCAAATCCAAGCCCGGCGTGGGCTCGTCTGCCACGATCACGCGCGGGTCGTCCATGAGAGCACAGCACAAAAGCACCCGCCGCGCCATGCCGCCGGACAACTCGTGCGGATACAGGCCCGCCACCTCTTCGCCAAGCCCGTAACGCGAAAACAACTCGCGACGACGTTGCTGACGTGCGGCTTTTTCCTTACGTAACGTTTTTCTGCGAAAGCCTTCCACCTGCATTCCGACCTTCATCATGGGGTCCAGGCTGCTCACACCCTGCGGTACGAGCGATATCCCGCGACCTCGCAGGGCCGAAAGCGCCGCGGCGTCCATACGCGCGCCATCGAACCAAATGCGCCCCGTCACCGTGGCATTCGGCTCGAATCTGCCTAGTAACGAATCTGCCAGCAAAGTCTTACCTGACCCGGAAGCACCCACGACGGCCACGACTTCGCCTTCATGCACGGCGACGTTCAAGCCGTGCAGCACCTCGACGTCTGTTTGGGACGCACGGAAGTACGGCGCACCCTCGTCATACATCCTAAACGAAACCGTCAAATCCTCTACTTGCAGAAGATGGTGCCCGTGCGCATGATGCGAGCCGGCCGCATGGGTATGATGGTGGTGCGCCTGCGCGCTGCCGTGCATCGTCCGCTCATGGGGAACCGGCGCCGGCACGCCATTGTTCTTCGCGTCCATCGCGCCTCCTTACCGTTGCGCCGACCGCGGGTCGACCAAGCGCCGCAACGCCTCGCCCGCAACGTCGAACAAAAGCACGGTTACCATCAAGGCAAGGCCGGGAAAGGCCGCCAGCCACCACGCGCCCATCGACAGGTACGACATCGACTCGCTTAAGATGACGCCGACCGCCGGGGCTTCCGGCGGCAGGCCGAAACCTAGAAACGTGATGGCCGCCTCATGCAGGATGGCATGGGGGAACATGAGCACCAGCCCCACGATGAATTGCGGCAGCACGTAGGGAACCATGTGGCGCCAGGCGATGCTTGCCGGCCCCTGCCCCAAGCGACGCGCGACGGCCACGAAGTTCGACTGGCGGCACTGCAGCACCTCGGCGCGCACCACGCGGGCCAGGCTCGCCCAGTGCGTGAGCGCAACGCCGACGGTCACGCCCCAGAACCCCTTCCCCAGCGCATAGGAAATGAGCACCAGAAGCACGATGTGCGGCACGCCCATCATCGCGTCGATCAACCAGGACACCACGGCGTCGACGCGCCTGCCGCCCACCGCGGCCGCCGTCCCCAGCACCAGTGCGATGGCCGACGAGACGCAGGCGGCGACCAAGCCCACCAGCACGCTCGTCGAAAGCCCGGCAAGCGTGCGCGCAAGCATGTCGCGCCCCATCATGTCCGTGCCGAGGGGGTGGGCCGCCGAGGGCGCCAAGCCCTTCATGCCCAAATCGGTTTGCGTTGCCGTCCCGTAGCACGCGACGCCGGCGGCAACGACGCACGCCAGCAGCGCGAACGCCGCCACGCACGCAAACAGCGTCGCCTTCCGCCCGCCCAGCCGGGCCGGCCGGGGCGCATGCAGCACGTCGGAGCCGGTCGTCATGCGCCCACCTCCCTGCGCGCGCGCATGCGCGGATCAACCAGGCCGTACAGCACGTTCGCCAGCATATTGCCGCCAAACACCAGCGCCGCGCTCACCAGCGCGATGCCCGCCAGCAGCGCCACGTCGCCGCCGAGGCCGGCCGTCACCGCGGCCTGCCCCAGCCCCGGATACGAAAACACCTGCTCGACCAGCACCGATCCGCCGAATATTTCAGAAATGGAGGCGCACTGCAGCGTGAGCGCCGGCAGCGACACGTTGCGCAACACGTGATGGGCGACGACGCCGCCGCGCGACTCGCCGCGGGCAAAGGCGAAGCGCACGTAGTCGCTGCCCATGACGTCCACCACTTTCTCGCGCGTGTGCAGCGCGATGTTCGCCACGCCGGTGATGGACAGCGTGAGCACGGGAAGTACCAGATGACGAACCGAATCGGCCAGCGTGACGGAAGCGGCGCTGGCGCCAATGGGCACCGACAGCCCCACCGGGAACCATCCCAGCTGCACCGCGAACACCATCAGCACGAGCAAGCCGAGCCAAAACGTGGGGGTCGAGGCCAGCACGAAGCAGTAGCCTTTGACGAAGCGGTCGAGCGGCGATCCCCGAAACACGCCCGCGGCCACGCCCAGCGCAAACCCGAGAGCGCCGCTCGTTACCCACGCGGCGCCCATGAGCGCCAGAGACGACGCCGCCCGCTGCGCGATGACCTGCGCAACCGGCGCGTTGAAACGCAGCGATGTCCCCCAGTCGCCCTGCAGGATGCCGCCAACCCAGTGCAGGTAGCGCTCCCAAAACGGCGTGCCGGCGCCCCAATACTGCGCGAGTTCCGCGCGTTTGGCTTCCGACATGTTCACGTAGGCCGCCTGCCCGACGTTGGCCTGCACCGGGTCGATGGGCGAGGCGCTCACCAGGGCGAACACCACCAAGCTCACGACCGCCAGCAAAAGCGCGAAGCGGGCGACGACAAGCAACGCGCGCAAAGGGCGGCTGGCGCCCGCGCGCAGCCTAAACGTGCGGCCGCCAGGCCGCCCATCCCCGGCCGCCGCGCGCACGCCCGCGCGCTTCCCCACCGTCTGGATCACGCCCAACTCCAGGAATCCACGTTGTTCACCAGGCTCCAGCCATGCCCGTGCGGATGCGGCTTCTGCTCGGCCACGCGCAGGTTTTCCGCCACGAAGTACAGGTGATCGACGTTGGCCAGCCACACCCAGGTGGCCCCGCCCTGCGGCGCCACGCCGTGCTCGCCGTCCCACATGGCCAGCTTCCATTCGTCGTAGGAATCGGCCACGTTCGTAAACGCCAGCGCCGCGTCCAAGTGCGCATCGACCGCGGCGTCGTCGTAGCAGGCGTAGTTGCCGTTGCCGGCGGAATACGTCAGGTTGTAGGTCTCGATCGGGCTGTTCGTTCCCCAGCCCCACACCACCGGGTCGCTGAACTGGTGCTGGTAGATCTCGTCCCAGCTGGCGCCCTTCGGCGTCACCTTGATACCCAGCTCGGAAAGCTGGTTGGCGAATTCCATGGCGATGGCCTGACGCACCGTGTCGGACGCGGAATAGTACAGATCGAACGCCGCCTGCACGCCCTCGCGGGAACGCACGCCGTCCGCGCCGGCCGTCCAGCCGGCCTCGTCGAGCAGCTGGCGTGCGCGGGCGACGTCGGTTTCGCAACGCATATCGGCCGACGACCAGGGCATATTGTCGGCCACGCTGAAAGCCACCTCGCCATAGCCGTTGAGCACGTGGTCGATGAGCTGCTGACGGTTGACGCCGTAGTTGATGGCGCGGCGCACGGCGATGTCCTGCGTCACCGCGTTGCCGGTCGCGTAGGTCTCGCCCGTCTGCGTCTTCGTGCCGCCCGGCGCAACCGAGGGAAGCGAGATGCCGCGCGAATCGACCGACGCGCAGTTCAGCAGGTCGAAGCCGCGCGGTTGCTGGGCGGCGAAGGTCGCCGACGTGTAGGCGACGTCGACCTGGCCCGACTGCGCGGCCGCCAGGCTGGCGTCCTCTTCCATGAACACGACCACCACGCGCTCGATGGCCGGGGCCGCGCCGTAATAGTTGGGGTTCGCGCGCAGGATGACCTGCTGGCCGCGGTCCCACTGCTCAAGCACGTAGCGGCCGCTTCCCACCGGGTTGCTGCCGTAGTCGTCGCCATGGCCGCCATCAGGCACGATGCCGATGACCGCCAGCGTGTAGAGCAGCGCGTTGAAGGGCTTTTCCAGCTCGATGCGGCAGGTTTCGTCGTCGAGCGCGGCGGCCTCGCGCACGTAGGTCAGGTCGCACTCGCTCGCCTCGCTGGCCTTGATGCCGTTGATGGTGTAGGCGACGTCGCGAGCGGTGAGCGCGGCGCCGTTGGAGAAGCGCGCGTCGGTGCGGATGGTGAAGGTCCAGGTCAGGCCGTCGTCGCTGCAGGAGTACGCCGTCGCGAGGTCGTTTTCGAAGCCCATGTCGGCCGTGGTGCGCAAAAGTGTGGACTGGATGAGCGGCTCGTGCACGTGTTCGCCGCAGCCCCAGCTGACGAAGGGATCGAAGCCGGCAGCGGGTTCGCTGGAAGGCGGCATGGTCACGATGACCTGCGTGACGCCGTCCGCAGACATGCCGGCGGACGCGGCCGCGCCGGAAGCCGCGCCCGACTCGCCGGCGTTGCCCGCGCAAGCCGCGAGCATGGGGCCGAACCCCACCGTCGCGGCCCCGACGGCTGCCGTCTTGACGAATGCGCGGCGCGTGATGTCCTGCATGTTCCCTACCCTTTCCTCTTCGCGGCGCGAAGCCCACGATTCCGCAAG
>CAVGAF010000084.1:0-7128 GCA_963627055.1 Butyrivibrio sp. CAG:318 | reverse complement strand
GCAAGGCACCCTATGGGCACGACAAACACCCCATCGTCTCGACGGTAGCCGTATTTGGTGCCGGTGACGACCAGCTTCAAATCCGGCAATCGCATAGGACATTGGCGTTCTGACTCATTAGCCTTCGCGACAAGGCCTTCGATCTCGCAAAGATGCCGCGCTCCCTCGTCAATCTCGTTTTCACCTAGCTTGAATTCGATAAGCGCATAGCGGCCATCCTCGAGATGCAAAACACAGTCCGCTTCCAACCCGTAGCGGTCACGATAATAGGAAACGTGGCCTCCTACCGCCGACGAGTACGCCTTGAGGTCACGTATGCACAAGCTCTCGAACAGGAATCCAAGAGTCTTGAAATCGGTATTGAAATACGTAGGAGACAACCCCAGCGCCGCAACCGCCAATGAAGGATCAACCAGGTTCCGCTTCCTGGAAGCCCTGATGGCGGCCTTTGAGCGAATAGCCGGGCACCAGGCCTCAACGTCGCTCACAAGATAAAGCTTCTCGAGTGCAGCGAGGTAATCGAAGAAGCTTGATTCGCTCATATCGGTCGAGGACAGGGCATCGGCGCGAATCGTCTTCGTTTCCGCAAGCGTGCAGATATTCCTGGCATAGGATCGCAGAATCGCTCTCGCCCAAGTTGGGTTACGCTTCGCTCCATCTCGCACCCCAATCGTCTCATCTGGTGTAATGATGTCATATTGGAGTGATTTGCGGTGTTTCGCTGGAGTGATTTGCGGTGTTTCGGACGCGCCGAACACCGCAAATCCAGTCTGCCTCAGGTTCCGATCAGCAAACGGCCATGCAGCAGGCCAGCGCGCTGGCCTCCCAAAGCGCGGCGGCGCAGGCGGCTAGCAGTGCAGCGGCCTCGAGCGAGGTCGCATCTGCCCAAACCCAGGCAACTCAGGCAACCGAGGCTTTGGGGCGGCGGATTCTCGCCATAGTCGTGACGAAAGACCAGGCCGCCGTCCTCCATTTAACGAAGACTGTCGGTGAGCACCTTCTGAGAGATGTCGTCGAAATCGCGACGCAACTCATTGAAGCGCCAGGCCGCACGCGCAAGTTGCGGTTGATGAGCAGCTTCCACTTACCGCCATTGAGCGCCACCGCCGTTGCGACCGGACACTCCGGAGGCTCTTCTTTAGTCTTCATGGAAACCCTTCTTCCCGACAGCGCGCCAAACCGGTTTAAGATCGGCATGCTCACGGGAAATTTCTTCGTAAGCGCGCCTGATGTTGGACGGATTAACCTCGGTTCTGTCCAGCATATCGAACGGATTTCTTCTCAACCTGTTCGATATGCTGGACGTTTTGATATAGAATCTGTTCAGCATACAGAACAGATTGGATTCACCATGAACCACGAAATCCTGAAGAACGTAATCTTCGATCAGCGCGAGGTCATTCGAAATGCAGATATCGTGCCGCGGCGCTACTCGTTCGACTCGCAAGCAAACTACGTGGTCACGGGACTGCGCCGCTCGGGCAAATCGACGCTGCTGTACAAAATCGCGCGCGACCTGGTGGAATCCGGTGCTGAGTGGAACCAGATCATCTACGTCAACTTCGAGGACGAGCGCTTGGCCGAATTCCGCATCAGCGATTTCAACGACATCCTGGCGGTGCAAAGCGAACTCAGCCCACTGCGCGGCTACTTCTTCTTCGACGAGATTCAAAACATCGATGGCTGGGAGAAATTCGCGCGCCGCCTAGCCGACGCGGGCGAGCGCGTATGGATAACCGGCAGCAACGCCAAGATGCTCAGCAGCCAGATAGCAACCACGCTCGGCGGGCGCTATCTCGTCAAGCACGTGACGCCCTATCGCTTCGACGAGTACCTGGACGCTTCCGGGATTTCCCACGATGCCGAGGCGTTTTACTCCACAAAGGGGAGCGGCGCCGTCGCAGGGGCGTTCGATATGTTTTACCAGCGCGGCGGGTTCCCGGAGTCGCTACGATTCGCCTCCGCCCGCGAGTACGTGGAGGGCGTCTACCAGAAGGTGCTGCTCGGCGACGTGGCGGCGCGCAACGGCGTGCGCAACCCCGATGCCCTGCGGGTGCTCATGAAGAAGGTCGCCGAAACCGTTTGCAACGAAACGTCGGCCACGGCGCTGCACGGCATGCTGAACGCGCTGGGCTACAAGGTGGGCAAGGGCACGCTGGTGGACTACCTGGCCATGGCGCGCGAGGCGTACCTGCTGTTCGAGGTGAGAAATGCGGTGGCGAAGTTCGTTGAGCGCGAGGGCAATCCCAAGCGCTACTTCAGCGACAACGGGCTGCTCAACCTGTTTTTGGTCGGCAAAGAGCCGGCGCTGCTCGAGAACGAGGTGGCCGTCGCCATGCGCGACGCCCTCGGCGAGGGGCTTTGCTACCTGAAATCGCCGAAAAACGGCATCGACGTAGACTTTTACGTTCCCGACCAGGGGCTTGCCGTGCAGGTGGCGTACTCGCTGTCCGAAAGCGCGAAACCTCGCGAGGTCGGCAATTTGACGAAGCTCGCGCGCATAGACGATTCCGTCCGCCGGCTGGTCATCGTGACGAAAGAGGAGGAGGGCGAGATCATCGAAGACGACGTTCGCATAGAGGTCAAGCCCGCGTGGAAGTTCTTGCTGCAAGACCTGGCATAGGGCCGCGAAAAAGAGCCGGGAAGCTTCCCGCCACCCGGCTCAAAAGTCGAACTGCATGCTGAGCAGGGGGGGTTCGCCGCCGTGTCGTACGAGCCCGACGAGAAGTAGGTGGAGTGGTAGTTGCCGCGGCACACGTGCGTGTTGATGACCAGGTCGTCGACGGGCGCGGAGGCGATCACGCGATTGTTAACGGAAACGAGCAGGCTCATGTAGGCGCCAAGCTCCTCGTCAGTGGCCAGGCCGGTCAGCTGGCGCGCCTTCTCAGGGTTGACGAAGACGCGCACTGCCCCACGGCTCCACATGGCGAATGCTACAATGCTTGCAATTGACGGCATGCGAGGCAAGCGAAGGAGGCGGACTATGGGCGAGAAACCTTTTCGGTATTTGAAATGGGGCGACGACGTCGTGGCGACCGTTGCCCGCGACCTGACGCTCACCTTCACCGACCCCGCCTACAACACGATCGTGAAGCTGTATTCGAAAGGGGCTTCAAGCTGGACGGCCGAGCAGTTCCTGTCGTTTCTGTCCGAGCGCATCATGAGCCCGTCCCGCCGCGACATCGAGAAGCTGCTTTTCCGCTGCGGCCTTTCGAGCTACGACGTTTTCCGCATCGCCGACGCGACGCACGCGATCAACCCCCGCGACGAGCTTTGGCTCGCCCCGACGCCCGCCAGCAATCCGCAGGATGCCGCGACCGATGTGTTCGAGACGGTTTTCCTCGGCCGCACCGATGCGCAGGGGGACAGCGTGGACACGCCGGAAGGTTTCAATGTCAAGCGATACGGCGCGCTTGACGGCCGCTACGGAATCGTCAAGCAGCGCATCAGCCCGCTGAGCACCGACGTCGAATCGGAAATCGCCGTCTATCTGCTTGCTCGGGAAATGGGAATCCCCTGCTGCCCCGCGCGCCGCTTCGACCAGGATTCCGTGTTCTCGCAATTCTGCTACGACTTCACGAGCGAATACCTGGTGCATTTCCGCAGGCTTTTCGACGGGCCTCGCGGGACGAACGAGATGGACAATTTGCTCTCCGTGCGCCCGGGCTACGCGAACGACTTCTACCGCATGCTCATACTCGACTTCGTCACCAGGCAGGACGATCGGCACCTTTCGAACATGGCTATCAAAGTGACTGCGCAGGGCGAGGAGTTTTACCCGCTCTACGACAACGGACGCAGCCTGTTCTACGAGGACACGGAGGAGTTCGCGACCGCTGCGGCGAGCGATCCGGCAACGTACGCGACCACGTTCGGCTACGAAGGAACGTATTGGGATCACTTGCAGGATGCCGCCAGCCGGGGCGTGGCCCTAACCGATCTGGCACGACTCGATATCCCCCGAAGCACCGTTCTCGACATTCTGGACGAAGCCGGAATCCGGGGATATCGGCGCGAAGCGGCCGCGAAATGGATCTGCGCCGCCCTGGATATGATCCGGGAAATCTCATAGGGCGGGCAATGGCGCGGACGGCCGAGGAATACAAGCAGCTTCCCATCAAGGAGTTCACCCGGGCGGCGAAGGCGTACGAAACGCAGCACGCGGGCATTTACGAGATGTGCCGGGACGATTATCCCCAGATGCTGGCCGAGCTGGAGCGCGAGCCGTTCTCCGACGTGCTGGACGTGGGATGCGGCACCGGGGCCGTCATCGAAAAACTACCACGAGGCTCCCTGCCCCGAAACAACACGTCAAAACATCGAGCGTTCGTTCGGTATCTTCAACAATACGGCAAAGCATGCGCGGCACGAAGTGCTCTCACGTTGCCATCATCCCCATCTCACAACCTTGCAAGAACACGAGCGCAGTTTTTCGTCACCTCTTCAACCATAATGCCAGCAACGTCATCGACATCATGGACCCCTTTGCTTGCCGATTCCTCCAACACGGCATGAAGCGCTTGAGGGACGAGCTCTGCCATAGTTGCGAGCCGCTCACGCAGCAAATTGAAATCAAGACCCAGCTCATCAAGCTTGCAATCCGGCACCATTTTCCTTACGTTCTTCGCCTCAAGCATCCCGAATCTGTTCTCGCCGCCAATGGACAACGCCGCGCGCAACGGCTTGCGCTTCGTCGGCGCGAGCGTTCTGTAGGGCGCAATTGACGCCACGTCGTATAGCGGAGCAATTCTGACATCGCCCGGCGAAGCGATCACGAGCGAATGATTCTTCGCATGCGCGTCTGTCGCCCCAATCAAATAGTTGAAGAACAAGTACAAAACGAATCGATAGACATTGTCTCGCGCATGCTTGCCCGTTCCTTTCAGCATTGCCAATATTTGAGGCACAGACGGACCCCCTTGCTCGGCATATTTCGCATCAGGCATAACGCCAAGCACTTGGCAGAAATCTTCCTGATGGATGCGCCTAACGGTCCTCGGACAGCTGGCCGCAAAACGCACCAGCAACGTACACGTCCAAACGCTCGTTATCGCGGCTCATTCCGCGTCACCGTCCAGCTTCCAGATGTCGGCCAGTCCGAACTCGGGAATTGGCAAGGATGCGGAGGCAGGCTCTTTACCTGATTGATCGCCCGACTCGAGGAAATCAACGGACATGCTCAGCCCGAGCGCATCAAGCAGCTTCAGATAGTTTCCCAAGCCGAAATTCTCGCTTTCTCCCTGCTCAAACGCATAAATGGTACGGGCGCCAATACCAGTTCGCTTCGCGAGCGCGACACGCGGATCGTGTTCTCCACGTACCCCACCATCCTCAACGCCATCGACACCGTGCGCAACGACGAGGGCGTGCGCATGTACACTCCCGCGCATTTCGACCTCATCATCGTCGACGAGGCGCACCGGTCCATCTTCAAGAAGTACCGCGCCATCTTCGAGTACTTCGACGCGCTGGTGGTGGGCCTCACGGCCACGCCCGCCAACGAGGTGGACCGCAACACCTACGACTTCTTCGAAGTGGAGCGCGGGGTGCCCACCTACGTCTACGAGTACGAGACTGCGACCGAGCAGGACCACGTGCTGGTGCCGTTTTTGGGCATCAAGACGCACACGAGCTTCATCGACGAGGGCATCACCTACGACGAGCTGTCCGATGAGGACAAGCGGACCCTCGAGGAGGACTTCGAGGAGACCGGCCAGGACGTGCCGGACTACATAGCCAACACGCAGATAAACAGCTGGGTGTTCAACGAGGACACGGTCGATGAGGTGCTAGAGACCCTGATGGAGAAGGGCATCCGCGTGCACGGCGGGCAGGACCTGGGCAAGACCGTCATCTTCGCGCAGAACCAGAAGCACGCCCGCTTCATCGTCGAGCGGTTCGGCAAGCTCTACCCGAAGCTTCCCGGCAGCTACATCAAGACCGTGCTGCATTCCGACGACTATTCGCATACCGTCATCGACGAGTTCGAGCTGAAGCCCCTGCCCGTGATCACGGTGTCCGTCGACATGATGGACACGGGCATCGACGTGCCCGAGATCGTGAACCTGGTGTTCTTCAAGAAGGTCCGCTCGAAGATCAAGTTCTGGCAGATGATCGGCCGCGGCACGCGCCTTTGCCCCGGGCTTAAGGTCGACGACCCGCTCGACGGGCGGCACGCCGACAAGGAGCGCTTCTTCATCTTCGACTGGTGCCGCAACTTCGAGTTCTTCGCCGAGAACCCCAAGGCCGTCGAGGGCAAAATCGGCAGGTCGCTCTCGGAAACGGTGTTTATCCGGGAGGCCACGTTGGTGAAGGGGCTCCAGCAGGGCGCCTACGCGGACGACGATCACCAGCGCTGGCGCTCCGAGATGGTGGGCGAGATCCACTACCAGGTGGTCGACCTCAACGAGGAGCTTGTGGGCGTGAGGCTACACCGGCAAGCCGTCGAGCGCTTCAAGCAGGAAAAAACCTACGAGCTCATCAGCGACGGCGCCTTGGGCGTGCTCACGGCGGAGATCGCGCCGCTGGTGCGCAACGACGAGGCCGACGTGGACGCGCTGCGCTTCGACGCGTTCATGTACGGATTCATGTGCTCGCTTGTGGACGGCGCGAGGATAACCTCCTTCGCCAACAAGCTGCTCGTCATTTCCGCGACATTGCAGCAGATGGCCACCGTCCCGCAAGTGAAGGAGAAACTGCCCATCCTGCAGCAGGTGAGCTCCGAGGGCTTCTTCGACGGCGTCACTGTGCTGCAGCTGGAAGAGCTGCGCCGCGAGCTGCGCGGGCTCGTGCGTTTCATCCAGGCGGGCCCGGCGAGGCGCGACGTGATCACGCATCTGGACGACCCTATCACGAGCATCGAGTACGGCGTCGAGGCGATGCCGGGCGAGGATTTCGCCGACTACCGGCTCAAGGTCGAGCGCTACCTGCGCGACTTTGGCAGCTCGCTGGTCGTCCAGAAGCTTCACCGCAACCTGCCCATGACCGAATACGAGTTCGCCGAGCTGGAGAGGATCTTCACCGAGGAGCTCGGCAGCGCCGACGACTACGAGCGCGCTTACGGCGACACGCCGTTCGGGCTGCTGGTGCGCAAACTGGTGAAGCTCGACCACGACGCCGCCATGGAGG
>CAVGAF010000083.1:0-7339 GCA_963627055.1 Butyrivibrio sp. CAG:318 | reverse complement strand
ACAAGCTGACGCGCGCCCAGGCCGCCGTCATCCTGTGCCGCCTGTTCGACTCCGCAGCCGCCGAGACCGCCGGTGCCACCGACACCACCGGCAAGGCCGACCTGCAGACGCCCGCTTACTACACCGCTGCGGTGAACTGGGCCATCGAGAACGAAGTCATGCACGGCTACAACGACGGCTCGAATAACTTCGGCCCGAACGATGCCATGACGCGCGAGCAGCTGTGCGCCATCGTGGCAAACGCCGCCGAGAAGTTCTGCGGCGCCGACGTCGAGGGTGCCGACACCACCAAGCTCAATACCCTGCCCGACGCTTCCGATATCGACGACTGGGCCGTGCAGTCCATGGCCTGGTGCGTGAACAACGGCGTCGTCGACGGCTACTTGGATGGCGGCGTGCGTTACGCCAAGCCGGTGATGGACATCGACCGTTCCACCATGGCCGGCATTATGTTCAACGCTCTTCAGAACGAGGTCTTCTAATCCCGCTTTTGGATTGACGGCTTCGCCGTGAAGCGAGAACGCTGCCAGACGGCAGCGTAGGAAAGGGGGCCCGCCCTGCGCGGGCCCCCGCACTGCGTTATCCGGGGCCCGCGCGCCCCAAAGCTTAAAGCAAAGGATCCAGCATGTCTAACAACCGTGTATCCGAACCGAAGGGCCTCATTCGCGGGGGCGCGAACGTCGCGCTCTCGTGCGCGCTTGCCGCCTCTCTCACCCCGGCGGCGGCGCTTGCCGACACGGCAAGCAGTTCCTCCGGATCGGATATGGTTGCCGTCGCCGCCGCAAGCCGGGACGCCGTCGACATCACGGCGCAGTGGAAAGCCGGCGCCGCGGTCATCTCCACCGGCGGGCGATACGTTATCAGCGAGGATTTCACCACCGACGGGGCCCTGGTGGTGAACGCACCGGCGGGGGAGACGGTCGTCATCGACCTTGCGGGGCATTGTGTGGAGGTGCGCGGATGCGTGCAGGCGGCCATCGTCGCCGACAACGCGCAGGGCGAGGTTGTCATCACCGACTCGTCGTTTACCGATGCTCTCTCGCGTGGCGAGCGCGCGGCGGACGATGCCCCTTCGGCCACTTTGAGGCTCGTCGCAACGGATGCCTCCGAGTCCGTCGCCGCCGTACGGCTCAACGTCTCCGTTGACGAAGAGCAGTTTGAGCAGGGCAAGGTTTCCCTTCCGAAGCTCGCCCTTTCGCACGTTCGCGTCCAGGCCGCCCTCGCCGGTGTTGCCGACGGCCTGGAAGAGGGCAAGACCGTCTCCGGCTACGGGGTGTATGCGGGGCTTGCGGGGATCGATACCGCGCTCGACGTTTCGCTCGACGGCTGCTGCGTCGATGCGGTGGTTTCGGGCGAAGAGGCGCCGGAATGGGCGAAGGTCGAGGGAGCGTCGGTGCCAAGCGAGCGTGCGGGCATCGCAGCAAGCGTCGCGACCCAGGTGAAGGGCGTGTCGTTGGCAGGGGCGAATGACTTTGCCGCCACGTCCGTCGCCGGCCAGGCGCATCTGTACGCAACGGCCGACGATGCGTTTTCCGCCGCAGCTGGCGCGACCTTTCCCAACGAGGTGAGCGTTTACGCCAACGGCAACAAGGCGGGCGCGAAGCTGCTTTGTGCCTACGACGAGGACCAGGCGCGCGCCCTTGCCCCCCATGTCGTCGATGCCGTTCAGAAGCTCCCCGGTGAGGCTAGCGGCTCTTCCGTGGTGATAGGGCGGGAAGTTCCGGCCTCCTCTTCTGCCGCCGTCGCCCAAACGGACGGCGCTTCGAAGGAAGCCGTCGTCGAGGCGGCCGCGCCAGCTGACGAGGCGGCTGCCGTTTCCTGCGGTTCTCTTGCCCAGCCCCAGGAGCACGAGGCGTCCCTGCGCTCCGTGCGGGTGGCAGGATTGCCGCTTTTGCAATCCCAGCCTGTGGCGATAAGCTATTTGGCCGAACAATCGGTCGACCTGTCGAAGGCATGGACCGACCGCTCGCAGCCCTTCGTCATATCCGAAAGCGGCACGTATTACCTTGATGCCGACCTTGCCTCCGAGAAGGGCAACATCCAGATCAAGGGCGATGGCATTACGGTGCGCCTTGTCTTGAACGGGCATACGCTCAGCTTCGAGCGCGTGAGCGGCCAGGCCGGCATCGCCGTTTCGGGTTCGGCCGCGGTCTCTGTGTCCAACGGAAGCATCGAGGCTTTCGGCACGTCCTATTCCACCTACGGCATCCAGATGGCAGGTTCCGGCTCCGTGGCGCTGAGCAACGTTTCCGTGCGCGCATTCACGACCGGGGGGTCGGCCGTCGGCGTGTACGCGCCGGTAGGGTGCTCCGGTTCCCTTGCCGCTGAAGGAGGCTCCATCGGCGCCGAAGCCACCGGCGAGGCGAGCGCGTACGGCATCCAGGTGATCCCCCAGAACGTCTCGGTCGCGCTATTTGACTGCTCGATCAAGGCAAAAACGGTCTCCGCGCTGTCGGGCGCGCGTGCGCGCGGCGTCGAAACGGCCGGAAAGCTCGACGCCGGCGGTAGCGCCGCCGCGTCTTTGCGCATCGAGGCGGCATGCGATTCGGGCGCAGGCTCCGCCGTGGCGGTGCGCGCGTCGGGGACGGCCGAGCAATCCTTGAGCCTGAAAAACTGCGCCCTCGCCTCGTCCTCTTCCTGCGCAGCCGGCGACATCCGCGGCGACTTTTGGTGCATCGATACCTCCTCGTCGCAGAAAGCCCAGCTGACGCTTGACGGGAAGACGTCGTTCGAGTGCGCCTCGCCCGCCGATATCAAGCTTGCGGCGCCCTTTGCCGTCGGGAGGGACTTTGCGAATATCGGTGAAAACCGTATAACGGTCGACAACCCCCAGCTTACAGACGATGCGTTCGCGACGCTTGCCGCCGGTGCGGATGGCGCAGCTTGCGCCACGGCTTTCGAAGCGGCCCCCGCGAGCGCTTACGCCGGCAGCTCGGCTTATGTGCAGGGCGGCAAGCTTGCGTGGTCGTGCTCTCCCGTCGTGCGCCTCGCTTCCACGGGCGCCTCGTTCACTTCCGTCACCGCCGCGCTCGCGAAAGCCGCTTCGGGGGATACCATCACGCTTCTCGACGACGTCCGCGATGCGTCTGCGGTTTCCGTTTCCCAAAACGTCACCGTCGACTTGGCGGGTCACGTCTGGCGCGTCGACGCCGGGGCAAAGGCGACCTCAGGCGCCGTCTCCGTTTCGGGTTCGGCCTCCTTCACCGTGCGCGACTCCTCCGACGGCGCCTCGGGCCGTCTTGAGGTGACGCTCGGCAGCTCAAACGAGACGATTGCGACGACGTACAGCGGCCTGGCGAACAGCTCGACCGGGACTCTGCGCGTCGACGGCGCGAGCGTTCAGGTGACCTACACCGGTCAGGCGACGTCCGCCTGCGCGGTGCGCACGGTGGGCATCTCGGCCGCCAGCGGCAAGGTTGCGCTTGCGGGCGGCAGCAAGCTTTCCGTGCAAGCCCGGGATGGCGAGGAGGGCTGCGCCTGCTCCGAGGTCGTCGGCGTGCTGGTGGGAGGGTCTGTAAGCAGGGACGCGCTGGAAGTGGACGCCTCATCGGCCATCGAGGTGGCCAATGACGGCGTGGCCCGCCAAGACGGCGCGCAGTACATCGATTCGAGCACGCTGAACAACGCCAACCCCATCCTCAAACGCATCACGCCTGCCGAGAACACCGATCTGTACCAGGAGATCCTCGATAAGTTCCGCACGTCGGCCACCTTGGACGAATCGGCGAACTCCAACGGCTATGGCGCGCGCGTGTACCATGCCGACGAGATGCTGCTCGATGACGGCACCATGGTGTGGGCCTGCTCCGACTACGTCGCCGCCGGCGAGGAGACGCTCGGCAACATCAAGCCGAAGGTCATCTTCGTCCGTTCGACGTATGATGTCGTGCCTCAGGCCATAGGCATTTCAGGCGAGGTCACCACCAATATCGAGGGGACCACTTCCACCGCCGGCGGCGCGACCGTGAAAGGCTCCGTCGTCGCCACGGCGGCAAACGGCGAGGCGAGTGCGGTTAAGGTGCGGGGAAGCGGCTCGTGGCTTTTGGACGGCGCGAGCCTCTCCGCGCTCGGCAGCGACGAGTCGTTCATGAAGCGCGGCGCCGATGGAGCGCTTAACTTGGGCGACTTCATCGCTTCTCCCAGCAAGCCCGAAAGCTGGTTCTATCCGTACGGCAACAAGGCGACCCTCGTGTCGAAGCAGGATGCCCAAAGCCAGGCGCTCTCGCTCGACGACGGCGTCGACGTGACGCTGTCGGGGTCGACGGCCCTCAGCTCCTCCGGCGGCGCGGCGTGCGACGTTCGCGGGTCGGGCCTGCGCGTGACGTCGACCTTCGCCTCCGCTTCCGGCGAGGCCATCACGGTCGGAAACGCGGCGGGCGCAAACACCGTCGGGGACGTCATCTGCTCTCCCGCCTCATCCGGCCAGGATGCCCTTTCGCGCTCGCTGTTCAAAGATGCCTTCAGGACCTTATCCCCGAATCGCGACGCGAGTGGGAATCTGGTTTGGGAAGATTCCTACACGGTGACGTTCGAATCCGACTCGGGCACCGTGGCAAGCTACGCCGGCCTGGTATACGGCGACGTCGTCGCGTTGCCAAGCGCCGCCGCCATGAAAAAGGAGGACTCCCTCACCACCTCCTACGATTTCATCGGTTGGGCGAAGTCCCCGAACGCCACGAAAAACGACATCGTCCTTGCGGCGGACGCGACTCTCGCGACGGTGAGCGGGTCGGTGTCGTACTACCCGGTGTATCAGACGCACGCGCGCACCGTGAACGTGCAGTTCGTCGGCGCCAAGGACGCCTCGGGCGCGATGCAGGGGTCGGTGAGCGTCGTGGCCGAATACGGGCGCACCTTGGCTCAGAGCCGTTATGGGTCAAGCTCTCCTTGGGCGGCTGACTACAGCGACGCCGGGGCGACGTACCGCTTCGTCGGCTGGAGGGATTCCAACGGGATGGTGTGGGACGGCACGTCCTTCGACACCGAGGTCGCCATCGATGCGAACATCGCCGGATCGAGAACGGGCACGGTCACGCTGTATGCCGAATACGTTCGCGTGGGGCAGGGCCAATGCCTGGTCAGGTTCAAGGCCGACTCGTCCATCAAGGCCTATGCCGCAAGGCTCGGCACCCGGCCCAGCTACCTTGCGGCGACGGGCGAGTCCTCCGGCACGCCCTCGAAGATCGCCACGGCCACGGGGTATGCCTACACGTTTGCGGGCTGGCATGCCGGCCGCTTGGTTGCCCCGCGCGCGGCCGATGTCGATTTCTCGGCAGGCACGGACCTGCCGCAGGTGACGGGCGATGCCTTCTACACCGCCTGCTTTTCGGAAAGCAAGATCAAGGGCAAGGTCCGCTTCGTCGCGCTGCAAAAGCTCGACGACGGGACCTATGCGAAGGTGTCGAGCGAATCCGTTGAAGCCGAATACGGGCAGGACGTCATCGGGCTGGCTTCCAAGGTGGCGAAGATCGGCGATGTGGTCGCCGCGAATGGGCGGGTGTACACGATGCTCGGCTGGTCGGTGCGATCAAGCGACAAGGAGCCGCTGTTCACCGACAGCATTCCCTTCACGCCCGATGACGGAACCGTGACGTATTACGCCATCTACTCAGAGGTCGAGCAGACGGCCTCCATCACGTTCTACGATGGGACGGCGGAATATGCCAAGGTGGAGGATTTCGCCGTGAGCGGCACCGTCGAGGCCGCCTTCGAGCAGACGGGGAAGTCCTCGCCGGCCGACAAGAGCGCCGCCCGCGTGTTCAAGGGGTGGTCGTCTTCGAAGGAGGCGGCCTCCGTGAACGTCGACATGAACGCGGCTGTGTACACGGTTTCCGACGGAGCTTCCTCGGTGAGCCTGTATGCGGTCTACGGGGATGCCTACAAACCGACGGTGACCTTCGTGGACGCCGAGGGCAACGTGCTTGGCAGCGAGAGCGTCGAGGCGGGCACCACGCTAGCCGAGATCGAGATGCCCTCGGTTCCCGCACGCGAGGGCATGTACCTTGCCGGCTGGGCGCTTACCTCAACCGGTGAGGTGCTGGACATCTACCAGGCCCTGACGAGCGACGTTCGCCTCGAGCCGAAGTATTCCGCCATTGAATCGATAGCCGACCCGAACGACCCGGAGCGCACGTTTGAAGGCTTCGCCGACGTTTCGAAGGCGTCGCTCACCTCCGCCGACGCCCTCGGCGCGAGCTCGGTCGTGTTCATGATCGACAACGCCTCGACTCTGGACGCGACGCTTGAGTCGCAGGCCTCGCTCAACGGCGATTCGATAATCTCCGGCGCGGTCTACAAGGCGTTCTACTCCATCGATCAGAAGAAGCTCGAGGCGGCGGGAGACATAGGCGCTGTGCGCATCAACGTTTCGTGCGCATCCATCGACCCCTCGTCGAAGGTGCGCGTGTATTGGAAGCGCGGCGACGGCAGCGTCGGGTATACCTCGGCCCTTGAGCAGGAATCCGGGTCGGTCACCTTCACGATGTCCAGCTACAGCTCGCTTTCCACCGACGGCAACCTCGCGGTCGCCGAGGTGGGGGCGGGAACGAAGGCGCTCGCCGGCAACGGCGGCGCCATCTCATCGCCGGTCCGCACGACCTCGGGCCTTTCCAATGTCGCCTCCGGCACCATGACGAAGACTGCCGCCGCGTCGTCCGGCTCCCTTCCGAGCGGGACGGGCGAAGCGTCCGCCGCCGCGCAGGCGTCCCTGGAGGCGGGCACGCTTTCGGATACCGGGGCCGAGGCGGCCGACGGCGTCGATGTCCGCGCCGCCGCCGAGCGCATCGCCGGCAACCCTCTCGCATGGGCCGCGGCGCTCCTGGGCGCCGGCGGCATCGGTGCGGCCGTGTGGTGGGCGCTCATCGGGCGCAAGCGCAAGGTGGTCGAAGACGACGAAGCCGGATGGTCCGATGACGACGCCGCCGATGGCGGCGCCGATGGGCAGGGTTGCACCGATGCGGTGGCGGGCGCTGCCGCAACCGCTAGCGCAAGCAGGCCGCACGCCGACGATTCCTCGAAGGTTTCAGGGGGTATCTCGTTCTGATGAGCCCCTTCAATAAACGTGCCGGCGACGCGCAGGCCGGCGTGGGCCATGCCACCATATCCATCGGAGACGATGCGAACTCAAACGACATCGCGGCGGCGCACGCGTCGGGCCATGCGCGTGACCCGCGCAACCAGAAAATTTTCGCTTGCGGCGTGATCTTGGTTGCGCTGTACGCGTTCGCGCTGGTGGTGCCGAAGGACATCCTGCCGACCATCCTCAACCGCGCGGAGGCCGGCTACACGCTTTCCTGGTTCATCCTCTCGCTGCAGGACAACCTCAACGGCATCATGAGCG
>CAVGAF010000082.1:0-7339 GCA_963627055.1 Butyrivibrio sp. CAG:318 | reverse complement strand
GGCGATGATGCCGCTCCAAATAGGTGTGTACTCCATCTCAGCATCACCTCACGTAATAGACTTTGGACTTGGTCAGGTCGCCGGCGATGGGGGCCGCGTGCGTTGCCGCGATCTCCTTTACCAGCTCGCAGTCCGGGTCGTCCAGGTCGCCGAATATACGCGCGCCGGTCGGGCATGCCGTCACGCAGCTGCACATCTCGGTGCCGCTCGTGTAGTTGGACACGTTGCAGAAACGGCACTTGTCCACAGCGCCCGTCTTCTCGTTGCGGCTACGCACCTGGTACGGGCAGGCGGCCATGCAATACAGGCAGCCGATGCAACGACCCTGGTCAACCTCCACGATGCCGTCGGTGCCGATATGCGCGGCGCCGGTCGGGCACACGGAAGCGCACGGCGCGTCCTCGCAATGCATGCACTGCAGCGGCACATGCTCAACGCTCACGCTCGGATACTCGCCGACCTCGCGCTCCTCAAAGCGAATGAACGAATCGGTGGGATCCAGGCCGTTCTGACGCTGGCACGCGGTGCGGCAGGCATAGCAGCCGATGCACTTCTTCGTGTTAATCAACATTCCATAGCGTGCCATATGCTATGCACCTACTTTCTTAACGGTGACGACAGCCTCCTGGGAGCAGATGCCGCCGTAACCGGGCTCGAGGCGGAAGGGCACGTAGTCCATCTGGCTCAAGCCGACGCCGTATGCCGTCTTCTCTTCCTTCGAAGAGCAGCCATAGTGGCTGGGGACGAACAGGGCGTTCGGGTTGATGCGCTGCGTGACCTTGACCTGCACCTGGCCCGTGTGCTGCTCATTGGAAACCTCGACGGTGTCGCCGTCGGAGATGCCCAGCTCGGCAGCCTTGCTCGCGTTCATCCACACGCGCTCGAGGCCGTACTGCTTCGTAATGGCCATAAGCGGCTCGATGTTGGCCGTCTGCGTGTGGGTGTGGATGGCCTGCTTGCCGCCGATAAGGCGGAAGGACTTGCCGTCGTCGGGCACGGACACCGCGGGCTCCATCCACTGCGGAGTACGGGGCAGGCCCGCCTTCTCGCACGCGTCGGAGGCGAACTGGAACTTGCCGGTCGGCGTCTTCCACTTCGGGTAGGAACCGTACGTAAACTTCTTGTCGTTAAAGCTGCTCACGCCGCATTTACGCAGGCCGTCAAGCGAAAGTCCCACGGTCTCGAGCTGCGCGTCGGCGAGCTCTTCCACGGTGAAGCCGAAGTACTGGCCCACGCCGCACGCCTCGGCCAGCTCAGTGAAGATCTGGTCGACGGGCTTGGTGTTGGGGTGCACCTTCTCGATGACCTGGTCGCGGATAGCCACGGCCGGAACCTTGCCGCTGTAGAACTCGGGCAGCTCGAGGCGCTCAAGGTAGCTCGTGTCGGGCAGGACGTAGTCGCACGCGTGGCACGTTTCGGTCATCTGCACGTCGATGCACACCGAAAGCTCCAGGTTGGAAAGGCATTCCTCCAGGTAGGCCGGGTTGGAATAGCCCGCCACCATGTTGGAGTTGTAGAAGAACATGCCCTTCATCTTGCCTTCCTTGGCAAGCTGCGCAGCGTAAACGTTTACGCCCATGCCGGACAGGGACAGCGGGTACTCGGACTGGCCGGCAATCTTGGTTTCGATCTTCGGCGTGGACGGGAACTTCTCCTTGTCCAGGTCGCCCGCCTTGACGGAAGCGCCGAACAGGGCGCCGCCTTCCTGGTTCCAGCAGCCAAGCAAGCCGTTGAAGCAGGCAACGGCGCGCGCCGTCTCGCCGGAGTTCGCGTAGCTGCAGCCGTAGGCGCCGCGCCAGCTAGGCTCGATGCAGGCCGCCGGCGCGCACCCGGCCATCTTGCAGGCAACGCGCTCGATATCGTTAGCCTTCAGGCCCGTGATCTCGGCAGCCCACTCGGGGGTGTACTGGCCGAGCGTCGCCGCCCACTCCTCGAAGCCGGTGGACTGCTCGGACACGAACTTCTTGTCGTACAGGCCGCGATTGACCAGCACGTGGCTCATGGCCAGCACCAGCGCCAGGTCGGTGCCCGGGTTGATGGGCAGCCATTCATCGGCGAACGCGATGGAGTTGTTCAGGCGCGGGTCGACGAGCACGATGTACGCACCGTTCTCGTGCGCCTTCTCCAGAGCATGCAGCTGGCTCGGGCGGATAGCGTCGGCGTAGCTACGGCCGATGAACATGCAGGCTTTGGCGTTCTCGACGTCGGCGATGTAGTCGCCTGTGCCGATGACCTGCGTGAAGCCGGCGTTCTTGGACATGTTGCAGGCTGCGCCGTGCGTATAAACATTCGCGCTGCCCAGTGCGTTCATGAAGCGCTTCGTGTAATAAGAACCGGACGGGCGCGGGTCCTGAATCATGGCCAGGGCCTCGGGGCCGTTAGAAGAGATGATGCTCTTAACCTTCTCGGCGATCTCGGAGTAGGCCTGGTCCCAGCTGATCTTCTCGAACTCGCCCTTGGCGTTCTTCTTCAGCGGGTCGGTCAGGCGGTCTTCGGAGTAGGCGATGGACGCGTAGCCGTATGCGCGGCCGCACAGCGTGCCCTCGCAGTGGGGATGGCCCGGCTCGCCGATCATCTTCGTGAGCTTGCCGTCAACCACATATCCTTTGAACCCGCACTTGGAAGAGCAGGAGTTGCACAGCGAGTAAGCGGTGTGGGATTCCACATCCTTCGTCCCGCTCGCGTCAGCCTGCTCCCAGGCGCCGAAGCTCATGAAGCCCGCGCCGGCCGCTACTGCTGCGACCCCGGCGCTGCCGGCCAGAAAGCTTCGCCTGGTAATAGCGTTTTCTGACATTGCTGATTCCTCTCTATATGCATCCTGCGTCATCGTTTCATCCATGATGCTAAGCCGTTCGAGCCGTCTCGGATTCCGCGCCTTGCTCAGCGCAGATGCCCAAGATAACGTCCACAAGGCTGATGTAAAACCGCGCGTCATCGTCAAGCGCAAGCAGCTTCAACCGGTAGTCGGTCAGCCAGCCAAAGCGCTCGGCCAAGAACTGTCGGGCTTCGGCGTCCATGCCGCTTCGCAGCAGAACCGCCACCAGGTCGAGCTCCAACGCCAGGTGATCGGGGCGGTCGGCGTATTCCGCCGGAACTTCGAGACCCAGCTGCTCGACCAACGCCCGCATGTAGCGCGCCGAAGCGCCCAGATACAGGCCCTTCTGCTTGCCGATCAGCGGATTCACATGCCCCGGCGTCTCCCAATCCGTGTACAGCGACTCCACGGGAACCGCCGACTGGGGAAGACCGCCGGTGAAGTGCCGAGCCGCAAACGCCTGCTTCTCTTCGAAAAGCGGCGGGCAGAGCAGCTCGTCGACCTCGCTTCCGGAAAGGAACTCCTGCATAGGAGCACGTCCGCGCGAACGCTTGAACGAGCTTGCCGATTTACCGAACTGGGCGTCGTCCTGCAACAGGGCGAGCACTCCGTCCGTGAAGTCAGCCCAGGCCGCGCTGCGCGTCAACTGCTTCCATTCGTCCTTTTCCACAGGGGCAAAGCACTTCGAAAGCACGGAGAACACCGCTGCGTCGTCCATCATCTTGCGTTCACTCCTTCCCGTTCAGCCTAAAGGCGCATTGCCTCGCAACCTTACGCGAGCGTGTTGCCCGCTTGCATCATGTGGGTTTGCAACCCGAAACGATTACGCGGAAACCGCAGTGGTCGTACGAACGATGCCCTCGTCGATGATCTTCTGCGCGATGTCCTGCCAATCGATGAACTGGATGGCGCCGTTGGGGCACTGCTCGGCGCAGCGGCCGCAGGAGATGCACTTCGTGGAAACGCCGGTCTCCGCGTCGACGCGGGGCATGTTCCACGGGCAGGCCTGGGCGCACATGCCGCAGCCGATGCACTTCTTCGGATCGACCGTGCGGGCGCCGCTGTTCTCGTCGGCGTAGATCGCGTGAACCGGGCAATACTTGGCGCACTGGGGGTCGGCGCACTGCTTGCAGTGCTCGACGGTGAACTCGCAGGCGCCCTTCGCGCCGTCACCGAAGGAACCTTCACCGGTGTCCGGGCTCTTGCCCCAGAAATAGTTGTCCCACACGCGCACGCGGGCGATGTGCTGGCACACGCGGCCGTCGTTTTTGAGCGTGCACATCATCTCGCAGCGCTGGCAGCCAGAGCAGCGGGCGCGGTCGGTCACGATCATCTTGGTTGGCGTGGTGCGCAGCTCGATGCGCCCCGACGCAATGGACTGCGACGTGACGCCCCAGGACGCAAGCACGCCGCCGACGACCAAGCCGGCAACGCCGCAGCCGGCCATGGCCAGCACATCGCGGCGGGTAATGGTCTTCTTGGGCGCGGAAGCCTGCTCTGCTACAGGCGTGCTGCCGCTTTGATTCGTATCTGACATTATGAGTACTCCCCCTCACATATATTGGTGAGTCTTCTTCGCGTCGGTTCCTCCCTCAAACAGAGCCCTCGTCAAAGCTCTGCCCCCCGGATTTCCGCCGCGCACCTTTCGCCCCTTGGGGTCACGCAACATCATGCAGTATCGGATTCCCTGCCTTATCCCCGTACCCTCTTTCGGGGCGATTCCTTGGCTAACTTTACCCCGCACGCCGTTTTTTCGCCGCCGTTCGCCGGAAATTCAGCCATTCAGGTCAATTACCCTGAAAGAGGGTACACGCCCGCCACCTGGGGATGCATACTGCGCGGTGACGAAATTGTCGTCTGCACCCGAATCGCCCGACATGTCACGCAACGCATGTATCGAGAAGAGATTTGGAGATGCAACATGGCTGACGAGAAGTCATACGGCTGGGCCGGCAAGATGCTGCGCGTGAACCTGACCACGGGCGCCATCACTACCGAGTCGACGCAGCCTTATAAGAAATATATCGGCGGCATGGGCCTGGCGAACAAGATCATGTTCGACGAAGTTCCCGCAGGCACCGATCCGCTTTCCGAGGAAGCCAAGATCGTTTACGCCGTCGGCCCGCTGACCGCTTCCGGCGTTCCGCTGGCTGGCCGCACCACGGTGAGCTTCCTGTCCACGTTCTCTAAGGACCACCTGGTCGTCGACGCCCACTGCGGCGGCATGATCGGCGCCCGCATCAAGCTGGCCGGTTACGACGCCATCATCGTGGAGGGCAAGTCCGACAAGCCCGTTTACCTCAATATCAAGGACGACGACGTGCAGATCAAGGACGCGTCGTTCGTGTGGGGCCTGGGCACCCGCGCCACCACCGAGGCGCTCAACCGCGCCGAGAGCGTACGCGCCTGCGTGGCCACCATCGGCCCTGCCGGCGAGAATCTGCTGCCCTACGCCGTCATGATGAACACCCGCAACCACTCCGCCGGCGCCGGCCTCGGCGCGGTCATGGGCTCCAAGAAGCTCAAGGCGCTGGTTGTCGAGGGCAACGGCTCGGTCAATGTTAAGGACCCGCAGGCCCTGGCCGACCTGTCCGACTACATGCTGCGCGAGATTGTCGGCTCCAACAACAACCACGTGGTCCCCTCCACCCAGCAGGAATGGGCCGAGTACTACGACAAGGGCACCCGTTGGACGGCGCGCAAGGGCCTGTACTGGGCCGACGCCGAGGGTGAGCCCATCGAGACCGGCGAGCCGAAACCCGGCGAGATCAACACCGTGGGCTATCGCTGCATGAAGACGACCAAGGACGAAGGTCCCGACGCCGAGAAGTACACGATCAAGATGAACGGCTGCCACAGCTGCCCGATCCACTGCTACTCCGACATGCGCGTGCCCAACGCCCGCAAGAACGGCGGCTACGAGATCACCGGCAACACCTGCGTGCCGAACTTCCCGTTCTCCGTGTACATGACGAAGATCTTGGGCCAGCACACCACCGTCAAGTCCTCCACCGAGGACGGCCTCATTTGGGACCAGGTCGTCGGCGCTACCATGGACGACTTGGGCATGTGGTGCAACTACGCGCAGATCTACCGCGACATCGCGCACTGCGTTGCCAAGGACATCTTCAAGCGCGTCCTGCCCGAGGACGAGTACAACCTGTTCGACTGGAGCAAGTTCGAGAACAACGACCCGACCATCATGGTCGAGCTGCTCAAGCACATCGCCAAGAACGACAATGAGATGTCCTACCTCGGCCACGGCCCGCTCGTGTGGTGCCCGCGCTGGGACGACATGGAATGGTTCGACACCACGGCGAGCTGCCTGATCAACTACCGCGGCTGGCCGGTGCATCACGCCATCGAGTCTTACGGCCAGGTCGGCGGCCTGCTGAACATGGTGTTCAACCGCGACCCGATGATCCATTCGCACCAGAACATGCTGCAGTGCGGCCTTCCGCACGAGCTGAAGCAGCAGATCGCGGCCGAGCTGTGGGGCGGCGAGGATGCGCTGGACGAGGAGAAGAACTACACGCCGATGAACGAGCACAAGGCGAACTTCTGCTGGTGGTCCATCGTCACCGACGTGCTGCATGACTCGCTGACGCTGTGCAACTGGGTGTGGCCGATGGCCCAAAGCCCGTCGAAGACCCGCAACTACCGCGGCGACTTGGACCTGGAGGCGAAGTTCTTCAAGGCCGTGACCGGCGAGGACGTCACCACCGACGAGCTGTACAAGGCAGCCGCCCGCATCATGACGCTGCAGCGCGCCAACACCGTGCGCGGCATGACCGACGCCAACGGCAAGATCGGCTGCAACGACTGCCGCACCATCCACGACGTCATCACGCAGTGGCCGTTCACGAAGGACGCCGACAAGGAGCCGTTCACCAAGGGCACCGACAAGATGGAGAAGGAAGACTTCCAGAAGGGTCTGACCATGCTCTACGAGAAGTTCGGCTGGGATTCCGAGAAGGGCTGCCCGACGGCAGACTGCCTGGACTACTACGAGATGGACGACGTGAAGGCAGAGCTGAAGGATTTGAACCTGCTGCCCTAAGCGCATCGACCCCGGCTTGAGGATTCCCTGCCCGCATCCCTGAAGAGCACCGAAGCCAAAGCTGATAAGAGCCCCTCGACGTGCAGAAGTCGAGGGGCTCTTTGCGTTTGCGGGGAGGCGGTAGCCACACACACGCCGGCCTGCACCCCGCCCGATGTTCCGGCTTCGCCGGAAGCGCGCTCTCGCGAACGCGCCTACGTCCATGCCCATGGGGCTCTTTCGAACGCACCTGCGGAACACCCGGGAGCAGCGTTAATGCCGGGGCAGGGTTCGTAGGGTCGTTCGCAAGAGCGACCACGCGCCGCAAAGCGGCGCCTACGTCCATACTCATGGGGCTCTTTCGAACGCACCTGCGGAACACCCGGGAGCAGCGTTAATGCCGGGGCAGGGTTCGTAGGGTCGTTCGCAAGAGCGACCTCGCGCCGCAAAGCGGCGCCTACGTCCATACTCATGGGGCTCTTTCG
>CAVGAF010000081.1:0-7398 GCA_963627055.1 Butyrivibrio sp. CAG:318 | reverse complement strand
GATCCCCCTAGGCTCCACCAAATTTTCAGCCACCTTCGGGTGGCTTTTTTATTTGCCAAATACCCGACTTCACGTCGCATAGTGCGAAAGGAAGCCCATGAGCAAAGGCGCCGATTCCGCATCGGGGACGCGTGACTCGTTCACCTCGCGCACCGCTTTCATCATATCCTGCATCGGCTCGGCCATCGGGCTGTCCGGCATTTGGCTGTTCCCCTACCGAGTCTCGCAACTCGGGGGATCGGCTTTCCTCATCCCGTATCTCTTCTTCGTGGCGCTGCTCGGACTCACCGGCGTCATCGGGGAAATGTCGTTCGGCCGGGCAATGGGATGCGGCCCCATGGGCGCGTTCCAGAAGGCGCTCGCCCTGCGCGGCGTTCCTCATGCCAGGCCCATCGGGCGCATTGCGGGAATCATCCCCGTCCTAGCTGCGCTCGGCATCGCCATCGGCTACACCATCGTTTTAGGCTGGTTCCTGAAATACCTGGTTGCCGCAGGGTGCGGACAGCTTCTCTCAGAGTCCGACCTCCCCACCTACTTCGATGGCTTCACTGGCAATTTCGGAAGCATCGGATGGCATGCGGTGGCGTTGGCAATCACCCTAGGCGTCATGAGCTTCGGCATTTCAGGCGGCATCGAGAAGCTCAACAAGGTGATGATGCCCATCTTCTTCATCTTGTTCGTCGCTCTGCTCATTCGCGTGGCGCTGCTCCCCGGCGCACTCGAGGGCTACACATACCTGTTCATGCCGCGTTGGGAAGCCCTCGCCAATCCCTATACCTGGGCGCTCGCACTCGGTCAGGCCTTCTTCGGCCTGTCGCTTGCAGGAAGCGGCACCCTCGTCTACGGAAGCTATCTGAAGAAAGACGTGAACGTGGTTTACTCGGCGCGCAACATCATCGTGTTCAGCACGCTCGCTTCCATCCTATCGGCCATGGTGGTGGTGCCGGCGGTGTTCGCCTTCGGCGTCGATGCGCAATCGGGCCCGCCGCTGCTGTTCATCGTGCTGCCGCAAGTGTTCCAGGAAATGCCCCTGGGGAACCTCTTCTGTTTCGCCTTCTTCCTCGCCGTTTCCTGCGCCGCCATCACCAGCCTGGTGAACCTCTACGAACCCCCCATCGAGGCGCTGCAGCAGCAGGCGCACCTCTCCCGACGCGCGGCGGTCGCCCTCGTTGGAATCGCCTCGCTGGCAATCGGCGTCTTCATCGAAAGCGGCGAGACGGTAAGCGCCTGGATGGACATCGTCAGCATGTACGCCATCCCCACAGGAGCCCTTATCGCCGCCATCATGTTCTTCTGGGTATGCCCGAAGGGCTTCGCACGCGCACAGGCGCAGATTGGCCGGGAACGTCCCGTCAGCAAGCATTTCGAGACATGGGGGCGCTACCTGTTCGTCCCCATCACGGCAATCGTCATAGTGCTGGGCATAGCGCTCGGCGGCATCGGCTAGAATCCGCCGCACCGCCAAGCGCCCGACGCGCAGAGAAGAGCGACACCGCAAGCCGCGCGCAGGCAAGAGGCCTTATCGCATGCCACCAAGACGCCAGGCCGGGCAAACGGCACTCTGCGTTCCGTTTGCCCGGCGGCCCGAAAAGCCTACATGCCCAGCTCGTTGAAATAGCGCTCGGCAATCCTCGCGGACGCAGCAGCGTCCTTCCCGTAGAAGTCCGCGCCAATCTGCTGCGCATACTCCGGCGTTAGCACCGCGCCGCCCACGAACACCTTGCAATCGGGAAGCTGCTCATGGATAAGATGCACGGTCTCCTCCATCGCACGCACGGTTGTCGTCATGAGCGCGGAAAGCCCGACCAGACGAACCTGCTCCTCGCGCGCAACGCGCAACACCTCTTGCGGATCGACGTCGCGCCCAAGATCGATAACGCGATATCCGTAGTTCTCCAACAGCATCTTGACGATGTTCTTGCCGATGTCGTGGATATCGCCCTTCACCGTGGCGACGGCGATGCAGCGCGCCGAGGAAGAGGAGACGTCGGCTTCCCCCATATGCGCCTTCACGACGTCGAAGCCGGCCTTCACCGCTTCCGCCGATGCCATGAGCTGCGGAAGGAAGAACTGCCCCTTGTCAAACTTGTCCCCCACCACGTCGAGCGCCGGGATGAACACCCCGTTGACCAGCTCGAGCGGGTCATGCCCCTCAAGCAAGGCTTCCGTGGCGGCACCCATGGGCCCGCGGCGGCCGGTCAGAATCAGATGGACCAGGGCCTCCACGTCCTCTTGCTCATCGGCAAGCGACTCGGGCACGGTAACTGGACACGCCTCGGTGGCAACCGTGGACGCTGCTGCGGCGGCGCCCGGTGACGAAGATGTGGGCTCCTCGTAGGGATCGCTCGCTTCGGCATAGGTGGCTATGAAATCGACGGCGCCGGCATCCTGGCAATTCAGCACCTTGAAGGTGTTCACGGCGTCGATGTAGCGGCGGGCCTTCGGATTGAGGATGGGCATATCCAGGCCGCAGCCGAACGCGGCGGCCAAAAACGTCGAGTTCACCATGTTGCGCTGCGGCAGGCCGAAACTGATGTTCGACACGCCCAGCACCGTCCTCACGCCCAGGCGCTCCTTCACCATCGTTATGGCGCGCAGGATTTCAACGGCCTCGCTTTGGTTGGTGGCACACGCCATGGTCAGGCAGTCGATAACCACGTCGGTGCGCGGAATACCGTAGCCCTCGGCGGCCTCGACGATGCGCTGGGCCACGGCGAAACGCCCCTCGGCCGTCGGCGGAATGCCCCCCTCGTCAAGCGCCAAGCCGATAACCGCACAACCGTAGCGCTTGACGATGGGCAGCACCGCCTCCAGGCTTTCCCGCTTGCCGTTCACGCTGTTGATGAGCGGCTTGCCCGCATAACCCCGAACCGCGGCCTCGACGGCCGCCGGATCGGACGAGTCGATCACCAGCGGCAGCGTCACCGTCGAGGCGAGCTTGTCCACGGCCGCCGTGAGCATTTGCGGCTCGTTAAGCTCGGGCAGGCCCACGTTGACGTCGAGGACGTCGGCCCCATGCTCCTGCTGCATGACGGCCTCCCCCACCAGGTAGTCAAGGTCGCCCGCACGCAACGCCGCCTTGAGCTTCGGCTTTCCCGTGGGATTGATGCGCTCGCCGATAACGGCGATATGCGCGCGCGATGCGGGGAGCACCACGGCTTCCTGGGCGCTGCACAGCACCGTGGCCGGCTCGTAGGGACGCGGCGCAGGCGTCTTGTCGGACACCACCGCCCGAAGCTGAGAGATATACTCGGGAGACGTTCCGCAGCAGCCGCCTATGATGCTGGCACCCGCCTGAACCATCACACCCATAGCCTGGGCGAAATCTTGCGCCGACACGTCGAAGACCGTGCGCCCGTCCTCCACATGGGGAAGACCGGCATTGGGCTGGACCATCAGCGGGCAACGATTACGGGCTGCCATTTCCCGAGCGGCTCCCGCCAGCTCGGCCGGCCCCAGCGAGCAGTTAAGGCCCACGGCGTTCGCGCCCATGCTCGAAAGAACCTCCGCAGAAACCTGGGGAGACGTCCCCAGAAACGTGCGCCCGTCCTCGCCGAACGTCATGGTAACGAACACCGGCAGGTCGCTATGCTCGCGCGCCGCCAAAACCGCGGCCTTCGCCTCGCGCAAATCAGCCATCGTCTCAATCAACACCAAGTCGCATCCGCTGGCCACGATGGCATCAACCTGCTCCGCAAACAGGTCGTACGCCTCGTCAAAGGACATGGTTCCCATAGGTTCCAGCAAAGCGCCGACAGGCCCGATGTCGCCGGCGATATAGGGGGCGCCCGCCTTGCGCGCGCACGCGGCCGCCGCGGCATACACGTCGGCGACGTTCGCGCGCCCCTCGAGCTTGCATGCATTGGCTCCAAAGGTATTGGTGGTGATGACCTCGGCACCCGCCGCAACGTAGCGCTCATGAATGGCGACGATGTCGTCGGGATTGGAGAAATTCAGAAGCTCCGGAATCTGCCCCGCATCGGCCAAGCCCCGCTCTTGCAGCTGCGTACCCATCGCACCGTCGACGATGAGGAACTCCTCGCCGCACAACGCGCGACGCAGATGCTCGTCCTTGATGCGCAGTCCTGCCAAATCGACGGCGGGGCAGGAATGGTTGAATGTAGTTGCACCGGTTTCCATCAGCAAGATCCCTCTCTTATCTCACGATTCATCCATGGCAGGTTACGCCGCGGGCGCGCAAGGCGCAACACGCGTGAAGCTGGCATGCCGAGCAGGCATCGCGCACGCCGGCCGCGCCCTTGCCCGGCTCAAACAGGCCCACGACGGCCGTGATGCTCTTCTGCGGTACGAGCATGCAGGTATCGGTAGCACAAAGGCCGATCCTCCTCGTCGCGTCGAGCGCAGCCAAAAAGGCCGGTTGTATCGAAAGCGGTAAATCGCCGTATCCCGGACTGTAACGCCAGTTAGTCCCAAGCCCAATAGATGCCGCCTCGGCGACGATCTGGGCCTCAACGGCATTGCCCGCAGCTTCGACCAAAGCCGAAGCGCACGCACCGAACATCACGCCATCGGCGGCACCTACGGCCGCGTATTTTCTCAGCTCGCGTTCGTTCTCAAGCCCAAGCGTGCACGCCATCAGGGCCACTTTGCCAGCTCCCTCAAGATGCCGCGCTATATCGCCGCCCGGCAAAACCATATCGCAGCCGCGCAAGGCAACGCAGGGTAGCGCCCCTTCAGCAGCAGCCTCGTCCAGCGAGACGCTTTGAGCAGCATCGACGTCGAACAGATCCCACGCATACCGCGCAGTCGTTGCGCCCTCGCATAAATCCGCCAGCGTATGAAAACGGGCCAGCAAGGACTCGTCGACCTGCTGACCCGCATATCCCAGATAGCTCAGGGCCTCGTCCCGGTTCAGGTGCAGCCCATTGCCCTCCTGAGCCGAAAAACGCCCGCACCGAAGGCTCACTTAACCAACGCCACCTTCAAAGCGCATGCAGCCGCTCGCGCGATGGCGGGATTGTTCATCGTGTAGACGTGCAATCCATCGACGCCGTGCTCCTGCAAGTCGGTGAGCTGCCTGCAAGCATACTCGATGCCCGCCTGCTTCAAGCTCTCCGAATCGTGCTCGTAACGAGCCAGCAGCTTGATGATCGGGCTCGGCAAAGAAGCCCCGCACATGAACACCATGCGCTGGATCTGCTGCTTGCTCATAAACGGCATGATGCCCGCCGTTATCGGAACGGAAACGCCGGCCTCCTCAGCTCTTTCGCGGAAACGATAGAAGTAATCATTGTCGAAGAACAGCTGCGAAACCAGGAACTTCGCGCCCGCATCCTGTTTCTGTTTCAGGTGCTCGATGTTGAGCTTTACGCTATCGCAGGCGATATGCCCCTCCGGATAAGCCGCGGCACCGACGCAAAACCCGGCTTCCACCAGTTTCGGAATCAAATCCTTCGCATAGCGGAACACCGTCGGCTCCTTCCCATCGGGAAGGTCGCCCCGCAGCGCCAATACGTTGCGAATGCCGCGCGCCGACATGTCTGCAATCGCCTGATCGATAGACTCCTCCGAAGCCCCGGCGCAAGTCAGATGGGCAATGGCCGGAACAGAGAATTCGTCCTGGATCATGGCCGCAATCTCGGCGGTTGCCTGTTTGTTCCCGCTTCCGCCCGCCGAATAGGTGACGCTGATGAAATCGGGGGCCAACTGCGAAAGCCGATCCGCGACCTCGCGCGCCGCCTCGAGGCTCAACTCGCCTTTCGGCGGAAAAATCTCGAAGGAAACCGGCTGCTTGCCCGCATCGCGGGCCGTTGTGAAAATGTCTTCAATGGTATTCATAATGCATGCAGTATACCGGAAAGCAATGATCCGTATTCGGTATATCACCATATCAGGCTATATCGATTTCGCATAGATAATCATAGCCATCCCCGATTGCCCTCTCGCACTAGCTCGCCCACCATACTGCTGCGGCGAGCAGCGTCTCCGAGAGGCGACGCGAATAAGACACGGGGCGCTTGAATCCCCTCCGTGCTCCCACCCCGTCGCACACCCTCATGCGGCAGGAGGCAGAGCGCGCGCCGGCGAAGAGGCCCCGAACTCCGCACTTCGGAAATCGCTCATGCAGACGATCTGACGCCAGAACATCTCTTGCCGCTCGCAGCATATCGACTCGCGACGCGGCGAGGCTCGAGGCGCAATGCAACCGCCGGCTCCGGCCGACGACATATCCGAAAAGGCACCTCGAACCCCCAGGCACAGCTCCTTGTACGAGTCGTAATCAAGTATCTGGGGAAGCGAAACGGCTAGAGAGCATCTCGGCATGCGCGTTGCACTCTTCGTCCCCAGCAAATGAATGACGAGCCGTCTCGAATCATTGGGAGCCAATCCGCGCCCACGGCGCCCGTGAACCACCAGGACCGCGTCATCTTCCACGCTGGAGCGCGCCACGGTCAGCGAGTGGGCGACATGATGGCGATTCCTTCTGCTCATCGCAATCCTCCCAACATTAAACCCACCGAGAACGACCGGCATGCCGAGACCCATCGCAAGAGCGGACTCCATTGGCGAATTCGACCCATCCTTCACATAGGCAAGGGCGCGTCGGGCTTTCCCCGTCCCGCGCATTTTCGGATGGTCGTCAATGAAGGCAAGCAGCTTTTGGCGAGATGTCAGCGCCCCGCAGGCAGCCGACCTCGCCACCACCCCATGCGCCGCATGAGGGTCTATTCGATAGTTGGAGCACAGCGCGAATCCCATATATACGGTTTCCAGAAGAGAGTGCTTGCGAGCCAACTGCACGAACGTGTACTCGGGCGACGTGACGCACACGCGTCCATACCCGGAAATTGCAACCTCTCGAATCGAAAGCACATCGCCGCATTTGACGCGATGGGCGAAAATACCAGGACAGCAATGCGCCTCGCCACTCGCAAGCACGTCAATGCAATAGGGGCCTAGACCCAGATCACGGGCGACAGATGCCGCGACCTCGCCACAAGGAGACGCAGGCCCCATCTCGTCATCGGCAACTACCTCGACTGATTCCGAAAGACCCTCGCTCCTCATAAGTAAACGGAAGGCCGAATCATGCGACAAGCAAATATCGATCCCTTTCATGCAGCTATCCCCTTCCCGGTTGGGCAATGTCTAGAAAAATCGCGCTAGAGACATCATGGGATTAGACGCTGACACGCCGATTACGCATTTCTTGCCCGCACCCTCCCAAAACCTTGTCGGCCCTCTGGCGCTACACATGCCTAAACGTCACCTTTCCCCTATAAAACGCCTCATTTGTTATCGGTTACCGATTTTTACCGGTTATACTGATAATTAAGGAACGCCGACCCGCAACTACGAGGAGCATCGCATGGCCGAAGAACACAGCAAAGACAAGCGCCAGATGGCTGCCTGGGTCGAACGACAACTTGCCGAAAA
>CAVGAF010000080.1:0-7447 GCA_963627055.1 Butyrivibrio sp. CAG:318 | reverse complement strand
CCCACGCGGTCAGCGTGGTGAAAAGGATCAGAGGCCATTGCAGTTCCATTATTCCTCCCCCTTCCAATCCATGTCGCGCAGGATGTACGCGAAGCTGGGCGCATTGCCGACGTTGGGCAGATGATGGATCTGGTCATCCGTGAACGGCTTGGTCGTCTTCAGGATGTTCACGCGCGAGGCGTGCACCTCCTCGTAGGTGGCGTCCTTGTGCAGCAAACGCCCGGGCGCCTCAAACGTATCCCACCCGGCGTCAACGTCGCCGAAGAAGCGCGCCCGCGCACCGCATTGCGCCACGCACTGCGGCAGCTCGCCTTGCGAGATCTGCTGCTCGCACAGCGTGCACTTCTCCACGACGCGCTCTTCCTCGTTCAAATAGCGAACACCGTAAGGGCAGCTCATTGCGCAGAACTGGCACCCGATGCACTTGCTCTTGTCAATCTGCACCGTGCCGTCGTCCAGCTTGTGGCTCGCACCGGTCGGGCACACCTTCACGCACTCGGGTTCAGCGCAATGCTGGCACCCCACCGTCATGAAATACATCTCCATGTCGGGCATCTTCGCGCCGTCGTACTTCGGGTTCGGCCCGATGCGCAGCGTCTTGTTCCAGAAGCTGCCGATGGGCACGCCGTTGACCGTCTTGCAAGCGACGCTGCATGCCAGGCATCCCACGCACTTGTTGAGGTCCGTCAAAATCGCGTACTGCGTCATAGCCTAGTCCCTCCCTTCGTAAACCGGCAGCCATTCCTTCAAGCGCGCATCGCTCGAATCGCTGATGATGGGCGTCCCATCGTCATCGCACGGGCACGGGTTGCCGAACGGGCTGTTCTCCGGCGTGGCCTTGTACACCTTCACCGGATAGGCGCGCAGCTGGCTGGAGCCGGTGAACGGGTCTTGCGCATCCTTGTCCACCAGCACGTTGATGCACGACAGGTCCCACCCATGCTTCGGCGCGGACAGCTCGGGATACCACCAGGTGTGCTCCGCGTTGATGACGCCTTCCTTGATGCCGGGGAAGATGTCCACCGTCTCGCGGATCTTGCCGTCTTTCGACTCGATCCAAATCCAGTCGCCCTGCACGACGCCCAGGCGCTCGGCGTCGGCGGGGTTGATCTCGCAGCGCGGCGCGGGCCACAGCTCGCGGCACCACGGCAGCTGGCGATGCTCGGAGTGGAAGTACACCGGGATGCGGCGGCCGGTGGTCATGTTGAAGGGGTACTCCTCCGTCAAGTCGGGCCGCGAAACCGGCGACAGCGGCGGCTCCTTGTACTCGGGCAGGCAAATCTCGGAGATGGTGTAGTCCTTCAGCTTGTCAGGCAGATACCCCAGCTCAGGGCTTAGGTACGTTTCCATCACGGTCGACCAGATCTCGACCTTCATGGTCGGCAGCACCGTGCCGGGCATGCCGTCGCCCTCTTCAAGCGCGTAGGACATGCTGTCGGGCTGGCGCAGCCCGCCCGTTTCGTAGCGGCGATACGTGCCCCAGCGCTCGGGATATTCCTCCTTCGCGCGCCACCAGCCCTTTTCCTGGAATTCGGTGATGTACTCGTGCCAGGTTTTGCCCGTGCCTTCCACCTGCCAGTCAAGGTAGCGCTCGACGTCGCCCCAATACTCGCCCGTGTCGCTCTTCAAAAACGGCTTCTGCGCGACCTTGTACCAGTCGTTGCAAATGTCCACTTCGAACTTGCATTCGCCCGGCGCCTCGATGCAGTGCTGGTTGGCACCCATGCCGCCGGACGCGCCCTGCGACATGCGCGCGAATCCGGGGATTTCCATCCAATGCTGCGCGGGTAGCTTGATGTCGGCCAGCTCGGAGGTGGGATGGTGCCACAAGTCGATGTCCACGAAGAAGTCCATCTGCTTGATGGCGTCCCACGCGTAGTTCGAATTGCACTGGTTCATGAAGTCGCCGGCGCAGCACACGCCGCCCTTGATGGGATACGGCTTACCGGTCATGGCGGCGTCCCAAATGCAGCGCGCGTCGTCGCGGCTCGTCCAACGCGTCAGCGGGTAATCCTGCGCCGAAGCCTTCACCGAATTCTTCGTGAACGTCTCGACGAAGGTGCCCGGGTCGGTGCCCATGGTCCAGTTCGCCCACGAATACGGGCTGCCCAAGCCGCCGCAGGACAGCGGCGCGCGCGTCATGCCGCGGTTGCCGCCCGGACAGTCGTAGCCGCCCACGATGGCCGACAGGATGGTGAGCGCGCGGAAGTTCTGCAGCGAATTGCCGCACTGCTCGGGCGCCAGCTGGAAGTGGATGCCGCCGTTGGCGAAGCGCGGGTCGAAGCGGTTGCCGGCCCAGGCCTCGACGGCGCGCTCGATCAACTCGGGCTCGACGTCGCAGATCTCGGCCGTGTAATCGGGCGTGTACTTCGCCACCACGTCGTCCCAGTACTTCTGCCATACGCTTTTCACGCGCACCTTGCGGCCGTCCTTCAGCGTGACCTCGCCGGTGTACCACAGCTCGGGCTCGATCTCGTTCTCGAAGGTGGTCGGGTCGGGAATGCGGCCCGACACGTCGCCGTCGGTATGGTCGCCGAACGCACCGGAGGGGCGCACGTAGTCGGTGAACGTGGTGGGCATGTGCAGCTCCTGCTCGCCCTCCCACTTGCCGACGTTCTCGTCCGCGTCGAAGTACGTCAGCCGGTCATGCATGCTGTCCCAGACCATGAATCGGCTCACGCTGCCGCCTTCCACCAGGTCGCACTCGCGCAGAAGGCGCGTCTTGACGCTCAGACCGCCGCCTTTGGTGAACTTACCGGTGAAGAACGGATTGTCCTCTAGGCCCAAATCCTCGCAGTACAGGAAGGGCGCGTTCGACCAGCGCGTGCAGAAGGTATGGTCTTCCCAGCCGTTCTTCATGACCAGATGCGTCCAGCCCAGCGCCATGGCGCCGTCGGTTCCGGGACGCAGCGCCAGATGGATATCGGCGTCCTTGCCCTCGTTGGTCAGGCGCGGATCCACCACGATATAGGTGTCGGCGCGCTGCACGGTTTCGCTGATGGTGCGGGCGCTGTCGTCGTAATTCGACACCGAAGGCTGCGTGCCCCACTGCACATACACGCGCGGGAAAGCAACCGTTTCGAAGAAGAACACGCCGTTCTCAATGGTCAGCGCGCCGGCATCGCGGCGGATGCCCTTGCAGATCTGCGCGGCGGTGATGGAATTCTTCGACCCGTACAGTCCCACCAAGGGCGGCGACGCCATCGCCCACAGGCGCGAGGTCCCCATCATGCCGATGATGCCCTCGCCGCCGTAGCGGTCCTGCACTTCCTTCATCTTGGTGTGGCACATCTCAAGCGCCTCGTCCCAGCTGATGCGCACCCAGCCCGGATCCTCGCCTTTCGGGTTCGTGCGCTTCAGCGGAAAATGCAGGCGGTCCGGATGGTAGGCGGCCTGCAGGCTTGCCTGCGACTTCGCGCAGCAGTTCCCGTTGGACTGATACGCGCTCTCGTCACCCTCGACTTTGATGGCGCGGCCGTCCTTCACGGTCACCCATACGCCGCATTCCATCTTGCCGCATCCGCGGCAGCAGGTGCGCACGCGCTTGACGTCGCCGGCGGACGGATCGCCCGTTGCGGCCAGCGCGCCGTCGACGTTGGCAGCGCCGCCTATAGCGGCGACGCCCGCGACGGCCGCGGCCGTTTGCAGGAACGTGCGGCGCGACATGGTGGCTAGTTTGCCCATGTGCTTCCCCTCTCTTGTTTCCCTCGTGTCCTATCACTCGTCTTGCCGCGGCTTTGCGCGACGGGTTGCACGATACGGGGCGAGGGGAGCGGCCACATCTCACCGGATGCGTAAACCGCAGGGGGAAATCGTCGAAAAGCAGGCGGTAAAAGGCGAAAAAGCTGCACCGCGGGTCTACCACCAGGGTGGTATTTTTGCCGAAATGCCTGATGGATTTGGTAGCATGAGACCGGACGAGAGCAGAGGGGACTTTCAAGGGGGACGCCGATGCGAGAGGCTATGGCGGCGGAATCAGAGACGTGCGACAGCCGAGATTCGGCATTGGACGAATGCGGGAATGCGAATTCGGCTTTAGGCGGGTACGGAGGTGCGCGCAACAGCGGACGGGTAGACGCGCGCAACGTCGAGCAGGATGGCGCTCGCAACGACGGGCGCGCGAAGCCCGGCTTGCTCCGCGCATTGCCGACGATCACCGAGGGAGTCCCCGGATTCGCCATCGCCGTGGCGGGCCTGGCCTTCGGCATGTTGGCCAAGGAGTCGCAGAAAATGCCGGGGTTCCAAAGCGTCTCGATGGGGGCGCCCGAGCGGTGGGTCCCGGCCGTCATCGCGCTGATGCCCGTCATCGCGCTCATGTTCGCCTATCGAGCAAACCCGCGTTTTCGCCTGTACCGCAACCCGATCATGGGCTTCTGCATCGGCGGCGCGCTGCTGCTCTCGACGCTGCCCGCGACGGGCACCACGGTGCTCACCCTGCCGCAGGAAGCGACATTCGCCTGCCGCTGCATCAGCAGGAGCTGCGAGCTTTTGATGCTCCTGTGCTGGGTCGAGGCGCTGCTGCAGCTGAAGGCGAGGCAAGTCGCGGCCATCGTGGGGGCGGCGCTTATCGGCATCGGCGGGCTCGACATGGCGCTTTCCATGCTGAAGTCCGATTTCGCAAGCCTGCTGACCGCCTGCCTGGCGCCGCTTTCGATGGGGCTTTTGTACTGGTTCAAAGACTACAACCATTTCCTGAGCGACAGCAAAGCCGGGGCGGCGAGGCCGGCGCTCGGCATCGACGACTCGCTGCGCAGCGCGGCCCGCTCCTCGACGCCCGCCTTCGCGGCGGCGCTGCTTATGCCGTTTGCCTGCTATCCCTTCGTTCTGGGAAGCATTCATTCCACGTGGCTGCCCCAGCAAAGCGTCGCCTCGACGACGCTCTACGTGCAAATGGGTTACGCGGCGGGCGCGATATGCGCGGGCGCGCTGTGCCTGTACCTGGTGGTTTCGTTTTGGGGGCGCAGGAAAATCGAGCTGTACAACCTGATAGCCTTGCCGTTCTTGATGCTGGCGCTCTACTTGACGGCCTCTTCGGGAGGCGCCTATCTGCTGCTGTACGCGTTTCTGCAGAGCTTCGTGGAAAAGCTCGCCATGTTCCTCATGTTCGTGGCGCCGTTCCTCCTGGTGACGAAGCATCCCGCCGCGATGACGTGGCTGGTGGCGCTCATCCTGTTCGAAGCGGGCAAACTGCTGGCATCGAGCCTTTTAACCGTGCTGTCGCCCGAAATATACTCGGGCTGCACCATCGCCGCCGCATTCGCGCTTTCGCTCGCAAGCATCGGGCTCGTGGTCATTGATGGATCCAAGGGTTCTGGCGAAGGTTTGCCCGAAGGCGCCCACGAAAACCAGGCCGCCGCCGCATCCGGCGCCGCCTTGGCGGAAGAGGTGCCGCTTTCATCGCTTTCGCCGACTGCCGCAGAGAACTTGCCCGACGAAAATGGCGAACCCGGTGCCCAAAACCCATTCCGCGAAACGCCGGCCGAACGCATCGCCCGCGAGTACCGCCTGACCAACCGCGAGGAAGAGGTGCTGCAACTGCTGGCGCAGGGCATGACGGCGCGGGCGATCTCCGAGGAGCTCGTCATCAGCCCCGGCACCGCGAAAAGCCATCTGCGCAACATCTACGCCAAACTCGGCGTGCATACCCAAAGCGAGCTCATCCTGCTCGTGCACGAGGAGCCGCCTTCAGGCCAATGAACCCCGCTCAGGTATCAAACTCCGTCCTGAGTTTTACCACGTCAGCGTTCGGATGGGTATGGCGTATATGCCGTCTTCCATCTGGCGCGCGTACTCCCCGTTGCCAGTTATCACGGCCATGAACTCAGGTGGGCGCGTTTGCGCACGGGCGTTCGAGCACAGTTTTTTCCGCAGGCGCTTGAGGCTTTCCGCGCCAGCGGCCACCTTGTCCTCACTCACCTTGAACTCGAACGCCGCCCAACGACCGTCCGCCAGCTGAACGATCGCATCCGCTTCCAGACCGGAATCGTCGCGATAGTAGCGCACCGGCACATCGTCGAGCAGATCGAGCGTGCGCGCGTACACCGCCAAGTCTCGAACGCACAGGTTCTCGAACACCAGCCCGAACGTTTGCCAATCGTGGAAAAACGCCTCAGGAGACAGTCCCAGCAGAGCCGTTGCCAAACTGGGATCCGCAAAATAGCGCTTCGGCTTGATGGTGAACCGCTTCTTGTCGCGCGCCGGCGGCGCCCATCCCGGCACCTCTTCCACAAGGTACATACTTTTCAGCGCATGCAAATAGGCGCGAACTTTTTCTTCGCTGATAAGATCGGTTGGGTTTTCCTCGGCCCCAAACATGTCCGAGGCGATGGTTTTATAGGTGGTCGACTGCCCCAGATTGCGCGCAATAGATGCCGACAAGCGGCGCGCCAGGTCGCCGTCAAGCCCGATTGCCGGGAAGCTGACGTCGAACGCGGCACGAAGATATTCGCGCGAGAGCAGCTGCCCCGCCTCGGCGTCGAGGTCGATTGCCTCGGGCCACCCGCCACGGCAGGCAAGCTGCACCAGGCCAAGCGTGTCTCTTTCAATGCGGCAGGGTTCGAACTCACCCTTGAACAGGGACGACAGGCTGACCGTTTTCGCAGAGTTCCCCGATTCCGCAAGGCTCATGGGGTGCATGCGCACTCGCCCTATCCGCCCGGCACCGCTGTGAACAGGGGCGTTCTGCCCGCTCAGGGAGGGAGTGGACGAACCTGTGAGGATAAATGCTCCCCGCGTTGCGCGCTTGCGGTCGACCTCATGACGAACCGCGTCCCAAATCGCCGGAACGCGCTGCCATTCGTCAATGACGTGCGGGCGATCGCCCAACAGCATCATCGATGGATCGGCTTCGGCCAGCTCAAGAGCCTCATCAACGTAGCTTACCGAGGCGCCGTGCTCGAGCGCCGTCCATGTTTTGCCGCACCATTTCGTCCCCGCGACCTCCACTGCGCCGAAAACGGCCAGATAGCGCTCAATTTGCGCATCAACCGCACGCGGCAAATAGCCCTCAGGTTTTTCAAGCGTCCGAGACACACGACCTCCCTCATCGGGTTTCCATGCCCCATATTATAGGACGATTCGGGTTTTCTTTGTTTTACTATTCGGATTTTCCTGATGGAATAGTTCGGGTTTTCCTGATTATCCAATTCGGGTTTTCACACGGATGTCTTTAGGATTTCCGGGAAAGCAAGTGTGCATTCCAGAAACGTTCGCATAAGGTCGACCCCAGCTATTGTTCCGTTGAGGGCACCCGCAATTCAAAAAGAAAAGCGGCCCTCTCCGCTTGAAGGCTTTCCCGTTTGCTTGTCGAACAGTCCAGTGGACTGTTCGATGCGTTTGGCGAGCTTGCGAGCAAACGCCCGCAGCGAAGCTGCGCTGCTCGCTTCAAAACGTAAGCGGCCCCCTCTGCTTGAAGGCTTTCCCGTTTGCAAGGGGGGTTTGGGGATGG
>CAVGAF010000079.1:0-7517 GCA_963627055.1 Butyrivibrio sp. CAG:318 | reverse complement strand
GCGAAGTAATCCGGCAACGAAAGATAGTCACAATGTGGTTAGACGTGAACAGGGGTTTTGCTGCCATCCTGAAAATCTACCCATGCTGTTACGATGCGCGGCGCGCGACGGATTGCCACTGTGGATTCAGGTTTTATCGGGCTATTCACCAGAAGGAGGGGAAGATGAAACCGATCAATTTAGACCGGCGCACATTCGTGAAGGCAACCGCTGCCTTGGGCGCGCTGTCGGTCGCGGGTGCGGGCATGGGCGCACGAACCGAGGCTTTCGCCGATGCCGCCGAGTACCCAGAGCAGCGGCACGGGCAACCTGTTGAGGCGACCATCGATGCGAAGACGGGGGACGTGAGCGTTAATGAAGATGTCGTTGTTCGCTACAGCGCATGCCTGGGCTGCTACAGCAGTTGCGGTAATCGCCTGAAGCTCGATCGCGCCACGGGGCGCCTGCTATCGGTGGGCGGCAACCCATACAACCCATCGTGCGCCTATCCGTATTTGAACTTCGACGAACCGCTGGAAAAGGCGTACAAGTCGATGAGCTTCGCGAACGGCGAGGGCAATCTGTCGCGCGGCACGGTGTGCGGGCGCGGCCAGGGTACGCAAGCGACGTACAATCGGTCCGACCGCATCACGCAACCGTTGAAGCGCGCGGGCAAGCGCGGCGAAGGCAAGTGGAAAACTATTGGCTGGGACCAGCTTATCAAGGAAGTCACCGAGGGCGGCAAGCTGTTCGCCGAGGTTGGCGATGACCGCGAAGTGCAGGGCTTCAAGGCGTTGCACGACACGAAAACGCCTATGAATGCTGATTTGCCAGGCCTCGGCCCCATTTCGAATCAGTTTGTTTTACTGGGCGGGCGAGGTGACGGGCGTACCATTTTCGGCACGCGTTTCGCGAACTGTTTCGGTTCCATCAACCAATATGGACACGGCGCCACTTGAGGCGGCTCTCAGGTCAACCGTGCGTTGACAGAATCTGCTACGCGCAACACCCAGCCCGATCTCGAGGAAGGCGAATATGTCTTGTGGATGGGCAGCTTCCCGGGCGCTACGGGCAAAAGCTTCCAGGGCATCGCGAAGCGTACAGTCGAGCTGCTGAAATCTGGCAAGGCGAAGATGGACGTACTCGATCCCGTTTTGGGCAACGGCTGCGCCACGCCTACTGCCCCCAACATTAATTGGATTCCCACTACGACGGCCACGAGTTCGGCGTTCTCGCTCGCCGTTATCCGGTACGCGCTCGACAATGGTCTTACTACGCCAGAAATTCTCGAGTTCGCGAATTACAATGCCGCTGTTGCCGGCGGTTATGCGGCGTATACCAACGCAACGCATTTGGTGATTATCGACCCGTCTCATAAGAATTACCGCAAGCTTATGCGTGCGGCCGACGCGGGCCTTGCCACGCCCGAGGCCGATCAGAAGGCGACTACCACTCCGCAATACTATGTCGTTATCGACAAGGAGACCGGCGAACCGGCCATCCATACCACTACGACGCACGGAACCCTCGAGTTCGAAGGCGAAGTGAGCGGCGTGAAGGTGCGTTCCAGCTGGTTGTTCCTGAAAGATAACGTGTACGAGCATACGATCGAGGAATACTCCGAGATTTGCGGCGTGCCGGTTGGCGAGATCGAGCGTATCTCGAAGGAATTCTTCAGCCATGGCACGAAGTCTTCTACCCGAGGCCTTGGCGGAACGGCGGTCGTCAACGGTACCGATGCCACCTTCGCGTTTCGCGTGTTGAACGCCATGGTGGGCTCGAACCAAATGACGGGCGGCTGCAATGTGTACCGCGTGGGCGCAAAGGCAACAGCCGACGGCGCTCGCTACAAGCTTGCGACCATATCGGGCAAGCCTGCCGTTTCGACGAAAAATGCCACATATATCTGCCGTACCGGCAAGGCATGGACAACGACCGAGGAGTGCAGGGCGCGCGTGGCGGCGGGCGAAGCTTCGCCCACGCCGAAGCTGCCGTGGTTCGCATCTTCGGCGACTTCCGATAATCAAGCGCTTATGTCTATCGTGAACCAGTACCCCTACCAGGCGAAAATTCTTGTTTCCTGGATGAACGATTGTATTCAAGCAACGCCCGGCGCCCTGCGCGACCAGGTGATTGAACGCCTGTGCGACCCCGATGTGGTGCCGCTGCACATTGCGTGCGACGTATTCATGGGCGAGCATGCCTCTATGGCCGACTATATCGTGCCCGACACCACTCCGTTCGAGAGCTTCGGCGTGGTGACGAACGAGGGCTATTGGCGTGGTAAGGGCAATTCGGTTCGCTGGCGAGCGAAAACTCCCGACAGCATGAAGCTTTCCGACGGTCGCTATGCGAGCTTCGAAGCGTTTTGCTGTGATGTTGCAGCCGCGTGCGATATGCCCGGATTCGGTGCCGATGCAATCGAGGACGTCGACGGCAAGAAATGGCCGCTCGACGACGCGAGCGATTACTTCTTGAAGGCTGTGGCGAACCTTGCATACGAGGGCACGCCCGTAGCCGATGTGTCTGACGCCGATGTGAAACTGCAGGCGCTTGACGAGCTGCCCTACGAATGGGAGCAGGCGGTTTCTTCCGATGAATGGCCGAAGGTGCTCAACGTGCTTTCTCGCGGCGGGCGCTTCTGGCCCATCGAAACCAGCCAGAAAGATGGGCGCAGCGCTTATGCGGCGGAGTATCTCGCCTACATATACAGCGAATTGAAAGGCGCGCAGAAGAACGATTTCACGGGCGAATATCCCGATGGCGCCATGCGTTGGGTGCCGGAAGATTTCTGCAATCGCCAGCCTTTGCCCGATACGTACGACGTGAAGGAATTCCCGTTCCGCTCGACCAACTACAAGCCGCGTTTCCGTTCGGTTTCGATGCAGGCGAACAATCCCATCATGCGTGACCTATGTGCGAGCAACTATCTGGAAATCAATCTGGAAGATGCTGCCGAGCTGGGAATTCATGATGGCGACCAGGTTCGCATTGTCAATCCGACGGGCGATGTGATGGAAGGCGAGGCCATGATCCGTGCCGGTATCGCGAAAGGCACGTTCGGCGTGGCGTACGGCTATGGGCATCGCTTCTACGGGGCGTCAGGCTATAGCGTTGATGGTGCGCAAAACGAAGCCAACCCTGCCATTGGTGCGGGCGTGCACCTACAAACCATGCTTGATCCGACGCTTGGCGAAGACGTGATTTACCCGCTTGTCGACCATGACGCGAATTCGCCCGGTCGTTCTGGCGGCATGTACAAAATCGAGAAGGCATAGGGGGTGTTCTCGTATGAGTGAAAAACGATTCGGCATGCTGATCGATTTATCGGCGTGCATTGGCTGCAACGCATGCGCTGTTGCGTGCAAGCAGGAAAACGACGTGCCGCTCGGCAATTTCAACACATGGGTTGAAAGTTGGGACGTGACGGTTGACGGCCGCACGCGCCGCGCGAACATGCCCAAGCTGTGCAACCATTGCGAGGATGCCCCATGCGTGAAGGTGTGCCCGACGGGCGCGAGCTTTAAAACCGAGGAAGGCGTGGTGCTCGTTGACGCCGACAAATGCATCGGCTGCAAATACTGCATGGCGGCATGCCCCTATCAGGTTCGCTGGGTGAACGATGCCGGCGAGGTGGACAAATGCACGTTCTGCTACCACCGCACGTCGAACGGCTTGCTTCCTGCGTGCGTCAGCACGTGTGTCACGCGCGCTCGCTATTTTGGCGATTTGAACGACCCGGAAAGCGATATCTCGAAGAAAATCGCCGAGCTGGGCGGCGAAGGGCTGTATGCCGATTTGGGCCTGAACCCATCGGTGACCTATGTGGGCCTTTCCGAAACGCTTGACGCGCCTGTTGTGTCGGCGATTCACCGTGGCGGCAACGTCGTGAAGAAATACGAGGGGTGATGGCCATGGTATGGGATGGAATAATCGCGGCTTACTTGTTCTTGGCCGGTATGGGCGCTGGCTCGTTTGCCCTTTCGTCCATCGTGGGGTGGCGTCGCCCGGACGATTTCAAGTTGAAACTCGCGGGGCTCGTCATTGCGCTTGTTGCGGTTGGCGGCGGTACACTGCTGTTGATGGTCGATGCTCGTGCGGGCCTTATGAATCCGTTGCGCTTCTTCGGCCTGCTGGCGAATAGCAGCTCCATCATGATGTGGGGCGTGGTGCTTCTGTCGGCGTTTTTGCTGGTCGATTTTGTGGCCATCATTGCCGAATGGCGCAGGAAGAAAACCCCGAAGGCGCTCGACGTGGTGGGTATGGTGCTGGCGCTGGGCGTGGCCGGCTATACCGGCGCGCTGCTTGGCGATGCGCATCTGGCGTTTCCGCTGTGGAACCCCTCCATCCTGCCGGTGCTATTCGTGGTGTCGGCGGCTTCTGCGGGTTTTGCCGTGGTGGTGCTTGCCGCGCACATCATGAAGGCACCCGAACTTGACGCCATGCATTTCACGCATATCACGGGTTTGGCACTTCCTTTGGTTGAAGCGGTGCTTATCGCCGTGCTGTTGGTCGCGACGCGATCGGTTGACGGTTCGGCTGCTGCGGCGGCCGCCGTGTCGGCCGCCAATTTGATAAGCGGGCCCTATGCAGTTGCGTTTTGGCTCGGTCTTGTGACGATTGGCTTGGTGGTTCCCTTCTCGCTTGAGCTTGCTATGCGTGTGAAGCCCGAGTTCAAGCAGGGCGCTGTGCCCGTCGCCGCTGAATGCTGCGTGTTGGTTGGCGGCTTCATCCTTCGCTACCTCGTGATTATGGCGGCGTTACCTACGGCTGCGCTGCTGTAAATCAACCCCTGCGCCCGCCGATTTCCGGCGTGGCGTATCCTCCCCGAAGCCGGCGGTCTCTTCCCCCATGGCGATCGCCGGCTGCTTTTGCTGCAGAGGAGTACTTTATGGGCAATCATGTATATGAAGAAGGGCGTCGACAGGCGCTTGCGGCATGCAATGTGTATGCCGTGCTGTCCGACGTGTTTGCAACTGAGCCGACCGATGCTGCGCTTTCTGCCGTGGAGGCGGTAGCCGGCTTGTTGGGGGTTTCATGGGAGCACGTCGACGCTTCGGAAGCGTTTGTCGAGCGCTATGCCGAACGTTTCGCGGTTCCGGGCTCTTCTCTGTACGTTCCCCTTACGGAAAACTGCGTGCGCATGGCCGGCAATCAAGAAGGAGTGCTGGCGTTCGGCCCGGTCGATGGCGCGTATCGCGAGCATGTCACACGGTGCTATGCAGCTGCAGGTTTCGTGCCTGCGCTAGTTTTGGGTCATGACGATTCCCTTGCGGCCGAGCTGTCGTTTATGTCGTATTTGGCGCATGCCCAGGTTTCGTCTGAGAACGAAGAGACTTTCGCGGCGGCTGAGGAGTGGCAGCGCCGTTTTCTGATCGATCACCTTCTTGCCTGGTCGCAAAAGGCCGCCGATGCGCTTGCCCGTGCCGAAGATGACGCGTATGCCCGTGCGGCCAACCTTGTTGCGGCATGGTGTCGCGTCGATGCCGAACGCGTTGGCAGGGCCGCGTGACGGGCGCCAAATGGATGCTTTGCTGAGCTATTTCCCCTTGGCGGTTTCCCGAGAGCTGTCCGACATTCCGGCGATGACCGTTGTCGACGCGGCTTGCGCCCTCAATGTGGGTGTCGCTCGCGTGGCCCGGCCGGTGTCTGCAAGCTGCTCGTCTCTGCTGTGCTGCTGCCCGCCTGATGCGCGTTTGCGTCGGGCCTACGCTTCCGTCACGGTGATGGTGGAGCGGATCATGCCCATCCAGCAGGTGTAGGTGAACGTGCCCGTCTTCGTCGGGGTGAATTCGATCACGTTGTCGCCCGCCGAAAGCGTCTTCTCGATGTCGAACTCGGGGATCTCAAGGGTTCGGTTGCAGCTGGTGAGGGTCTTCTTCGTGGCGGAAATGGTCCACTTCACGGGCGTTCCGGCAACGACGGTGATGGGCGCATAGCCGCCGGAAAGCGACGTTTCGACCGTCTGCACGCCGTCGACCATGGTTGCCACGGCGCCACTCGAGGACTTTTTGGAGCTGGAGGAATTGCTACTCGAGCCGCCCGAGCTGGACGAGCCCGAAGACGGGGAGCTGCTGGAGTTCGCCGTATCGCCGCTTGATCCCGAAGCGCAGCAACCGCTTTGCGAGGCCGATTCGCTGGTGCAGCATCCGCTTGCCGCTTGCGATCCGTTTGCACAGCACGAACCACCGAGCGCACTTGCGAGCGCTTGGCCGGCATTGGGTAGCTGTACCGAGGGAAACCCTGCCAGCGCCCAGCCGTTCGCGGTCATGAACAGGCCCATCACCATGACGACGCATGCGCCGGCGGTCATGGCCTTGCGTGCGAAGTGTCGCGAAAGGCTGCCGGCTAGCGCGCCCAGCCCGAGCATGAGCGGCACGGTTCCCAGTGCGAAGCAAAGCATGGATGCGCCGCCGGCAAGGGCGCTGCCGCTGCCGAGCGCGTAGAGCTGCATTGCCTGCAGCGGCCCGCAGGGCATGAAACCGGAAAGGAGCCCGACGACAAGCGGCCCTTGTGGGATGCGTCGCGGCTGCTTGAGCGCAGGGGAGCCGGTCGGTTGTTCGGTTACCGCGCCGGTTGCGGTCGCGCTGTTCGCCGTGGACGTTGTCTCGGTCTCGGTCTCGGTCTCGTCCGCGCCCGCAACGTTGCGTCTTGCCGGCAAAACCTTTCCCAGAGTCGCCTTCGCGCGCGCACCCAGCGTCGCCACGCCTGGAACGACGCCGAGCATCGACAGCGCCATGAGCAGCATGAATACGCCGGCAATAAGCTGAATCGCGCTGCGTGCGGCAAGAGAAAGGGAAAGCGTGGCGCCCAGCGCGCCAACGACGGTGCCGATAACGGTGTACGACGCGACGCGCCCGGCATTGTAAAGCAGGGTTGGCTTCAGCGCCGCAAACGATGAGCGCTTGCGACGAGGTTTCGCGGCGGCGCTCGTTGCTTCTGCCGCGCTCGCCGGCATGCATTGGCTTATGTTGATGCCGCCGCACATGGCGACGCAGTGGAACGACGTCAGCACGCCCACCACGAACAGCATTCCGTAGCCCATGCCGCTGGTGGCCAAGGGGAAGTCGGTGCCGGAAAGGTCGAACCCGAGAATGCTCACAATGAGCCAGATGGCGACCGCGCTCAACGCAATAGCTGCAATCTTGGCGGGCGAATTTCCCGGTTGTGGATCGTCGGAGACGCCATAGCCGGCAGCCTCTATCGCCTGTACGAGGTCGGCGCGGGATGCCTGCGCCTCGTCAAATGCGACCTTCGCACTTTTGGACGCCAGGCTGACGCGCGCTTTCGAAACGCCGGGCACGGAGACAAGTGCGCGCTCGACTCTCACCACGCAGGCGGAGCACATCATGCCGGTGATGTGAAGCGTGATCCGTTTCATGTTCAGGTCCTTTCCGGCTAATGCGTAATGCATAGGGGAAAACTAGGTAATGTTCAGTTGCGCCGTGCATACTACCGGGAAGAAGGCGAGTGCGCAATGCCATTTCAGCAGGTTACACGCGCTCGAAACGTAAATACATCAGGCGTTGTAGGGCGGG
>CAVGAF010000078.1:4879-7575 GCA_963627055.1 Butyrivibrio sp. CAG:318 | reverse complement strand
TTGCGGGCCGTTGGCAGGGGTTGATTCATTTCCCGTTCGTCAGCGGTTGCTTACGCATAGGGCTTCGATGGGTTCGCGCTGGGCGTGCCCCCGCCTTCGCCCCCGCGCGCTACACTGGCATTCGAAAGAGGAAACAGCGAGAAAGGGACGCAATGTCTTGCGAGGATAAGAAGCCGGTCGTCGGCATCATCATGGGTTCGCAGAGCGACATGCCGAATATGGAGGCCTGCATGAAGCAGCTCGAAGATTTCGGCGTGCCCTACGAGGTGAAGGTTGCGAGCGCGCATCGCAAGCCCGCCGAAGTGCATGAGTGGGCATCGGGCGCGCACGAGCGCGGCATCAAGGTGATCATCGCTGCTGCCGGCAAGGCGGCGCATCTGGGCGGCGTGGTTGCCGCCTACACGCCGTGCCCCGTTATCGCGGTCCCGATGAAGACGTCCGACTTGGGTGGCTTGGATTCTTTGCTGTCCATGGTCCAGATGCCTTCGGGCGTTCCGGTCGCCACCGTGGCCATCAACGGTGCGAAGAACGCCGCCATCCTTGCGGTGCAGATGATCGGGACGGGCTGCGACGCTGCTCGCCAGAAGATTATCGATATGAAGAAGGAAATGGCCGAGGCTTAAATCAACTTTCGGCCGAGCTTGCCGAAGGGGTGTGCCGCAGGGCGTGAAGCTTTGGGCGCTTGACGGGGCGAACAGCCGGTCAGGCGCCCCTTTTGCTATCATGAGTTATGTATCGAGAGACGAGAATTCCGCCAACGTTTCACGTGAAACGTTCGATATCGACGGCGTCGTGGCGGATGTTTGCAGGCAGGTAATGCGCATGACGAAACAATTATTGATGGGCAACGAGGCCTTCGCCCACGCCGCGCTCGAGGCGGGCGTGCGTGTGGTCGCGGGCTATCCGGGGACCCCGTCGTCTGAAGTGATCGAGACGGTCGCGAAGCTGCATGCCGCGGGCAGCGCCCAGGGCGTGCATGTGGAGTGGTCGACCAACGAGAAGAGCGCGTTGGAACTTCTGGCCGGCGCGTCGTATTGCGGCGCGCGCACGCTGTTCACGTGCAAGCAGGTGGGCCTGAACGTGGCGAGCGACCCGCTGATGAGCTTGAACTACGTGGGCATCAAGGGCGGCACGGTTTTGTTCGTGGCCGACGACCCCGGCCCCATCTCGTCCCAAACCGAGCAGGACACGCGCCGCTTCGGCAATTTCGCGAAGGTTCCGGTGCTCGACCCGTCCACGCCCGACGAGGGCTTCGCCATGATGAAGGCAGCGTTTGAACTGTCGGAGCGCTATAAGACGCCGGTCATCCTGCGTCCCACGACGCGTGTGTGCCACGCATCGACGTTTTTCGACGTTGCGGACAAGACGCAGGCTCGCCCGGTTCCCGAAGAGGGCTTTGAGCGCAGCCCGCGCTGGGTCATCTTTCCGAAACGCGCCTATGAGGGGCACGGGGAAATCAATGAGCGCCTGCGCGCCATAGCGGACGATTTTGCCAACGACGATGAACTTTCACGCTTCAATCCCATGAGCGAAAGCGTCGCGGCCGATAAGCCTGCGACGTTCGGCGTCGTCGCCGGCGGCGTGTCGGCTGCCTATGCGCGCGAGGCGCTGCGTTTGCTGGAGGAGAAGGCGCGCGCGTGCGGCATTTCGCTGCCGAGTTACCGTTTCTGGCAGGTTGGCACGCCCTTCCCGTTCCCCGAGCTGTCGTGCGCGCGTTTTGCGGAAGGCCTTTCCGACGTGTTCGTGTTTGAAGAGCTTGACCATGTGCTTGAAGACGAACTGCTCGCCTTCGCCGGCAAAACGCATGCGGCATACAACGTGCATGGGAAGTTGACGGGCGAGGCGCGTGATCGCGGCGAGAACGACGTTGACGACATCGTTGTGCGCTTGGCGAAGTTTTTCGGCGTGCCGGAACTCGCCCAAGACGAAGCAGCCGTCGATTACGCGGCGGCGAACCCCGAGGCGCCCCTGCCGGTGCGTCCTCCGGTGCTGTGCCCGGGCTGCCCGCATCGCGGCAGCTTCTATGCGGTGAAGCGTGCGCTGGGGAAGACCCCCGCGGTGTATTGCGGTGACATCGGCTGCTACACGCTGGGGAATGCTCAGCCGCTCGACGCAGTGGACACATGCTTGTGCATGGGCGCCGGCATCACCATGGCGCAGGGTTTCGCCGTTGCGCAGCCCGACCGCAAATCGCTCGCGTTCGTGGGTGACTCCACGTTCTTCGCCAGCGGCCTGCCCGGTATCGTGAACGCGGTCTACAACGGCCACGATTTCACCCTGTGCGTGCTCGACAACGCCACTACCGCCATGACGGGAAGCCAGCCGCATCCCGGCACGGGCGTCACGTTGATGGGTCCGCGTCGCAAGCCGATTTCCATCGAGGGCGTGCTTAAGGCCGTCGGCTTCGAGTGCATCGTGCATGCGAACCCGCTCGATTTGCAGCAGTCCATCGACGCCGCTCGCGAGGCGATCGACTTCGAGGGCCCGTCGGCCATTCTGTTCGAAAGCCCGTGCGTGCAGCTGTTCAAGCCGGGCACGCCGGTTGTCATCGATGGCGGTACCTGCACCGGTTGCAAGAAGTGCATCACCGAAATCGGCTGCCCCGGCATCGGTTTCAACCCCGATGCCGACGGCGAGAAGAGCGGATCGCGCGGCCAGGCGTTCATCGACGCGAGCCAGTGCAACGGCTGCGCGCT
>CAVGAF010000078.1:0-4382 GCA_963627055.1 Butyrivibrio sp. CAG:318 | reverse complement strand
GGTATCGAGCGCACCTTGGCCGACACGCCGGCGACTTTCATCCCCGTCGACGATGCGGCCCTGACGCGCGCCGCCGGCAGCCGCAAGGTGCTCAACTGCCTGCTTCTGGCCAAGGCGCTGGAAACGGGGTGCGTCCCTATCGACATTAACGACTTGCGCCGCGCCATTGCGGCCTGCGTGAAGCCGCGTTTCGTGGATATGAACCTGGCCGCAATCGACGTGGCCCTGGGAAAGTAGGCGCACGCCACCGCGGCACCGGCGGTGCCTGCGCTACAATGTTTCGCGGCGTCGATCGCAAGGAGCAGACATGCAGATGAAACCTGAGCAGTTAGAGCTCATCAAGAACCAGTTCGAAACCCTGAAGGACCGTTCGCCCTTCTATGCGCGCAAGTTCGAGGGCATTGACCTTTCCGACGTGCGGACGCAGGCCGACTTCGAGAAGCTGCCGTTTTCCGAGAAGGCCGACCTGCGCGAGGTCTACCCGCTCGGTCTGCAGGCGGTGCCGGACGAGGAAGTCGTGCGCATCCACAGCTCTTCGGGCACCACGGGCACGCCGGTCGTCATTCCCTACACGCAGCAGGATGTCATCGACTGGGCTATCCAGTTCTCGCGCTGCTACGAAACGGCGGGCATCACCAACAAGGACCGCATCCAGATCACGCCCGGCTACGGCCTGTGGACGGCGGGCATCGGTTTCCAGCTCGGCTGCGAGCGCTTGGGCGCCATGGCAATCCCCATGGGACCGGGCAACACCGAGAAGCAGCTGCGCATGATGCAGGACCTGCATACCACCGTCATCACCGGCACGTCGAGCTACGCGCTCCTGCTTGCCGAGGAAATTTCCAAGCGCGGCCTGCGTGACAAGCTCGACCTGCGCAAGGGCGTTATCGGCTCGGAGCGTTGGGGCGAGAAGATGCGCAACCGCATCGCCAACGAGATGGGCATCGAGATTTTCGACATCTACGGCCTGACCGAGGTGTACGGCCCGGGCATCGGCATTTCCTGCTCCGAGCACAACGGCATGCACATTTGGGAAGACTACGTGTACGCCGAGATCGTCGATCCGAAGACGGGCGAGGTCCTGCCCGACGGCGAGGTGGGCGAGCTGGTGCTGACTACGCTGCGCAAGCAGGGCGCGCCGCTTATCCGTTACCGCACGCACGACCTGACGCGCATCATCCCGGGCGACTGCGCCTGCAGCTTCGGCTGCCACCACCCGCGTATCGACATCCTGACCGGGCGCACCGACGACATGATCAAGGTAAAGGGCTGCAACATGTTCCCCGCGCAGATCGAGGAAGTGCTGCAGTTCACCGACGGCGCGTCGAGCGAATACCAGGTGATGATCGAGGCCATCAACGGCCGCGACGTGCTGACGGTGCTGTTCGAGACGGCGCTCGAGGGCGAGGCGCGCGAGGCGTGCGAGCAGCAACTGGCCGCCATCTTCAAGGCGAAGATCGGCTGCACGCCCGAGGCGAAGGGCGTGCCGATGGGCGAGCTGCCGCGCAGCGAGAAGAAGACCAAGCGCATTTTCGACAGCCGCTACTAAACGATGCCGCAGCTTTGGGCTGCGAAATTAGGAATCAACAAGAAAGCCGCCCTCCGGGAAACGGAGGGCGGCTTTCTTGTTGTCGGTCTTCATGGCTGAAAAAAGCTGCGCCCCGCGGGTGAAGGAGTCGCGGGGCGCACAAGGAGGAGGGGTGGCCTGCGGCGCGAATGCCGCGCGGCCGATGTAGTGTTGGGGTTTGTGCCGCAGACCCGCTTCGGGGATAGGTCTGCGGCAACGCTACATCTCTCGTAAGCGAATGACTTGCGGAAACGAGGCGCGGGTTGCAGAGGAGGGGTTGATCCCGCGTCCGTGCGTCGCAAGCAAAGGGAGTTCGCTTGACGGGATTTATAGTACGGGTCTTCTCTTGTTCAGAAAACCCACAAAATATGATAAACGAGTAAAATTATAGCGAAATCACCCTAATAAGATGATGGGTAAGAGAGTGGGTGAGAGAATAGGTTAGGTACAAAACAATAGGAATGTGTAACAAATAGACACCATAGGGTAAGACCGCTTATTTCCAGCATGTTACATTTGACGAAATCGTGAAGGGGAAATCGGGCGCCCTATGTTAGAGTAAGCGCCATGAGGCTCGCCCATGGACATACCGCCGCATTTAATCGCAGCTGTTTGCAGCGCGCGCTTGCGGCGCTCGTGCGCTCCACGGCGCTTGCCGAGGCGGACGTCCGCAACGTATACGAGGTTGCGTCAAGCGCCTCGGGCAACGCTTCCCGTTCTTCCTTCTATACCTATTATTCCTATCGATACCTGTAGCACACGGGGTTCTGCCGTCGTGCGGTGACGCGCCTTTGCGCGCACGCAGGGCAAAACTCGGGCAAACGCCGTGTGCGCCTCCGGCTTTTCATTTACTTCCTACTCTGTATCGATCGCGAAGGAACGATCATGATCGCAAAAATCTGCATGGTGTTGATATTCGTCGGCGTTGCCGTCGGCGTCGGCCTGTACTGCCGACGCACGACCTCGAGCGTGGACGGCTTTGTCCTAGGCGGGCGCAACGTGGGCCCGTGGATGAGCGCGTTCGCGTACGGCACCAGCTACTTCTCCGCCGTGGTGTTTGTCGGGTATGCCGGTCAGTTCGGCTGGAAGTACGGAATCGCCGCCGTGTGGGCCGGCATCGGCAACGCCATTTTAGGCAGCCTGCTTGCCTGGTGGGTGCTCGGCCCGCGCACGCGCGAGATGACGCATAGGCTCGGCGCGACCACCATGCCGGAATTCTTCGGCAAGCGCTTCCAATCCAAGGGCCTGCGTATCGCGAGCGCAGCCATCATCTTCGTATTCCTGATTCCCTACACCGCTAGCGTCTACAATGGCCTATCGCGCTTGTTTGGAATGGCTTTCGGGCTGCCCTATGAGGTCTGCGTGATCGGCATGGCCATCATTACCTGCGCTTACGTGGTGCTCGGCGGATACATGGCCACCGTGATGAACGACTTTCTGCAGGGCATCGTCATGCTGTTCGGCATCGTGGCGGTCATTTGCGCAGTGATCCTGAACAACGGCGGCTTTTCCGAGGCCATCACCACGCTGTCGCAAATCCCGGCGGAAGGGTCGCAGATGGCGGGACCGTTTGTGAGCATGTTCGGCCCCGACCTGTTCAATTTGGCGGGCGTCGTGGTGCTGACCAGTTTGGGAACTTGGGGCTTGCCGCAGATGGTGCAGAAGTTCTACGCCATCAAGTCGGGCCCGGCGGTGAAGCAGGGCGCCATCATCTCCACGCTGTTCGCCTTCGTGGTTGCCGGCGGCAGCTACTTCCTCGGCGGTTTCGGGCGCCTGTACGCCGATCAGATCGAGATGGGCGCGAACGGCACGCCCGTCTACGACTCCATCATCCCCACCATGCTCTCCACCCTGCCCGACATCCTTATCGGCGTGGTGATCGTGCTCGTGCTGTCGGCCAGCATGTCGACGCTTTCCTCGCTGGTGCTTACCAGCTCATCCACGCTGACGCTGGACTTGCTGCAGGGCAACGTGGTGAAGGACATGAGCGAGCAGAATAAGCTCGGTTGGATGCGCGGGCTCATTGTGGTGTTCATCATCATCTCCGCAGCTCTGGCGCTTGTGCAGTACAGTTCGTCCATCACGTTCATCGCGCAGCTCATGGGCATTTCCTGGGGCGCGCTGGCCGGCGCCTTCTTGGGCCCGTTTCTGTGGGGTTTGTACTCGGGGCGGATCTCCAAGGCGGCCGTATGGACGAGCTTCATTATTGGCGTGGGGTTGACCAGTGGAAACATGGTGCTGACGCTTATGGGCACGCCGCTTATCGCAAGCCCGATCAACTGTGGCGCGCTTGCCATGCTGCTGTCGGTTGTTGTGGTGCCGCTCGTGAGTTTGGTGACGCCTTCGGTGCCCTTCGAGGTGAACCCGCCGACGGTTGACGGCGCCATCGACAGGGAATATCGCCAGGAACTTGCAGAGGAGTCGAAGGCGCAGTAGCGCAAGGCGGTTCGACTTAGATGCCCGGCGGGCGGTCGGCCGATCGTCCGCCGGGCGCCTGCGTTGGGGCGTCGGCCCAGGTAAAGCCGCCGGAACGCCTCGGGTTGCTCAAGGCGCCTCTCGTTCCGGCTCGCCCAACTCGCCATGGTTCGCCCAATCTGCCTGGGGTCATCTGCCCGGAATCTTTTCTGAGCCGCCCTAAGGCAAACTGCCTAAAAGCAAAAGATGGCAGCTATTTACGAAATGGGTATTGACTTACCTGCGACTCGCGGGCATAATAACCGTTGCTGTTTAGACGTGCGCCAATACCTCAGCTGGATAGAGGGACTGACTACGAATCAGTACGTCGGGGGTTCGAATCCCTCTTGGCGCACCACTT
>CAVGAF010000077.1:0-7680 GCA_963627055.1 Butyrivibrio sp. CAG:318 | reverse complement strand
CGCAGCGCCTTCAGCACTGCTCGCTTGCGGGCCTGCTTCTTGTCGTATTCGGCCCGCTCGGCCTTGCGGCGGGCGAGGGCTGCCGCCTCGGCGGCGTGCTCAGCCGCGTATTGCGCCCGCTCGGCGGCTTTCGCGGCCGCCCGCTGCGCTTTGCGCTGCTCGCGCTCGGCGGCGGCTTCCAAATCGGAAATGCGGCAGCCGCAGAAATTCTGGCGATACATCCCCAGATCGCGGCTACGGCGCGTGGCCTTATCGTAATACGGGCGGAAATCCTCGAACACGGGCGTTATGCCGGCCGCGGCGGCAGCCCGTTCAACCTCTTCGCGAATGACCTCGGTATATTGGTAGGGGCTTACCGAAAGCGTGGTCCCGATGCCCTCGAAGCCGGCCCGCGCCGCCAGGTACGCGGTTTCCTCAAGCCGCAGGCGATAGCAGGCGCGGCAACGGGCCTCGCGCCTGCCCGGGTCCTGCTCAAGGACGCGTCCGCCGCACGCCGCAAGCGCCGCATCGCCGATTTTCCCGGCGGCAGCTTCCCATCTATCCGGGTCGTATGCGCCTTCCAGCACGTCAATGCCTTCTCCCGCGGCCCAGCTGCGCAGCGTTTGCAGCCGATGCGCATATTCCTCGGCGGGGTGGATGTTCGAGTTCGCGTAGTGAATGGTGATGTCGTGCCCGGCCTCGCGCAAAAGGCGAACCGGTTCCAGCGAGCAAGGCCCGCAACAGGCGTGCAGCAGCAATCTCATGTACGGATCCTCTCTCGACCGTCGGCTCGCATAGGCATTTCATCAACCTTGCGATGAAGCGTTTCAGCTCATTTATACTAGCATGCAGTGCAAATTCAGCGTTTAAATGCCGCGTTGGGCGGCGAATCGTTTCATCACCATTCATGAAAGGGAGCTCGACTGCATGCCGGAAAAAACCTATCGTGCCGTCTTCTTCGATCTTGACGGCACGCTGCTTCCGATCGACCTCGATGCCTTCATGGGAAGCTACTTCAAGGCGCTTGGGGCCCATCTTGCGCCCCTCGGCGTCGCCCGGGACGATTTCATGGCCGGCATGCGCGGCGGCATCATGGCCATGGTCGCCAACGACGCCGGCAAGCCGAACGCCGCCGCCTTCTGGCGGGCCTTCTTCGACTGCGTGCTGCCGACGGCCACCGGCGCCTCCGAGGCCGACCTGCGCGCCGCCATCGAAGCCTTCTACGAAACCGATTTCGGCGCCCTCGGCCGCGACGTGAACCCGAACCCCGCCGCCGCCCGCGCCATCGAGACGCTTGCGCAAAAGGGCTATCCGCTGGCGCTCACCACCATGCCCATGTTCCCGCGCCGCGCAGTGGAATGGCGCCTGACCTGGGCGGGCGTTGACCCGAAGGCTTTCAGCCGCATCACCACGTTCAACAATTCCACGGCGGTCAAGCCCAAGCTGAACTACTACGCCGAGAACCTCGCCGCGGCGGGCCTGGCGGGCGGCGACGTGCTCATGGTGGGCAACAATACCAAGGAAGACATGGTCGCCTTGAAGCTCGGCTGCGACGGATACCTGGTCACCGACTACCTCATCGACCCCGAAGGGTTCGACATCGCCTCGGTGCGCTCGGGTTCGCTCGACGACTTCGCCGCCTGGGTGGAGACGCTCCCGACCTGCGGAAACCCTGCGCAAAACATTACGGACGGCGAAGTAGCGGCTGACGCGCGCGACGCCGCGCTTGCGGCGGCGGGCATTACCGACGGCGCTGCGGGCGGCAGCAAGACGCTCGAGGAGGCCGGCGCTTCCGGCGGCGCGAATTTCATGATCAACGGAATGGAGTAGCCATATGGCTTTGTTCGATTGCACCTGCGACGCAACCAGCGCCCACGCCCGCGCGCTCACCTACGAAACCGCGCACGGCACGTTCCAAACGCCCATGTTCATGCCGGTGGGCACCTCGGCCACCGTCAAGGGCATCACGGTCGATCAGCTGCACGACCTGAAAAGCCAGGTGGTGCTGGCGAACACGTATCACCTGTCGCTGCGCCCGGGCGCCGATTTGGTCGAGGAGGCCGGCGGCGTGCACAAGTTCATGAACTACGACGGGCCGATGCTGACCGACTCGGGCGGGTTCCAGGTGTTTTCCCTGGCTGACACGCTGAAGCTCGACGCCGACGGGCTGACGTTCCGCAGCATCTACGACGGCAGCTACGTGCGCTGGACGCCCGAGATCAACATGCATATCCAGGAGCAGATCGGCGCCGACATCGCCATGCAGCTGGACCAGTGCACGCCCTACCCGGCCGAGCGCGCCTTCGTGGCCAACGCGGTCGATCTTTCCGCGAACTGGGCGCGCCGCTGCCTTGCCGCGCACAAGCGGCCCGACCAGACGCTGTTCGGCATCGTGCAGGGCGGCATGGAGCTTGACCTGCGCTTGGAAAGCATCCGCCGCCTGCGCGAGATCGAGGAGGAGAGCCTGGCGGCCGGCGGCCGGCGCTTCGGCGGCTTCGGCATCGGCGGCTACTCGGTGGGCGAGGACCACGAGACGATGTTCGCCACGCTCGGCCAGGTGGCGCGCGCCCTTCCCGACGACCGCCCGCGCTATTTGATGGGCGTGGGCAACCCGACCACGCTCGTGCGCGCGGTGCGCGAGGGCGTGGACATGTTCGACTGCGTGCTGCCCACGCGCACGGCCCGCATGGGCACGGCGTTTTCCAGCACGGGCCGCATGAACCTGCGCAACGCGAAATTCACGCACGATTTCACGCCGCTCGACCACAGCTGCACGTGCCCGACCTGCCAAAACTACACGCGCGCGTACCTGCGGCACCTGGTGAAGCAAAACGAGATGCTCGGCGCCATCCTGCTGTCGGTGCATAACCTGCATTTCCTGATCGATTTGATGCGCCGCGCGCGCGAAGCCGTGCTGGCCGGCGAATACGAGCAGTTCTACCAAGACTGGATGAACAGCCCCGCCGCAAAGGATTACTAGGAACGCACCGCGCCCGCGATGCCGACCGGGGCGAGGCGCCCTTGCCGATGCCGGGACGAGGCGGCTTCGCCGGTTAGCGGCCATCGCGCCGGCATTCGCCTTTTATTCCGCAGAGCGGGTATTTTTCGTACAACCGGCCGGATTTGCCCATGGTTTGCGAATTAGTGAGACAATTGCTTGTAGTTAATTATGGGTAAAACGAGCCCGAAGTTGCAACGGGCTCGTTTTTTCGGTGCCGCCCCGCTTCGACGGGCGGCATTCGTTTAGGGAAGCGAGGAACTATGAAGCGTTTTAGAGTGGGAAGCGTGTCGGTGGCGGCATGCGCGATGTGCCTGGCGCTTTCGTGCCAGCCCGCGTTCGCGACCGAGGCCGACGGGGCGGTGGCGGACACAACCGCTGACGCGGTCATCCGGGTCGTCGATCAGCCGGCTTATTTGGATGCGGAAAGCATCGGCGTCCTGGCCGGTGATTCGCCCGTCGCGGCCAATGCGAGCGGCGCGGGCGCATCCGGCGCCGTGGAAAGTGCGCCTGCCGGGGCTGCCGGCAACGCCGCTGCCGAAAAGGGTCCCGGGGGGAGCGCTGTCGCGACAGAGCCTTCCGCTGCGAGCTCTTCCGCATCCGGTAGCGATTCGCTTACCGGCTCAAACGACGGCTCCAAGGAAGCGGCCGGCAAATCCGACGGCTCCAACAAGGACGCAACCAAGCTCGTCGCCTCCGCCGATTCCGGCTCTGCCGGCAAATCCGACGGCGCGGCAGCCAAGGATTCCGATAGCAAGACAGCCGAAAACGGCGGCGCGGCAGCCAAGGGCTCCGATGCCGCCCGCGCCGCCGTCGCCCCCGGCTATCACGGTTGGGTCACCGACGAGAGTGGTACCTACTTCTACGACGACGGCGTGTTGGTGACCGGCGATTACGTCATCGGCGGCAAATCCTATCGCTTCGACGAGGAAACCGGCGCCATGGTGCACGGCTGGTCGGCGGACGAGTCGGGCGAAACGTGGCGCTACTTCTCCCAGGAGACCGGCGTTATGCAGCGCGGCGAGGCGTACCTGCCTTCCGAGGACGACGAGGCCGATGGGGCCGACGGCAATCGTTATTGGTACTGCTTCGACGAGGCCACCGGCGCGCGCCTGTACGGCTGGCAATGGGTGGAATCCGCTTCGAAATGGGCCTACTACGATGACGTCAGCGGTCAGCGGCTTTCCGGCCAGCAGTACATTCCCTGCGGAAACGACGCCGGCGACGAATACCACTGGTACTGCTTCGACGAGGCCACCGGCGCCACCCAGTACGGCTGGAAGTGGCTTGCCGAGGATTCCAAGTGGGTGTATTACGAGCCCACCTTCGGCTGGATGGACTATGGCGAGCAGTACCTTCCCTGCGATAACGCCGATGGCGCGGAGTCGTATTGGTATCACTTCGACGAGAACACCGGCGCGGTCACCTACGGCTGGAAGTGGCTTGACTTAGACGCGAAATGGGTGTGCTACGAAGAGGTGACCGGCAAGATGCTCTACGGTCAGCAGTATCTGCACGCCAACGCCGAGGACGAGGATTACCACTGGTATCTGTTCGACAGCGAGACGGGGGCGGTCGCCCATGGGCTTGCGTGGATTCGCAACGAGCACAAAGGCGTGCTCTACGACCAGGTCATGGGCTGGATGCTTTACGGCTGGCATGACGTGGACGGCGTGTCGTACCATCTGCGCGAAGGCGACGGCGCGCTCATCGGCGTCCGTTGCGCGAACGGATACGTGAGCGACTACGTGACCTGGATGCTCGAAATGGCCGCCGACGATTCCTACGGCTACGACCAGCAGTATCGCTGGGGCGAGCGCGGCGATTACGATTGCTCGTCGCTGGTCATCACGTCGCTGCGCGTGGCCGGCCTTGAAACGGGCGAAGCCAGCTACACCGGCAACATGGTGTACAACCTCACGCGCAACGGCTTTTCGTGGCTCGGGGACTTCTCGGATTTGCAGGTGGGCGACATCCTGCTGAACGAGGGTAAGCACACGGCGGTCTACCTGGGCGGCGGCCTGCTCGTGCACGCGTCGGGCAACGAGTGGGGCGGCGCGCGCGGCGGGCGGCCCGGCGACCAGACGGGCACCGAGATCTGCGTGCGCTCCTACTACTCGAAACCCTGGGACGGCTATCTGCGCTACGTGGGATAGCGAGGCCGGCTGAAAGCGGGCCGCGGCCTTTGCGGGAATCGTCATGAGCCGGGGCCGAGGCTTTCTGCCGGCGATCGACCTGCCCAGGTCGCCGTCTTTTCCAGAGGCAAAAAATGGGCGCCGACCAAGCGGTCGGCGCCCATTTTCGATGGGGCGGATGCCCTCGCTGCCGTGCTACGACAGGATGCCCTTGTCAAAGGCGCTGGTCAGGATGGTAGCGGCGCGTTCGCGGCTGATCTGCTCGCCGGGCTTGAGCTCGCGCCCGTCGTTAACCTCGTAGCCGTTCACCAGGCCCGTCGACGTCGCCCAGGCAACCGAACCGCGTGCCCAGTCTTGGGTCGACCAGCCGTCCAGGAAGCGGTCGAGCTGCGACAGGTCGGCGCCTTCCGCCTCGGCCTTGGCCTTGTAGTTCGCCAGGATGGTGACCATCTGCTCCATGGACACGGGCTCGTTCGGGCGGAACTCCGTGCCGCCGAACCCGTTGATGACCTCGTTTTTGACGGCCCAGTTCGCCGCGCCGGTGTACCACTCGTTGTCGGCGACGTCGGCCATGCCGGTGGCATTGGCGGCGTTGCCGTCGTAGGCCTCGGCGGCCTCGGGCTCGGCGTTGCGCCAGAGTATGGCGGCCAGCTGCGCGCGCGTGAGGGTGTCGCCCACGCCGAACTGCCCGCTGCGCTCACCCGAGTAGCCGGTGATCAGGCCCTTCGCCGAGCAGAACTTGGTTCCCGCGGCATACCACTGCGTGTAGTCCACGTCGCTGAACGTGACCAGGTCGGAAGCGGTGAAATCGCTCCAGCCGGCCTTCTCATGCAGCTGAGCGACCATCTCGGCGGCCTCTTCGGGCACCTTCAGCACCGAACCGTGGCGGTTGGGGATGCTGTAGGTGTCGCCATCGTCGCCCATGCCGAGCGTGGCGATGCGCTGCGTGGCATGCCAGCCCGAGCTCAGAGAGGTCGAGCGCGTCACGAAGTTGCCGGTCGTGCCGTCGTAGCTGTCGAAGGGGTAGTCCTTCAGCTTGTCGGTCACCATGAGGTACTCGCCGTTCGCCTTCGTCAGCGACGGCCCCTCGTAACCGGTGACGGCGTCGGCGCATACGAGCGTCCAGGCGTTCTTGTCGCCGGCCTGCGAGAGGTCCTTGATGGAGAACACCATGTTGGTGATGCCGTCCTTCTTGATGGACAGGTAATAGGTGCCGTCCTCCTTGTAGAGGGAGGGGTCGAGCCAGTTCGCGCCGCTCAGCGGCAGGTTGATCTGCACGAGCTCGCCGTAGTTGGCGACAGGCGGGGCGCCGGGGTCGCTTTGCTGGTCGCCGCCGGCGGCAAGGCCGTCCACGCGGCAGATGTAGGGCATCATCGTGTCGTTGTAGCTCTGGCCATGCTCCATGCCGAAGTAGCCGAGCGTGGTGACCAGCCACACGGTGCCGTCGTCATCGGCAAAGGCCTCGGTGCCGCAGGTGTCGTACTCGCCGTTGTCCATCGTGCCCGCCGGCGCGCTTGCCGGGGCGAGGTTGGTTTCGCTGCCGCTGTTCGGGAAGCTCCAGTGCTCCAAGTCCGTAGAGCTGGCGAACATCGGGACCAGGCGCCAGCCGAGGCCTTCCTGGTACTGCACGTAGCCGCCGACGGTCCAGAAGGTGCCGTCCTTGTAGAACAGGCCGGGGTCATGGATGGCGTGCACGTAGTCGACGAGCTTGCCCTGGTTGTCGTAGGTGCCCAGCACCGTGTCGCTGCCGCCATCGGCGCAGGGGAACGGCACGCCGATCTTGTGGTACTCCACGCCGTTGCACGAGACGTAGAGCGTGTCGGACAGGTTGTTCTCGCTGTTCCAGAACATGCCGAGGACCATTTCGGGGTCCTGTGCCTCGTCGGCGAAGGCGGGCGTGCCGACCAGCGCGCAGGTGGCCCCCAGGGCCGCCGTGGCGATGAGCCGGCTGATGCGGGAATGGGTTTTCGTCTCCATTGACGCTCCTTTATCGGGGTTCCTTTTCCTTCGAGCGGATTATACCGTTGTTTGCCCGAAGGATGACCCGTGGAGTATACGTTCGGTATATCCGTGCCGGAATCGGTTGCTAGCGGCCCTGAGCGCCCGTTTGCGCCCATTGATTACATCTTTGCGTTGCTTTGCATCGTTTTCGCATGCGGCGGCGGCGTTTGCCCGTACAATGACGTCGGACGAGAAAGCAATCGAAGGAAAGGAGTGCTCATGAGCAAGAAAAGCCTGCTTCGCCGCTCTGCCGGCAAAGCTTGCTGCGCCGTGGCGCTCGCGGCATCGCTGGCCTGCGTTGCGGGGAGCGCTTTCGCCGCCGAGGCGGCTGCAAATGGCGCTGTCGATACCGAAAGCTCCGACGCCGCCGCGGCGATCCTGCCCGGCAACGGCGACGCGCCGGCTGCCGATGCCGCCGCAACCCGCAACGGCGGCGCGTCTGCCGATGCCGCCGCGACGGCCGCCGGCAAGGACTCCGGGGCGGCCCTGGCGGCCGAGCCCGCTTCCGCCGAGCCCGCAGCGGCCCCGGTGGGCGACGACGAAGGCTCCGAGGCTGTCGTTGGCGAG
>CAVGAF010000076.1:0-7873 GCA_963627055.1 Butyrivibrio sp. CAG:318 | reverse complement strand
TGGCTTTGCTGAGACGGAGTTGCGGCGATTCGGCGGGCGTTTTCGGGGCATGATTGCTGTTTGCTATCATCGGTTGTCCGATGAGCAGTGCGAAGCGACATAAGGGATGTTTGAGGCGGATGCTGGATTTGGTGTTTGCGTGCGTGATCGCCGTGGCGGCGGTGTTTGCCGTCACCAACGTGATCACCGTGGTGGGTTCGAAGGGCTCGATCGCGACGGCTTCCGCAGTGCAGGGTCAAAGCCAGCAGGCCGACGCCATCGTGGTGCTCGGCGCAAGCGTGCTCGCGGACGGAACGCCCTCGACCATCCTGCAGGACCGCCTCGACGACGGCATCCAGCTGTATTTCGCGGGAGTTGCTCCGAAGATCATCATGAGCGGCGACAACGGGACGGCATCGTATAACGAGGTCAAGGCCATGAAATCCTACGCGATTGCGCAGGGCGTGCCCTCTGAGGACATCTTCTGCGACCACGCCGGCTTCTCCACGTATGAAAGCATGTACCGCGCGAAGTACGTGTTCGGTTGCGAGCGCATCGTCGTGGCGACGCAGACCTACCATCTGTATCGCGCGCTGTGGTCGGCGCAGTGCCTGGGCATGCAGGCGCAGGGCGTGCCGAGCGACTACCGCACCTATCAGAAGCAGACCCAGTACGACATTCGCGAAATCCCCGCGCGCACCAAAGACTTCTTCAAGGCGCTTCTGCGCGTGCCCTCGACATGCGTGGGCGACCCAATCAGCCTCGACCAGTCAGGCGACGTGACGAACTAGCGGGCGCGGTCGTGGGGGGCGGCCCGGCCGGTCTGCCCGGCCGCAGGGGCCGCTTGCCCTGTCCGGCTCGCTTGCCGCGTCACCTTTTTATGCCATTGGCGGCTCTTCAAGGCCGAAGCGCTCGCGATGCGTCTCGGTGACGATGTTGGCGAAGTAGCAGTACAGGATATGCTGCGTATGGGCGAGCAGGTTGATGGCGCCGCCCGACAGGCACCATTCGAACACGCATCCCTTCACCACCGAGCAGCAGTCGAACGACATGTCCTCGGCGCTCCAGTCCTTGCGCACATAGCCGTTGGCCTGCGCGCGCCGCAGCCCTTCAGTGCAGGTGCGCAGCATGTTGTTCATGGTTTCCGCCGTCCCCATGGTGCTGCGCGCATCGAGCGCCTTGTTGCTGGTTTGGTAGTAGTTCGAAATGAACTCGATGCCGGTTTGCTGGCAGTAGTCCAAGTACTGGTGATACAGGCGCCAGATGAGCAGGCATACGTCGTCGCCGGCTTCCTCGACGATGGAGGAATCGTGCTCCTCGATAAAGGTGTCGAGCCCTTCCTCGAGGTAGTAGAGCATCAGGTCGTCCTTCGAGTTGAAGTGATAGAAGAACGTGCCCTTCGATACGCCGGCCGCATCGCAGATGTTGGCTATGGTCAGATATTCCTCGCCGTGCTCGCGGAGCAGTTTCGCCGCCGCGTCGAATATTTTCTTGCGGGTCTGTTGGGACTTCACCCGCCGAGGAGCTTGGATAGCCACGCTCGAACCTCCCTTGCCTTTCCTGCAAATAAGCAGGTCAATTGCCTTGTTTCGCAAGAAACTATACCAAAGTTCAAACAACTTTGCAAAAAGGTGTTGACAACCCTGAATCCAGGGGCGTATTCTGCGCTCGTACCGTAGATTGAACCGAGTTCAAATAAGGGTATAAGACTAGGTTTAATTAACGGTATGAATGGTCAGATTCGCGCTTGACCTGCGCGGTTGGGCGCGCCAAGGGGTAGAGGGGGCACGTATGAGCGCTTACGATAAGCTGCTTGAGCCAATCAAAATCGGCACCCACACGTGGAAGAACAGGATTGCCAAAGGGCCGTCCTCCACACTGTTCTGGGGTCCCGATCAGTTCTGCAACGACACCGTCATCAACACGTTCGAAGCCATCGCAAAGGGCGGGGCTGCGGCCGTCACCATCGGCGCAGGCATTTCCGACGACCCGGCGATGCTCATCTGCAAGGACGGCTCCTCGGGCTATACGGTGGAGGATTACCCGTTCCCGGGGCTGTACGACGACAAGTTCATCCCGGGGCTGTCGAAGCTTGCCGACGCCATCCACAAGCATGGCTCCGAAATCATCATGCAGATCTTCCAGAACGGATCGGCGCTGAAGACCGAGGGCGGGTCGTGGGGCCCCTCCGACGTCGCCGAGGCCGATCTCCCCAGCCCGGTGCCGTACTGCTTCCCGGTTCGCGGCGTTTCCCGTGAGGAAATCCAGTCGTTCAAGGATCGCTACATCGACGCGGCCGAGCGCTGCAAGAAGGCGGGTCTGGACGGCGTTGAGGTGCACGCGGCAAACGGGTACTTCGTCATGAGCTTCACCAGCCGCATCTGGAACAAGCGCACCGACGAATACGGCCCGCAGTCCTATGAGAACCGCACGCGCCTTGCCTGCGAGTTGATCAGCGGCATCAAGGAGCGCTGCGGCGAGGACTTCATCGTGGGCGTGCGCATGAACGGCCAGGAGTTCGGGCATCCGGACGGCACCACCATGGAGGAGTCGGCGGAATTCGCCAAGCTCTACGAGGCGGCCGGCGCCGACTACATCAGCGTGACCGGTTACGGTTATGGCGACTGCCCGTTCCAGTATGCGGCCGATTACTGGCAGTACCCGAAGGCTGACGCGGACATGAAGCAGTACCTGCCTCGCCTGGAGGACAAGGGGCTTTTGGTCCCGCTGGCACAAAACGTCAAGCGCGCCGGCGTGAAGGTGCCCGTGTTCGGCATCGGCAGCCTGACGCCCGATACGGCCGAGGCCGCCATTGAGGCCGGGGAGATGGATCTGGCGCTGTTCGCGCGCGGTCTTTGGGCCGACCCCGACATGGCCAACAAGCTGGCCGCGGGTCATCCCGAGGACGTTCGCCGCTGCAATCATTGCGCCACCTGCGACGCCGAGGGCCCGGGCATCCACAAGCGCTGCCGCGTGAATCCGGCGTTCGGGCGCGAGGCCGAGCTGGGCAATTACGGTCCCGCCGCCACGCGCAAGAAGGTGCTCGTGGTGGGCGGCGGCGCGGCCGGCTTGGAATGCGCTCGCGTTGCGGCCGAACGCGGCCACGACGTCACCCTGTGCGAGAAGGAGTCGATGCTGACGCTCGAGCTGAAGCTGGCGACCATGGTCAAGGGCAGCGTGTCGGAGGACGTCCCGGCGCTCATCGAGTTCCTGGAAAGCCAGGCCGCCAAGCAGCCCAACCTCATCATCAAGACGAAATGCGAGGTCACGCCCGTATTCGTGAAGAAGTTCAAGCCCGATGCCATCGTGGTGGCCACGGGCGGCAAATACGGCGTGCCCAACGTGCCGGGCATCGATTCCAAGATCGTCTCGACCGTTCCCCAGCTCACCAAGATGGCGGCGGCGCCGTTGAAGATCTTCGGCGCAAACGCGCTCAACAAGCTCTCGCAGGTGGCGCTTCCCGGCATCGGCAAGAACTGCATCGTGCTCGGTGCGCAGATCGAGGGTATCCAGGGCGCCATCTTCCTGCAGAAGCGCGGCAAGAACGTCGTCGTGTTCGACGAGGTGGACAAGGTTGCCGACCGCATGCCCCCGCGTTACGCCGACCGTTCGCTGCACTATCTGGCCGAGGCCGGCGTACCCATCACGACGGGCGTGACCTTCAAGGAAATCACCAAGAAGGGCCTCTCCTACATCCAGGACGGCCAGGAGAAGTTCCAGAGCGCCGACACCATCATGGTGTTCCAGTCGCCCGGCGCCGACTTGTCGGTATACGAGCAGCTCAAGGGCATGGCGCCCGAGGTCTATTCCATCGGCGCGTGCAACGGCGAGGACACCTCGCTCATGGTCGATGCGCTCAGCCAGGGTCGCGAGGTGGCCGTGCGCCTGTAAGGGGTTGCTACTGAGGGAAAGCCGGGGAGCTGCGCCGGCGCCGGTTGGAACCGGCGCGCTCCTCGTCTTGGCTCGCGACGTTGAAAGGGGTTTCGCGTCGCGTGCCGCATAAGGGGTTCGAAAGCCCGGAGGGGCCGGGTGCGAACCTGCGAGGAGGTTTCAGAAAGGGGTAGGTATGGAAGCTACGAAGCTTTCAAAGGCGCCGTCATTTAGGTGGTGGATGCTGATCATGAACATGCTGGCCTACGGCCACTTCTTCATGACCGTGCAATGTTCCGCCGCGTTTGGCTCCGCCATCCAAGAGTCCTTGGGGCTCAACGCTACTATGCTGTCGTTCTATACGACGGCGATCATGATCAGCTTCGCGTTCTTCGGAAGCGTGGGCGGCAAGCTCATCGTGAAGGTGGGGCTGAAGAACACGGTGCTGGCGGCGCTGGCCATCAACGTGGTGGCGTCGGTGCTGTTCATCTTTTTGGGCGCGACGTACGCCCCCGGGCTGGTCTTGCGCTTCTGCCAAGGCATTGCGGGCGGTTTCTTGGCCGCGGCGGCCGTGAACTCCACGGTCATGTGGTTCCCGGTTCGCCAGCGCGCGCTTGCCAACGGCATCCTGCTCGGCGTGCTGGGTATCGGCTTCACGTTCGCCACGCTCGGTGCATCCGCCCTGCTGGGAGCCGGTTTCACGTGGTATCAGGGTCTGGGCTTGCTCGTTGCGGCTTCCGGTGCCGTTATCTTCGTGCTGTATTTGCTGACTACGAAAAACGTTTCTTCTGTTTACCCGGGCGCCGTCTCCATCGCGGAGCTTCTGCCTGAGGAGTCGGGTGCTTCGAAGGCGGCTGCTTCCGAGAAGTTGCCCTCCACCATGGCCGAGATCCGCAAGAGCCCGAAGTACTGGTGCTGTGCGCTGTTCGGCTTCGGCAACGGGTTTTTGGTGTACGGCTTCGGCACGTTTTTGTCCAGCCTGCTCACTAACGATCTGGGCATTACGGGCGATCTGATCACCACGGTCATCAGCTCGACCTTCGTCATCACCATCGTCGCGGCTCCGCTCGGCGGCGTCATTTCCGACAACGTGTTCAAGGGCTCGCGCTACCAGACGCTCATGATCGCCACCGGCATCACCGCCGTGAGCCTGCTGCTCATCCCGTTCGTGGGAAGCGCGTCGGTCGTGGTCGTGGCGGTGCTTTTGGCTCTGGCCTACGGCTCGGTGTCCATGGTGCTCGGCCCGTTCTGGTCCATCCCGAACGAGATCACCACGCCCGAGATCTCCGGCGCTTGCTGCGGCGAGCTGTCCATGTTGGCGAATTTCGGCGGCATCCTGGCCGCGCCCATCTTCGCGTCGATTCTCGACGCCACGGGCACTGCGTTCATCTGCCTGGGCATCTGCATCGTCGTGGGTGCCGCGAGCTTCGTCGCCGGCCGCGTGATCCATCAGTAGGGGCTGGTCGAGGCGCCGACACATGGCGTTGCGGATGGCTTGAGGCCTCGCGAGAAAGCGGGGCTTGAAACAACAGAGGCATTTGCCCCGACCGAGGGGGCCGGGGCATGCAATAGGAATCCGCCTGGGGAAAAGGGCTCAGGCGGGCAACGAAAGGGGTTTGTCATGGAAAAGAAGGTTGCGATCGTCACGGGTGCCGCGATGGGCATCGGCAAGGCGGGCGTCGAGCGTTTCTGCCGCGGCGGGTACGCGGTTGCCGCATGCGACATCAACGAGGCCGCGCTTGCCGAAACGGTCGAGGAAATGAAGGCGAAGGGTTACGACGTGGTTCCCTACGTGCTGAACGTGTGCGACTACGACGCCTGCCAGAAGGTCGTCGATGATGTGGTGGCCACGCAGGGCCGCGTTGACGCGCTGTACAACAACGCCGGCATCTTGGGTGACCGCGACGGCATCCTGGGCTTCGACCATAACAAGGTCAAGGAAGCCTTCGACGTCAACGTGTTCGGCGCGCTGAACCTCATCCAGATTGTCGCCCGCGCCATGGACAAGCTGGGCATCCAGGGCTCCATCGTGAACACCACCTCCATTAACGCCGAGGTCGGCACGTGGGATCCGATCGGCTACATCGGCTCGAAGGGCGCCATGAAAGCCATCACGCAGGGCGCGGCGTTCCATCTGGGCGCCCAGGGCATCCGCGTGAACGCCGTGTCGCCCGGAGCCACCATCACCCCGATGGCCGCGAGCGTCTACGATTGCCCGCCGGCGCGCGAGGCCGTGGCGGTGAACCACAATCGCCATCGCTGGATTACCCCCGAAGAGGTTGCCAATGCCGCGTTCTGGCTGGCCGGCGAGGAGTCTTCCGGCGTGAACGGCATCGTCGTGTCGGTTGACGACGGCTATGCCACCGGCAAGGGCGCCGATCTGCTCGGCATCTTCGAGGAGTGGGAGAAGGAGCATCCGGCCGAGGCCTAAAGGCGCGCTGCGAAATTACGTTCGAATGGGGGCGGGTCGCGTTCGGCCCGCCCCGCAGAAGGGGGTAGCAATGAAATTGACGAAGGAAGAGTGGAAGAGCCTCAATGACCGCCTGGTCATGGCGCTGCGCCCGCTGACCATGCCCGTTGCCGTCAAGCTGCTGAACGACGAGAAGGAATTCGACCAGTTCGAAAACCTGCAGATGGTGAAGAACGTCTCCACCGGCTGCCAGCTGATCGGCATCGCCACGCATTTCCATATGACCATCGGCATCACACCCGACAAGTTCATGACCACGTATTGCGGCGCGAATTGCGGCTGTTGCGAGCGCGATAAGGATTGGCACGAGGGCGTGCTGCTGGCCAACCCGCCGTATCCGTGGCAGGGCAACCTCGAGGCATCGAAGGCCCATATGCAGTCGTACTTGGAGACGCTGCCCGAGAAGCCCTACGCCGGCATGGTGTGCAGCTGTCTGGACGACAACAACGTGCTCGAGCCTGATTGCATTTCCGTGCAGATTGTTGCTTCCGGTGCATTTTACCTGATGGCAGGCTTGGTTGAGTCCGAGTGGCAGAAGGTGTGGTTCCCGTTCTCCGGCGAGTCTCAGTGCGTTGACACCTGGATGTACACCATCAAGACCGGCAAACCCGGCCTGTCGCTGGGCTGCCGCGGCGACCGCGCGCTCGGCAACCTGTCGGCCGGCGACGTGCGCATCACGCTGACCGTCGAGGACTTCATCAAAGCGGTCGATGGCGTCGAGGCGCTGCAGAAGCGCGGCATCGACTACCCGTACTTCGCGCCGATCATGCTGCCCGAGAACGTGTAGTACCTGGTCGCGGGGCTGCGGCTGGACGAAGTGCGGTGATTGCGGCTTCGTTTGCGTTTGCTGGTTTCGTTGCGACGAAGGAGGGCGAGCGTCCTGCTGTCAGTTGGCGGCGGGGCGTTCGCCCTCTTTTTGCGTTTTGGATGCTGGCGGGAAGCCTGAGCCCGCTCGGCGGGGGCGTTGCCCGCTCGGCGCTGGCCGGCGTCATCTGCCGCCGGTCGTTGTCCCGCTACAGCTCGTCGGTGTCCAGCCAGATGGTGAACGGGCCGTCGTTTGTGAGGCTGACCTGCATCATCGCGCCGAACCTGCCGGTTTGCACGTGCGCGACGTCGGCGCGGGCGCGTTCGACGAACGCCTCGTAGAGCTCCTCGGCAACCTGCGGCGCGCCGGCCTGCGTGAACGAGGGGCGATTGCCCTTCCTGCAGTTCGCATACAGCGTGAACTGCGAAACCACTAAAACCTCGCCGCCGACATCGGCCAGCGACAGGTTCGTCTTGCCGTTCTCGTCCTCGAAGATGCGCATCTTGAAGATCTTGCTCCAAAGGCGTTCGATCTGCGCCTGGCCGTCCCCGTCCCCGACGCCGAGCAGGATAAGGTAGCCCTTCCCGCACTGCCCGACAATCTCGCCGTCGATGCTCACCCTCGCGTCGCTGACGCGCTGAACCAAAGCCCGCATACTCGATCCTTTCCATTTAGCCGTGCGGCTAAGGATACCCGATAGGATGCCGGTCGAGCCGGCGCGTCGGATTTCGCGGTCGGCAGGTTTCCCG
>CAVGAF010000075.1:0-8021 GCA_963627055.1 Butyrivibrio sp. CAG:318 | reverse complement strand
GCAACCAAAACGCCGCAGGTCCAACAAAAGTCAGCGAGGGGCCCTGTGGTGCCCGGAATTCGCTTGAAGCAAGCGGGCATAGGCCTTTGGGCCATGCCCGCGCAGCTGAAAGCGAAGGCCGGGTGCCACAGGGCCCCGCAGCGTCGAGCGGTGCGCTGGCCGGCAGGCCAGCGCAACCGAATTACATGTAGAAAGCGAACGCGCCTCGACGTTCGGCCTTTATGGTCGTCAAGTCGCCATGACCGGGAAGGACCAGCGTGTCGTCGTCGAGCGCGGACAGGCGCCTGAGCGACTTGCGCATGGCCGCCATCGACCCGCCCGGGAAGTCGGTGCGCCCGATGGACCCGCAAAACAGCGTATCGCCGGCAATGAGCACCGGCTTCGCGTCAAGGCGCTCGGTGTCTTCGGGGTTAAGCAGCAGGCACATGCTGCCCTCGGTATGCCCCGGCGTCGCGATGACCTTCCAGGGCATCTTGCCCACTTTCACCACGTCGCCGCCCGAAACCACCTGGTCAACGGGGCAGGTGCGGAACTTCGAATCGCCGCGCGGGATGGGCTTGGCCCCCGAAATCACGTCCGCGTCGATTGCCGGCGCAATCACCTTCGCACCCGTCTTCTCGCGCAATTCGGCCGCCGCGCCCACATGGTCGGAGTGGCGATGCGTCAGCACGATGGCGTCGAGTTTCCGCCCGCCGAGCGCGCGCGCGATCACGTCGGCCCGCTCGGTCGGGTCCACCACGAAGGTTCCCGTGCCGTCGGAGATGATGTAGACGTTGTTCTGGATGGGGCCCATTACCAGAAAGGCCACGTCGGCGCATGCGCCCTTCACACGAAACGCCATGCTATTCCCCCTTCTTCTCGGCGGCGCCGCCCACCTTCGGGATCATGCGCCGCGCGTCGAACACGCCTTCCAGGCCCTTGAGCTTGGCCAGGATGGCGTCGATGTGCGTGATGTCGCTCACCTGGAACAAAAAGCGCATCTCGACCATGCCGTCGCGGTGCGACACCGTGTTGCACGACAGCACGTTCGCGCCCATGTCGGCCAGCACCAGCACCACATCGGAAAGCAGCTTCAGGCGGTCGAGCGCCTCGATGTACACTTCCACCTTGAACGACGTGTTCTTCGGCAAATCGCTTTCCCAATGCACCTTCATGATGCGCTCGGGCTGCGCCATGAGCGAGCCGGCGTTCGGGCAGTCGCGGCGGTGCACCGACACGCCGCGCCCGCGCGTGACGAAGCCGATGATCTCGTCGCCGGGCACCGGGTTGCAGCAGCGCGACAGTCGCACGAGCGCGCCCTCGACGCCTTCCACCACCACGCCGTTGGAGCTCTTCGTCTCCTTTTTCTTGGGCTTGTTGACCATCGTCAGCATCGGCGGCAGCTTGCCCGTGGACATGGCCGCGTTCAAGTTCAGCGGGTCGGGCTGCGTGTCGGATTTGTGTCCCAGCTCCGTGAGCAGGCGATTCGCCACCGACTGCGGGTTTTCCTTGCCCGTGCCGATGTTGACCAGCATATCGTCGGCGTCCTTGTAGCCCAAGTGCTCGGACACGGTGCGCAGGGCGCGCTCGGCGCGGGCGTTGGAGATACCCAGCCCGTGCTTGCGCATCTCGCGCGTCAGCTTCTCGCGGCCGTTGAGCAAATCGTCGGCGCGCGAAACCTTGCTGAAGTACGCGCGGATCTTATTGCGCGCGGAGGGCGTCTTGACGATGTTGAGCCAGTCGCGGCTGGGGCTGGCCGACTTCTGCGTGAGGATTTCCACGCGATCGCCCAGCTGCAGCTCGTAAGCCAACGGCACGATGGCGCCGTTGACCTTCGCGCCGACGCAGTGGTTGCCCACCTCGGTATGGATGGCGTAGGCGAAGTCCACCGGCGTGGACCCGGCGCGCAAGCTCATGGCCTCGCCCTTCGGCGTGAACACGAACACCTCGGTCGGCGCCAGGTCGACCTTCAGGTCCTTCAGAAACTCGCGCGAATCGTGCGTCTCGTCCTGCCAGTCGACCATCTCGCGCAGCCAGGCAAGCTGCTTGTCCATGGAGTCGTTGCCGCCGCGGCCGCCCTTCTCCTTGTAGCGCCAGTGCGCCGCCACGCCGTACTCGCTTTGGCGGTGCATCTCCTCGGTGCGGATCTGCACTTCAAGCGGCCGGCCCGCCGGGCCGATGACCGTGGTGTGCAGGCTTTGGTACATGTTGAACTTCGGCATGGCGATGTAGTCTTTGAAGCGACCGGGCATCGGGTGCCACAGCGTATGGACCGCGCCGAGTGCCGAATAGCAGTCCTTCACCGACTTCACGATGATGCGCACGGCGATGAGGTCGTAGATCTCGGAGAAGCCCTTGCCCTTCTTCGCCATCTTTTGATAGATGCTGTACAGGTGCTTGGGGCGCCCCATGATCTGCGCCTGGATGTTCACCTTCTCCATTTCGGCATGCAGGACGCTTATCACCTGGTCAAGGTATGATTCGCGCTCCGAACGGCTTTCGGTGACCATGCGCGAGACCTGCTTGAACTTATTGGGCTCCAAGTAGTAGAAGCTCAAGTCCTCAAGCTCCCACTTGATGGAGTTGATGCCCAGGCGGTGCGCGATGGGCGCGTAGATTTCCAGCGTCTCGCGCGCCTTGAAGATGCGGCGGTCTTCCTTAAGCGCCGCCAAGGTGCGCATGTTGTGCAGGCGGTCGGCCAGCTTGATGACGATGACGCGGATGTCCTTGCTCATGGCGACGAACATCTTGCGGATGGTGGCCGCCTGCTCGTCGGTGAGCGTCTCCACCTCGATGCGCGTGATCTTGGTGACGCCATCGACCAGCTGCGCCACGCGCGGGCCGAATTCCTGCTCCACCAGCTGGCTGGTCACCTCGGTGTCCTCGACGGTGTCGTGCAGCAGCGCCGCGGTGAGCGTTTCGGCGTCCATGCGCAGATCGGCCAGGATGATGGCCACCTCCACCGGATGCGCGATGAACGGCTCGCCCGATTTGCGCGTGGCGCCCGCATGGGCCTCGTCGGCGAAATGGTAGGCCTTCTCCAGCATGGCCTCTTCCTCGTCGCTGAGGTACGGGCGTGTGGTCTCCTGCAGGTCGGCGAAGCGCTCCTCGGGGGTTTTCTCCCCCTTCGGCATGACCTTCGTGGCCTCGGTGGAGAACGCTTTCTCGGCGACGCGCGGGCGTCCGAGCAGGTTATCGGGCTCGGGCGGGCGCACGGCCGCGGGCATGGGCACGTGCGAGAGGGGCTCGCGCGCGGAGCCGATCATGTCGTCGTCATGCTTCGTCATGGCCGACCTCCTTCAGGTTGATGACTATCGGGGAAGCGGAAGATGCCTGACGCGGCTCTTCCGCGGAAGCCGCTTGTTGGGCGGGTGTGCCGGCGATGGCGGTAGCGCCGGCAGGGGCGGTGGCGGCAGTGCCGGACGCGTCACCCGCGACCGAGCCCCCGCACCCGGGGACGCCGGCTGCGGCCACGTCGCTGGGCAGAATGGGATGCGACACGCGAATCTGCAGGTCGGAAGCGTTGCTCCCGAGCACCCAATCGCGGAAGCCGCGGAAGATCTCGCGCTCGTCGAGGCCCTCGCGGTAGCGCACGCTGTCGGTCAGCTCCACCTTGTCGCGAAAATCCTTCACGTGGATGGAGCGCACCAGGCCGCGCTCGCCGAACACCGAATGCGCCTCGATGAGCCCCAGTTCGCGGAACACCGCCACCGCGCAGGTGGCCGATGCGGTGCGCACGGGAAACAACTGCGTGCTGACCAGGCGCGCAAGGTTCGCGTCGCTGGTGGTGAAGAACGTCGTCTTGCTCTTGCACTGCATCTCGCGCAGCTTGCGATACACCTGCGCCAGGCTGTCGTGGCACGGCGTCATGTCGGCCAGGATACGCTCGTTGAGCCCCGAGTCGTCGCGGTTGAACAGCAGATGGATGGTTGCCGGCTGCCCGTCGCGCCCGGCGCGCCCGCACATCTGGTTGAACTCGATTTCGTTAAAGGGCATGTGGTAGAGCACCACGTGGCGGATGTTGGGGATGTCCACGCCCTCGCCGAACGCGCTCGTGGCCACCAGGACCGAAAGCGCGTCGGTGCGGAACAGGTCCTCGATGCGCTTGCGTTCGCTGCGCGAGAGGCCCGCGTTGTAGAAGCCGATGAGCGGCGCCACTTGCGGGGCATGTTTGCGCAGGTGGCGAGCCACTGCCACGGACTGTTCGCGCGAATTGACGAACACGACGGTCTTCTGCCCCGAGGCAACGAGATTCGCCAGGTAGTTGTCGCGCGAGGGCACGTTGCGGCGGTCGTCGAGCGTGAGGTTGGGGCGGTCGGTGCCGTCGTAGATGCACACGTCGATGGGCAGCTCGCGCCTGATGGCGCTGACGCATTCGTCGTCGGCCGTGGCCGTGAGCGCCAGCACCGTGGGGTCGCCCAGGCGCGAAACGGCTTTCCCGATGGTGGCGTAGGCCTCGCGCTGGCCGGCGCGCGCCAGGCCGATGTGGTGCGCTTCGTCGATGACCACGAACTTCACGCGCTGCGTGAATGCGAACGAATCGGCATGCCACGCCAAAAACTCCGGCGTGGTCAGCGCGATGTCCACGCTGCCGTCGGCCAAGCCCGCAAACGCGCGGCGGCGCTCGTCGACGGTGCTCTCGCCCGTGAGGGTGACCACGGTGATGCCGAAGCGCGCGAGGGCTTCGCGCAGGTGGAAAGCCTGGTCGGCGATGAGCGCGCGCAGCGGGTAGACGAACAGGCTGGCCTCGCGGCGGGCAAGTGCGCGCAGGGTGGCGTGCACCTGGAAGGTGAGCGACTTGCCGCGGCCCGTCACCATGACGCCGAGCACCGACTTGTCGGCGTTGAGGTTGTCCAAAATAAGCTGCTGCGCGTCATGCAGCTGCGCGTCGCCGATGATGGCGCGCACCACTTCGCCGGCAAGTTGCTGCGGGTTGGTGCGCGCGACCGTCTCCCACTGGATGCGGTTGCGCTCGAGGACGTTTTCGTATTCCTCGATGGCTTCCGGGTCGTGCGGGGCGTCGGCGCACAGCACGTCGTCCTGCGTGGCGTACAGATCAGCCACGAAGCTCAGGTTTTCCGGATTCAGGCACGCCTCAAGCGCGGCGCAGGTGCGCGCGGGGCTGAGCGATTTCAGCATGGCCTTCACGCTGCGGCGGTTCTTCCATTCGTCGATTTGCACCTCGAACGCGGCGTTGACCACGCTTTTCGTGTACATGAGCGTGCGTATGTCGTTGCAGTGGAACATGATGCCGGCCACGGTGGTGCGCCCATTGGAAAGCGAGCACGAGAAATGGTTGCGCTCGGCGCCGACCGCGCGGCAGTGCAGCAAGGTGACGTCGCGCGCCAAAAACACGGGCACGGGATGTTCCTGCCCAAACGGCGCGAGCGCGTCGAGCTGGGCGACGTTGCGCAGCGTCAGCTCGTCGAGGTTGACGCACGCGTCTATGTTCACAAGCGGGTGGAAGGCGCCCTCGGGCAGCGTGTCCATATAGGCGCACAGGCGCCGCTCGAATTCGGGAAGCTTGTCGGTGGGCACGGTCACGCCCACGGCAGCTTCGTGCCCGCCATAGCGAAGCAGCAGGTCGGAGCAGCTTTCCACCGCCTTGAACAGGTTGACCTGGCCGACGCTGCGCCCCGATCCGCGCGCCTCGTCGCCGTCGATGGTGAACAGCAGCGTGGGCACGCCGTAGGTGCTCACCAGGCGGCTGGCCACGATGCCCTTGACGCCCTCGTGCCACCCTTCGCCGGCCACCACGAGCGCGCGCTGGCCCTTGTAGGTTTCGGCGGCCTGCACTTTCGCTATCTCGGAAAGCTCGGCCTCGATGGTGCGGCGCTGGTCGTTGACGGCCTCCAGACGCTCGGCCAGACCGCACGCCTCGTCGTAGGAATCGGAAAGCAGCAGGTCAAGTGCCAGTTGCGCGTCGCCCATACGACCGGCGGCGTTCAGGCGCGGAATGAGCGAGAAGCTCAAATTGGTGGCGGTGACGGGCTTGCCCGCCGCGCCGGAGGTTTGCAGCAGCGCCGCAATGCACGGGCGCGGGTTCTCGTTGATGCGCCGCAGGCCTTCGGAGACCAGCGCGCGGTTCTCGTCGCGCATGGGCATGAGGTCGGCGACGGTGCCGAGCGTGGCGAAATCGACGAGGCCAAGCCACAGGTTCGGCTGGCCGAAACGCCCGCCGAGCACCTGCACCATCTTCAGCGCCACGCCCACGCCGGCGAGGATGGCGCTCGGGCAGCCGGGATCGCACTTGGGGTCGGCCACCGGCACGTCGGGAACCAGGTCGGAAGGCTCGTGATGGTCGGTGACGACCACCTTCACGCCGCGTTCCTGCAGCATGCGCACCTCTTCCCTGCACGCGATGCCGCAGTCAACGGTGACCAGGAAGTCGGGTTTTGCCTGCATGAGACGCTCGATTGCGGCGGGCGTGATGGCGTAGCCCTCGTCAAAGCGGCGCGGGATGAACGGGGTGACCCGGGCGCCGAGCGCGCGCAAGCCGCGCGTGAGCGTGGTGGTGGCGGAGATGCCGTCGAGGTCGAAGTCGCCGAAGACCATGATGTGGTCGCCGCGCTTGATAGCCTCCTGCAGCTCATCGGCCACAGCGGCAAGGCCGGGGATGATGTAGGGGTCGCGCCAATCGCGTTCCAGCGACGGGGTGAGGAAGCGGTTCGCAGCCTCCGGGGTGTCGATGCCTCGCGATACGAGCGTGGTCGCAACGAAATGCGGCATGTGCAGCTCGCGTTGCAGGCGCGAGACGGCCTCGGGGTCGGCTGCCTTGATGTTGAATCTGGCAGACATAACGGGTACCTAACGTGCAGCAATCTTATTGTTCGCCCCCCATTGTCGCACAACCCGCCGGACGGCGGGCGCGGGAAAGCCCGCAGATGTCGCGGGCAGGTGCGAGCGGAAGCGCCAAGCCGGCCGGCCTGGCCAACAAGCCCCGGTTGCCGACACATACCTCCTTCGGCAAGGTTATACTTGAACACATATATACGACGGTAAGGCGAAAGGCGGCGGCATGCGAAACGACGAGGCGCTCACGGCAGAGGATGTGGCGGAGATTCTGCAGGTCAGCCGCAGTTCCGTATACAAGCTGGTGAAAACCGACGAGCTCGCGTCGTACTACGTGGGCCGCAAGCTGCGTTTCACCATGGCCGACGTGGAGAACTATATCGCGCGCAGCCGCAAGGCGAAGGCGCGCGAAGCGGAAACGGCACGCGCCGCCGCGGCTGCGGGTGCGCCCGGGCGGGGGTCTTCCGCCCTGCGCACGGGCAGCGGCGCGGCGGGCGCGGCGGCGCGGCCGAGCACGACGGTCGACACCGCGCAGGCTGAGGCCGGCGGCGCATTCGTGCTTGCCGGCAACGACATCGTCGGCGACGTACTGGCGAACTACCTCGGCGCGACGGGCCTTCCCCTCGACCGCGTGTACGAGGGAAGCTATAACGCGCTCGTCAACGTTTACCGAGGTCAGGCGCATGCGGCGCTCAGTCATCTTTACGACGGCGCCACCGACAGCTACAACGTCGAGGCCGTGAAGCGGCTGCTGCCGGGCGTGCCCGTGCGCGTCGTGCGCCTGGTGCGCCGCCGGCAGGGCCTTATCGTGGCGAAAGGCAACCCCAAGGGGCTGCGCGCCTGGGACGACCTGCTCAAGCCCGAAATCCGCCTCATCAACCGCGAAAAGGGCTGCGGCAGCCGCATCCTGCTCGACGAGCAGCTTTCCCGCCGAGGGGTGAGCGCCGAGGCGCGCGCGAAAATTGCCGGCTACGCCCGCGAGGCGCAGTCGGGACTGGCCATGGCCAGCTTCGTCGCGCGGGGCGCGGCGGATGCCGGCATCGGGGTCGAGCGGACGTTTCGCCAGGTGGAAGGTGTCGACTTCCTGCCGTTGCAAGACGAATGGCTCGACATCGTGCTGGCGAAGACGCCGGGCAGCGAGCGCGTGGTCGACGCAATCACGCATCTATGCCGCACGCGCCCCTTCCGCGAGGAAATCGACGGCATCGTCGGCTACGACGCCAGCCACATGGGCGAAGTAGTGTACGAAA
>CAVGAF010000074.1:0-8099 GCA_963627055.1 Butyrivibrio sp. CAG:318 | reverse complement strand
TCCCGCGAGGCGATTGTCGTGCGGGCGCTGGCGAGCACGTCCTTGCGCGCGGTCACCGGAGGGCCTCCCGGGCCGTTTCCCGCGACAGGGAAACCACCGTCTCTATATGGTCGGTGTGCGGGAACATGTCCACCGGCTGCACCGTGCGCACCGTAAAGCCGTGCTTTCGCAGAAACGCCAGGTCGCGAACCTGCGTTTGCGGGTTGCACGAGATGTAGACGATGCGCTCGGGCGCCAGGCGCACCGCAGCCGAGAGGAATTCCTCGGTCGAACCGGCGCGCGGCGGGTCCATCAGCAAGACGACGGGTTCGCGCCCGGAAGCGGCACCCGCCGGGACCGCCGGGGCCGCGTCCGCCGCCAGCTCGCGCAGAAACGCGCCCGCATCGGCCGTGACGAACTCCGCGTTGTCCACCCCGTTGTGGCGCGCGTTCTGCCGCGCATCGCGAATAGCCGACGCCACCGAGTCGACGCCGGTCACGCGCGCGGCGCCCATCGAAGCCGCCACCAGCCCGATGGTTCCCGTCCCGCAGTACGCGTCGATGGCGTGTTCGGCGCCGGTGAAGTTCGCAAGCTCGACCGCTTTGCGGTACAGCACCTCGGTCTGCACACTGTTCACCTGGTAAAACGACTGCGACGAAATGCGGAAGCTCAGCCCGCACAGCTTGTCTAAGATGAAGCCGGGGCCATAGAGCACCTGCTCCTGCTGGCCGAGCACCACGTTCGTCTTGCGCTCGTTGATGTTCTGCACCACCGTGGTGATGAACGGGCAGCGGCGCACCAGCTCGCGGCAGAACGACTTCGCGCCCGGGAACTGCCGGCCGTTCGTCACCAGCGTGACCAGCACTTCCCCGCTCGTATGGCCCACGCGCACGACGGCGTGACGAATGAAGCCGCATCCTCGATCCTCGTCGTAGGGTTCGATGCCGAACTTCAGCATGATGCTGCGAATCGACTGAATGACCCGCTTGGCCTGCTCGTTTTCGATCAGGCAGTCGCGCGTGTCGATAATGCGGTGCGTGCCCGCGGCGTACATGCCGCACAGGATGTCGCCCTGGGCCGAGCCCGAATTCGGGCGGCTGGGGCGTGCGCCTCCGCAGCCCCGACCGGCCCGCTTCGCCGGATGGCCGCCCTTGCGAGCGGGCGCGAACGGCGACATCACCTTATTACGGTAGCGATACGGCTCGTCCATGCCGATGATCGGGCGCAGGGTATCGGGCGCCGCCACGTCGGCGAACAGCTCGGCCACGCGCGCGTCCTTCGCCGCAAGCTGCTCCGCATACGGCTCGCCAACGTGCTGGCAGGCCCCGCATCGCTTCGCCTGCGGACACGTCGGCATCCCCTCGCGCGGCGCGCTGCACCTATCCGTCATGATGAACCCCGTTCGCGTCGAAAAAGCGTGTACACTAGGCGTTCAGTTTACACGCACGAAAGGGAACTCGCATGAACTTCATCGTCCGCTTGCTCGTCACCGCCGTCGCCGTCGCCGCCGCCGTCTGGCTGGTGCCGGGCATCTTCATCGCCGGAACCGCCGAAAGCTGGGTGGCCGTCGTCGCCTGCGCCCTGGCGCTGGCGCTCATCGACATGAGCGTGAAGCCGCTGCTGCAAATTCTCAGCCTGCCCATCACGTGCCTGACGTTCGGCATTTTCTACCTTATCGTGAACACGGCCATGCTCTACCTGGCCGCTTGGCTGGCGAACGGCCTGTTCGGGGTCGGTTTCATCATCTCGAGCTTCGGCAGCGCGTTCGTGGCGTCCATCGTCATCAGCATCGTTTCCTCCATCATGAACTTCATCGTCGGCGCCAACGACTAGCGCGCCTGTGGGTGGCCGTTGCGCCTGCGCGCGAAGGCCGAGCCCGCAGGCCCCCGGCGCGCCAAGCGACCGTCGCGCCCGCAGGTCGCCCGGCGCGGCAGTCTGGCACAACAGCCCGGCGAAGCCAAATGCCGCCATGCAATATGGCGAAGCGTCGCAGGTCATGTGCGCGTCGCGTGAAATTCCGGCGGCGGGACTGGGGCGTAATCCCCTAGCGTCCTAGTATGAATCCCCGATTCAAACGACTCTGCACACCATCAAGCAAGGGGATGTATCACTCGCCATGAAACCGAATAGGGGCGCCGCGGGCGACGCCAAACGTTCTGCGCGCTCCATTTGGGCGCGCATTAAGGATTTCGTCACCTCGACGCGCGACGACATGAGGGAAATCCACGCCGAAATGTTCCATGGCGCCGTCACCCCGCTTGAGCGCCTGCAGCGCTCCGTCAAGCATGGGCTTCTGCTTCTAGGACAGTTATGCCTGATCATGGGCGTGTACGCCGCCGGTTGCGCCATCGCGTCGGTGCTCCCCATCGCACTGCCGGGCAACATTTTGGGCATGGTGCTGCTGCTCGTGCTGCTGGGCACGCACGTGCTGAAAACGAAGTACATCAGCGAGGCGTGCGACTACCTCATCGACAACATGTCCATCTTCTTCATCCCCGCCGGCGTGGCCATCATGGGCTGCTTTTCCCTGTTGGAAAGCTCGGCGGCGAAGTTCGCGTTCGTCTGCATCACCACCACGGTGATCGTGTTTCTGGCCACGTCGTACACGGTGCTGTTCGTTTCCTGGGTGATGGCGAAGATGGGCAAGGACACCGCGCTGGCGCCGGCGGCTCAGGCTGCTTCGGGAACGTCGGCCACGCAGACCGTCCCGTCCGAAGCGACAGCGGCTACCGCCCCGGCGGCGCCGGTCGCAAAGAACGTCGCCGGCAAGGAGGCTTAAGCATGCTGCACCTCATCGCGACGCTCGTCGTCGGCACCGTCGTTTCGTTCATCGTGTTCAAACTTGCCGTGGCGCTGTACAAGAAGGTGCGCTCGCCGCTGCTCAACCCGCTGCTGGTCACGGTCATCTTCATCATCGTGCTGCTGTGCGTCTTCCAAATTCCGCTCGAATCGTACGAGTCGAGCGTGCAGGCGATTTCGTTTCTGCTCGGGCCCGCCACCGTGGCGCTCGCCTATTCGGTGTACCGCCAGCGCCAGATTCTCAAGCAGCATTTCGTGCCCATCTTCTGCGGCTGCTTGGTGGGGTCAATCGTTTCGATGATCAGCGCCTATTCGCTTTGCAAACTATTGGGGCTGGGCGACGACATGGCGATTTCGTTCATCCCGAAATCGGTGACGACGCCCATCGCCATTGCCGTGTCGCAGGAACTTGGCGGCATCACGTCGATCACCGTGGCCGCCGTCATCATCACCGGCATCCTGGGCGCCATCTTCGCCCCGCTGATGACGAAGATCTTCCGCGTGAACAACCGCATCGCGAAGGGCGTGGCCATCGGCACATGCAGCCATGCGGTCGGCACCACGAAGGCGCTTGAGATGGGCGAGCTGGAAGGCGCCATGTCCGGCGTGTCCATCGCGGTGTCGGGCCTGCTCACCACCGCAATCGTGATCATAGCCAGCTGCTTTTTACAGTAGGGGCCGCCGCTTGGGCCGCGCCCGACGCGAGCAGCCTGCCGGCCAGGGCCTCCCAATTGGTGCTCCGGCTACGCCCCGACTCCTCCTTCGTCCGATGCCCCGGCTTCGCCGGAGAGCGCGCTCTTGCGAACGCGCTCTCCGGCCAGCAAGCTGCTTACAGTGCCAGGCGGTAGATTTCCGCGGCGTCTTCCATGGTCAGCTTCTTGAAGCTGCCGAATACCTCGCCCTTGTTCTTTCGCAGCGTCGGGATCATCTGGTCGATGGCGCCCTCAATGGTGTCCTCGTCAATTCCCAGCTCGGCCAGGCTGATGGGCATGCCCAGCGAGGCGAAGAACATGCGCGTCTCGTCGATGGCGGACAGCGCATCGGACTCGATGTCGCCCGTCGGCGTCAGGCCGAACACCTCGTAGCCGTACTGCGCGAAACGCGCCGGGTTCTCCACGTAGACGTATTCCATCCACGCCGGGAACATGCAGGCCAGACCCGCGCCGTGCGTGATGGACGTGTCGTAGGCGGAAAGCTCGTGCTCCAGGCCGTGCGTCGCCCAATCCTCGTGGCGCCCGCAACCGGCCAGGCCCTGATGGCACAACATGCCCGCCCACATGACGTTCGCGCGGGCGTCGTAGTTGTCCGGCTCGGCCAGCACGCGCGGGGCCTCGGCGCGCACCGTCTTCATGAGAGAGAGGTTTAAATTGTCCGTCACCGGCACCGACCCGACGTCGTCGAAGAAGCGCTCCAACAGGTGGCAGAACATGTCGGTCAAGCCGGCGGCCGTCTGGAACGGCGGCAGCGTGAAGGTGAGCTCGGGGTTCATGAACGCCAGCTTCGGGCGATGGAAATTGTTCGCGTAGCCGGTCTTCATGCCCAGCTCGTCGTTGCTGACCACGGTGTTCTTCGACGCCTCGCTGCCGGCCGCGGGGATGGTCAGCACCACGGCGATGGGCAGCACGTTCTTGTTCGGGCGCTTCGTGGCGAACAGCTCCCAGACATCTTCCTCGATGCATGCGCCGTTGGCGATGGCCTTCGCCGAATCGATGACCGACCCGCCGCCGACGGCGAGCACCCAATCAACGCCTTCGGCCTTGCAAGCAGCCACGCCCTCGCGCACCAGCGTGATTTCGGGGTTCGGACGCACGCCGCCGAGCTTCACGTACGCAACGCCCGCGGCTTCCAGCGAGGCGCACACGCGATCGATCAGGCCGCTTTTGATGGCCGACTGGCCGCCGAAGTGCACCAGGGCCTTCTTCGCGCCGCGCTCCGCAAGCATCGGGCCGACCTTCTCCTCGGCGCTTTTGCCGAACACGAACTGCGTCGGGGAAACAAATTCGAAGTCTTCCATGGAAAACCGCCTTCCTCGGTAACGTGCAGGGGCGGGCACCTGCGAAAACGGCCCGCGCATCTGTTGAGGGAAAGTATAGCGCGTGCGCGGGAAATCCCGACGGGGAGAACGGCGAAGAGCGGCGGAGCGGAGAGTCGGCGTCAGCCCGCATAAAAAACAAGCCCCCCGCTTTTGCGAGGGGCTTGCGGCAATTCGTGGAGCCAACGACCGGATTCGAACCGGTGACCTGCGCTTTACGAGAGCGCTGCTCTACCAGCTGAGCCACGTTGGCACACGGCTTCTTGCGAAGCGCGAATACGAACTATACCGAAACCGGCAATCGTTCGCAAGGGGCAATCGGAAGAATCTGCGTCAGGAACGCCCCGTCCGCCGATTCTCCACGAATTTGCGCATCAGCGCCACGCCCCCTGCCGCGCCACAAACCTCGAGCGTTTACACCTCGAGGTTCTTGAACGCCTCGGGCACCTCTTTGTAGCCCTTCGACTTCACCGCCCCGATAATAAGGCCGATGACCAGCCACGACCCGCCGACGATATACGTCGGCACGTCGAAACCCGTGAACACGTACAGCAAGATGAACACGCCGAGGAATGGGCACACCACGTACTTCACGATGTCGCCAACGCCGCTGCGCCTCTTCTCCTTCAGGAAGAAGAACACGAACACGGCAATGTTGAGCAGCACGAACGAGGACAACGCGCCGAAGTTGACGAAGCGCGAAAGCGTCGCCATGTCCAAAAACGCCGGCAGCAAAAGCGACAGGCAGCCGATGGCGACGGCGGCGAACCACGGCGTCTGGAACTTCGGGTGCACCTTGCCGAACACGCGCGGGATCACGCCGTCGCGGCCCATGGAGTACAGCAGGCGCGCCGACGCGGTTTGGGCGTTCATGATGTTCGCGATGCCCACGGCCACGATGTTCACGACCAGAAGCACCTTGTAGAAGACGGGGCCGCCGCAGGCCAGGGCCGCGTCGAAAAAGGCCATTTCAGGGTCGATGCTGGTCCAGTCGGGCTGGATGAGCGCGGCCACGTAGGTTTGCGCGACGAACACCACGACCATGATGCACAGCGCGATGAGGATGCCCTTGCCGATGGTCTTCTCGGGCTGCTCGGTTTCCTCGGCCAGGGTGGACATGCCGTCGAAACCAAGGAAGGACAGGCACGCGATGGAGCACGCCGTGGCGATGAAGTGCAGGTCAACCTTGCCGGGCTGGTAGATGGGGTCCAAATTCAGCTCGCCGGCGCCGCCGCCACCGAGCACGAAAGAGGTGCCCAGGGCGATGAAGGCGATGACCGCCAGGATCTCGACGACGAAGATGACCCAGTCGACGCCCTTCTGCATGGTGATGCCGCGGATGTTCACGAACGTGTTGAACGCCACGAACACGACAACCCACAAATACCACGGGCTGCCCGGAACCAGCGCGACACCCCAATTTGCAACCATGACCAGCAGCAACGACGGGATGAAGACGTAATCCAGAAGAATCAGCCAGCCGGCTATGAAGCCGACATGCGGGTTGATGCCGCGCTGCACGTACGAATAGACGGAGCCTGCGATGGGGAACCGTTTCGACATGTGCATGTAGCCCATGGCCGTGAAGCTGATGGCCACGAAGCCGACGATGTACACGAGCGGAGTCATGCCGCCCGACTGCTGCTGCACCTCGCCGTAAATCGACTGCGGCGCGATGATGACCATGAACAGCACGCCGTAAAGGATGACGTCCTTCAGCGTGAGTCCACGGCGCAGCTCCTGCTTGTAGCCGAACTGCTCGATGTTGTCCCCGGCCTTGGGTTTCGCCGGGGCGTTCTGCGTTGCCATTCCCAACCTTTCTCTCGTTTTGCGGGCAGAAGGCATTGCGCAGAGCCGGAGGCATGGGTCCGGCTCTGCGCAATAAAAGCACTTTAGCACGTTAAAGTAGCTCTAGGAGCCGGCATAAGGAAACGCCGGCCGATTTCGTCGCCCTACGGTTGGGGAATCAGCACCGGGAATTGCGGCAGTTTCGGCGTGCCGATGCGCAGCGACACGTCCACCTCGCACGGCTCGCAGCCCTGGTTCACTTCGACGTCGCTTTGCACGGACATGTACATGTAGGTTTCCTCGGCATCCCAACCGGTCACGCGCATGAGCAGGCGCTGCAGCTCCTTCGCGCCCATCATCAGGGCTTCCGTGTAATGCGGGGCGCAGCAGTTCACGTACCATTTGCCGGCGGGGCCGAACGTTTCCAGCACGGGCCAGTTCAGCTCGAAGCCCTTCACCAGTTGCACGCGGCACGTGATTTCGGCGGGGATTTCGATGCCGGTGCCGCACAGCTCGGCATCGCCCATGGTGGCGTGCACGTCGCCCATTTGCAGCAAGGCACCGGGGACGCGTACCGGAAAGTACAGGCGCGTGCCCTTGGTGATCTTCTTGTTGTCCATGTTGCCGCCGTGGCTTCCCACGAAGCCGTCGATTACGTCGGGGCCGGCAGGCGCGGTGCCAATGACGCCGATCATCGGATCGATCGGGAAGCTGACCTGGTTGAACGTCGCCATTCCGTCCTTGATGGGGATTTTCTTGGTGCGATAGCCCGTCGTTTCGTACAGCGGGCCGCAATGGTCGTCGGTGGCGATGGTGCCCTCGTCGGCCACTTCGATGTCGAAAATATCGACCACCAGCACGTCGCCCGGCTCAGCTCCGTTGATATAGACGGGGCCGGCAGCGGGATTGGCGAACCCGTAGGAATAGTCCAGGTCGGCCATGGTGACGCTTTCGTCGGGGATGCGGTTGCTAAAGCAGTCGAGCGTCTTGAACAGAAGCGTCTCGCCCGGCTCGGCCGTGGCGCACGGCGGGTTGTCCTTCGAGAACACGGTAACTTGATCGGTGATGACCTGCATGGCTCCCCCTCTTTTCGTGGTAACGGGCGCGGTTGCCGCCCTTGCAAGCGATTGTACGCCAAGGCAAGGGCAAGGCAAGCGCGTGCACGCCGCGTGACCACTTTGCGTTTGAACGACGCCGCAAACCAACCATCTGCTGCTTTCGCTAGCGCGATTGCTTCCGCATTCGCCTATCACACAGCCGCCTGCCCGCCCTTGCACCTTCGCCTTCGTCGCCTCCGTCGCCTCTCAAGTTGTGACGATTTTATGACCGGAAAGGTTTTGCTTGCATGTCAGTGATTCGGAGCGTATATTTCTTTCTTGCAGCTTTTGCAACGCGCAAAACGAAGCAAAAGCAGGTCGCATGATGCGGGGTGGAGCAGTCTGGTAGCTCGCCGGGCTCATAACCCGGAGGTCGTTGGTTCAAATCCAGCCCCCGCGACCAA
>CAVGAF010000073.1:6871-8214 GCA_963627055.1 Butyrivibrio sp. CAG:318 | reverse complement strand
TTCCCATTGGGAAACTTTATCCACTCAAGCGCCCGCCCCTAGTCTGCCCCTGGCGAAGTGGTAAGGTTCCCCTCAATAGAAGAAAGACCGCGACCGGCCGAATCGCCCGGACGCGGCGAGACGCAAGGAGCACCCATGATCGACGATCGCATGTACAACCTGGGCAACGAGCCTTCCGCCATCCGCGAGCTGTTCGCGTACGGCATGAAGCGCAAGGCCGAAATCGGCGACGACAAGGTGTTCGACTACAGCATCGGAAACCCGAGCGTGCCGGCGCCGCAGAAGGTGGCCGACACCATCAACGAGGCCATGAAGCTCTCCCCGGTCGAGCTGCACGCCTACTCCCCGGCCTCGGGCATCCCCGCCGTGCGCGCCGCCATCGCGGAAAGCATCGCGCGCCGCTACGACATCCCGGCCAAGGCCGAGCACGTCTACATGACCGTGGGCGCCGCCGCCTCCATCGCCATCAGCCTGGGCGCCATCAGCAACCCCGGCGACGAGGTGATCGTCCCCACGCCGTACTTCCCCGAATACAAGGTGTGGATCGAGACCATGGGCTGCTCCATCGTGGAGGTGCCCACGCAGGTTCCCAGCTTCCAACTCGACGTTCAAGCCATGGGCGCCGCCATCACCGCCAAGACGGCCGCCGTCATCATCAATTCGCCGAACAACCCGGTCGGCGCCGTGTACACGCGCGAGAACCTCGAGGCGCTGGCCGCCATGCTGCGCGCCAAGGAAGAGGAGTTCGGCCATCCGATCTACCTGATCAGCGACGAGCCGTACCGTGAGATCGTCTACGGCGCCGAGGTGCCCTACGTGCCCACCATCTACCCGCGCACGCTCGTATGCTATTCGTACTCCAAGGCGCTCAGCTTGCCGGGCGAGCGCGTCGGCTACGTGTACGTGTCCGACACCATGGATGCCGAAGAGGCCGACCGCGTGTTCTTCGCCGTTGCCGGCGCCGGTCGCGCGCATGGCTACATCTGCGCGCCGGTGCTGTTCCAGCGCGTGGTGGCCGCCTGCGTCGACGAGCCGTCCGACGTCGCCGCCTACGCCGAGAACCGCCGCATCCTCACCGAGGGCCTTGATGCGCTCGGCTACGAGTACGTGCAGCCCGATGGCGCGTTCTACCTGTGGGTGCGCGCGCTCGAGCCCGACGCGCAGGCGTTCAGCGACCAGGCCAAGAAGCACGAGCTTCTGCTGGTGCCCTCCGACAGCTTCGGCGTGCCGGGCTGGGTGCGCCTGAGCTACTGCATCGCGAAGAAGACCATCGAGGACAGCATGCCCGCCTTCGCCGCGCTGAAGAAGGATTACGAATAGAAGCCGACGAGGCTCCACGCAGC
>CAVGAF010000073.1:0-6670 GCA_963627055.1 Butyrivibrio sp. CAG:318 | reverse complement strand
CAGCACGGCGCCGATCACCAGCAGCAGAATATACGTCAGCTTCAGGAAGCGTTCCTGGCTCAGCTTCTTGCCCAGCTTGCCGCCCACGACCGTGGCGATCGCGATCAGCGGGACGCAGCACGCGACGGTAATCCACGCATCGACCGTGAAGTGCCCCTGCTGCACCTGTAGCGCGGCGTACAGGATGTTCAGAATCGCCCACACCGCCGACAGCGTGGCGCGGAACCGCTCCTTTTCGCGCAGCTTCTGCACCGCGTAGATGACCAGGAGCGCGCCGCCGGAAACGAACATGCCCTGCACCAATCCCGCCGCCACAAGCACCAGCCACAACGCCCATTCGGGCAGGAACATCTGCTTCTTCTGCACGAGGTTCTTGATGCCGATGGCGACGATGATGGCGCCGTAAATCTTCAGCAGCGCATGCAGCGGGATGATGGAATCGAGCCACGCGCCCAAGGCCACGAACGGCAACATGGTGATGACGATCTTGGCGAGCTCATGCCAATCGATATTCTTGCGATGCAGCACCGCAAGCAGGCCGCATCCCAAAAAACCCGTCGTGTTCAAAATGGAAACCGAGTTTTGCAGCCCCAGCGTGTACGTTCCCACGGGCATGCAGAATATGTTGCCGGCGAATCCGGTGATGGCCTGCACCGTGTACCCGAACAGGAACACGACCAGGAAGATGCCTCTTTCCATCCTCTAACGCTTTCGTTATCCGCGACGCCGACCCCGGCGCCGTCAAGCTTATCCGTCTGCGCGCGACCGCCAGCCGATTAGGCGCGGATCCAGGGCGATGCCCTGCGACGCGGTGAATTACTATTAATCAGATAGGTTGCAAGTATATTACCAAAATGCCGTTTCGGCTCACTTTGCTTTAGCATGGTGGAGAAACACGGCAATCAACGAAAAAGGGCGCATCTTGGCTGGATTCGACATCACCGTCGCCGGCGACTCCGCGATAAACCTGGAGTTCGCCAAAACCATATCGCCGCAAACGAGCGGCATGATACGCGTCGCCGCGCAGACGCTTTCCGACGACCCCATCCCCGGCGTGCGCGAGCTGGTGCCCACCTTCTGCTCGCTCATGGTCACCTACGACCCCTGCGCCATCGGCTACGACGAGCTGTGCCGGCGCGTGCAGGGCAAGCTGCGCAACCTCACGGCGGCCGAGGCCGGCATCAAGCGCATCGTGGTCATCCCCGTGTGCTACGGCGGCGAATTCGGCCCCGACCTGGGAACCGTCGCCGAGCATGCCGGCATGGGCGAAGAAGAGGTCATCGCCGTGCACTCCGGGCGCGACTATCTCATCGACATGCTGGGCTTCCTTCCCGGCTTCGCCTACCTGGGCGGGCTGGACGAACGCCTGCACACGCCGCGCCTCACCCAGCCGCGCATCGAAATTCCCGCAGGCAGCGTGGGCATCGGCGGCGCGCAGACGGGCATCTACCCGCTGGCAAGCCCCGGCGGCTGGCAGATCATCGGCCGCAGCCCCGTGCGCCCCTACGATCCCGACCGCAAGCCGCCCATTCTGTACCAAGCCGGCGAATACCTGCGCTTCACGCCCATCTCGCGCGCGCAGTACGACGCCATCGAGGCCCAGATAGCCGCCGGCGACTGGGAATGCGACGTCATCGTGGAAGGAGCCTAAAGCCATGGGAGTCACCGCCATCAAGCCCGGCATCCTCACCACGCTGCAGGACCAGGGCCGCGTCGGATATTTGGGAAGCGGGTTCTCGCCCTCGGGCATCATGGATTCCCGCGCCTTCCGCATTGCAAACCTGCTCGTGGACAACGACCCGAACGCCCCGGTGCTGGAGTTTTGCCTGGCCGGGCCTAAGCTGCGCTTCACCACCAACACCTTCGTCGCCATCACCGGCGGCGACTTCAGCCCCAAGCTCGACGGCCAGCCCATCCCCATGTACATGGCCGTGCTCGTGCGCCGCGGCAGCGTGCTTTCCTTCGGCGCGCCGAAGAACGGCATGTACGGCTACCTTGCCATCGCCGGCGGCAGCATCGACGCGCCCGAGGTCATGGGCAGCCGCTCCACCAACTTGAAGTGCGGCATCGGCGGGTGGAAGGGACGCGCGCTCATCACGGGCGACTACCTGCCCTTCTGCACGGACAACGTCGATTTCCTGCCGAACTTAGGATCGCACAGCGTCGATTACGACGACGAGTTCTACGGCTTCGGCGAGGATTCGGTCACGCTGCGCGTCGTCCCCGGCCCGCAGGAGGACCTGTTCACCCAGGAAGGCATCGACACCTTCTACAGCAAGCCCTACACGACCACCAGCAAGTGCGACCGCATGGGATTCCGTCTCGACGGCCCCGAAGTCGACACCTACGACGGCAGCGACATCATATCCGACGGCATCGCCTACGGCGCCGTGCAGATTCCCGCGGACGGCCGGCCCATCATCATGCTCTCCGACCGCCAGACCACCGGCGGCTACGCGAAGATCGGCACCGTCTGCAGCGTTGACGTGCCCAAGCTCGTGCAGTGCACGCCCGGGCGCACCATCCGCTTCACCCCCATAAGCGTGCAGGAGGCCCAGGAAGCCTACCGCGCCGAGGCGCGCCGCATGGACGCGCTGGCGAAAATGGTGAAACGCCCCTGCTACGGCGGCATTTCACCCCGTCGCACCGCGCGGAGGCTGACTCCCATCCTGGAAGCACAGGCGCGCGAGAGGGGATCGGGCGATCAGCGGCTGTGGATCGAGCTGAACAAGCCGACCCCCGGCCAGGCGGGCGCGCAGCCGCGCAGCGATTCCGACCTGAGCGCAACCACCGCCACGGCCGCCGCACGCGCGGCCTCCAACACCAGCAACCATGCCGCAGGGCAGCACTAGATAGGAGCACCGATGAGCAACGAAACCACCGAAACGCAGGCCGGCACCACCGACGCCGCGCGCGAAGCAGAACTCAAGCAGCGTCGCGAGAACATCCTCGACCTGCTCGGCATCATGGACGAGGGCGAGCTCACCTCGCTGCGCTACAAGGACGCCACCTGCGAAATCGAGCTGGAGCGCAAGCCCGCCGGCGGCGCATCCATCCCGATGATGGCCGAGCGCGTCGGGCAGCTGCTCAACGCCCGCGCCGAGCTGACCGGCGTGACCGCCGGAGCCGCCGCCGCGCCGCTTCCGGCCGAGGACGACGCCGACAGCCTGGTGCGCAGTCCCATGGTGGGCACCTTCTACGTGGCGCCGAGCCCCGACGAGGACCCGTTCGTCAAGGTGGGCCAGGAAGTGCTGGCCGGCCAGACGCTGGCCATCGTGGAGGCCATGAAGATGATGAACGAGATCACCGCCCCCGCGCCCGGCGTCGTCACCGAGATCCTGGCCGCCAACGGCAAGCAGGTCGAGTACGACCAGCCGCTGTTCCGCATCGACACCAGCGCGAACGCCTAGCGCAGGAAGCTGGCAAGCATGTTCAACAAGATACTCATCGCGAACCGTGGCGAAATCGCCGTGCGCATCATCCGCGCCTGCCGCGCCATGGGCATCAAGACGGTGGCCGTCTATTCCACGGCCGACCGCCACGCGCTGCACGTGTACCTCGCCGACGAGGCCGTCTGCATCGGGCCGGCCCCCGCGCGCGATTCCTACCTGAACACCACCGCCATCCTGGCGGCCGCGCAGGGCACCGGCGCCGACGCCATCCATCCCGGCTACGGCTTCCTGTCCGAGAACTCCACCTTCGCCAAGCTGTGCCGCGAAAACGACATCGTCTTCATCGGGCCGGCGCCCGAGGTCATCGACCGCATGGGCAACAAGAGCCAGGCGCGCCGCACCATGATGGAGGCCGGCGTTCCCGTGGTTCCCGGCACGAAGAAGGGGCTGCACGACGTCGACGAGGCGCTTGAGCAGGCGCGGCTCATCGGCTGGCCCATCATGATCAAGGCCTCCTCGGGCGGCGGTGGCAAGGGTATGCGCGTGTCGGAGTCGGAAGAGGACTTCGCCGACATGTTCAGCATCGCGCAGCGCGAGTCGGTCAACGGCTTCGGCGACAACACCATGTACCTGGAGCGCGCCGTGCAGAACCCGCGCCACGTGGAGGTGCAGATCATCGCCGACAACCACGGCAACGTGGTGGCCCTCGGCGAGCGCGACTGCAGCGTGCAGCGCAACCATCAGAAGATGATCGAGGAGAGCCCCAGCCCGCTTTTGGCCGCAGACGAGGAACTTCGCCAAAACATGATGGCCGACGCGGTGAAGGCCGCGAAGGCCGCCGGTTACACGTCGGCGGGCACCATCGAGTTTCTGATGGACCCCGACCGCAATTACTACTTCATGGAGATGAACACGCGCATCCAGGTAGAGCATTGCGTCACGGAAATGGTGACGCACACCGACCTGGTGGGCGAGATGATCCGCGTGGCCGCCGGCGAGCCGCTGTCGTTTTCGCAGGACGACGTGCAGCTGCAGGGGCACGCCATCGAGTGCCGCATCAACGCCGAGACGCCCGAGAAGAACTTCATGCCCTCGCCAGGCACCATCACGCAGATGCACCTGCCGGGCGGCAACGGCGTGCGTGTGGACACGGCCGCCTACGACGGGTTCGAGATCTCGCCGTTCTACGACTCCATGATCGCGAAAATCATCGTGCACGGGCGCGACCGCACCGAGGCCATCGCCAAGATGCGCACCGCGCTTGAGGAGATGGTCATCGTGGGCGTGAACACCAACCTGGACTTCCAGTACACCATCATGGAGAACGAGACGTTCTGCGCCGGCGAGGCCGACACGAGCTTCATCGAGCGCTTTTTGGCAGGGGAAGTGTAGGGGCGGCGCGGCGGCGGCCGGCGGCGCGGGCGGCGCGGCGGCCCGGCCGCTGCCCGGCGCGACCGGGCCGCATTCCCGCGGAAGCAGCCTTGCCCGACCCGCCCCCAGGTTCACGTTCGAAACAGCAACTCGAAAGGATGGTTTCAGAAATGGCAATCGAAACACCGGTACCGGCCAAGCCCGAGGGCGTCGACGACGCCGTTTGGGAGAAGATGCTCGCCGCATCCCCGGTCGAGGCGCGCCACCTCATCCGCTCCGGCGCCTTCGCCGCCCCCACGAGCGGCCTGTGCCCCGGCTTTGCGCAGGCGAACCTGATCATCCTGCCGCGTGAGCAGGCCTGGGACTTCCTGCTGTTCGCTCAGCGCAACCCCAAGCCCTGCCCCATCCTCGAGGTCACCGAAATCGGCGACCGCATGACGCACATCTGCGCCGAGGACTGCGACGTGGCCACCGACTTCCCGCGCTACCGCATCTACGAGAACGGCGTGATGACCGACGAGGTCACCGACGTTTCCAGCTACTGGCGCGACGATTTGGTGGCGTTCATCATCGGCTGCTCGTTCAGCTTCGAAAGCGAGCTTATCGAGGCCGGCATCGAAATGCGCCATAACACCCAGGGCCGCAACGTGTCCATGTACCTGACCAACAAGGCCTGCCACCCAGCCGGATCCATGAGCGGCAACACCGTGGTCAGCATGCGCCCCATCCCGTATGACCAGGTGGTGAAGGCGGTGCAGATCTCCGGCGCCATCCCGAAGGTGCACGGCGCGCCCATCCATATCGGCGACCCGGCGGCCATCGGCATCGCCGACATCAACAAGCCCGACTTCGGCGACCCGGTGGACATCAAGGAAGGCGAAGTGCCGGTGTTCTGGGCTTGCGGCGTCACCCCGCAGTCCATCGTCATGAACAGCAAGCCGCCGTTCGCCATCACGCATGCCCCCGGCCACATGCTGATCACCGACACCAAGAACGTGGATTTGAAGGGCTGATTCGTTCCGCCTGCCTGACGGCAAGCCCGCTCGCTGACTTTTATTGAACCTGCGAGGTTCGCTGGGAGGGCAACTGCGCTGGGTTTCGACCGAGTGCAGTTGCCCAACTTGATTGAGAAAGGTTTCTTTAAATGGCACGTATCGATCTCAATTCCGATCTGGGCGAGAGCTTCGGGCGCTATACGCTCGGCCTTGACGACCAGGTAATCCCACTTGTTTCGAGCGTGAACGTGGCGTGCGGCATGCACGCCGGCGACCCGGTGGTGATGCGGCGCACCGTGAAGTTGGCGGCCGAGGCGGGCGTGGCCATTGGCGCGCATCCGGGATACCCCGACCTGCAGGGTTTCGGGCGCCGTGACATGGCACTTTCGCCCGACGAGGCGTATTCCTACGTGTTGTACCAGGTGGGAGCCTTGGCCGCGTTCTGCCGATCGGTCGGTGCGCGTATGCATCACGTAAAGCCGCACGGCCAGCTATACAACCGCGCAGCCGTTGACGGGGCGCTGGCGCAGGCCATCGCGGAGGCCGTGCGCGACGCCGACCCGGAACTGGTGCTCGTGGGCCTGGCTAACGGCGAGCTCATCCGCGCCGGCGAGGCGGCCGGCATCCGCACCGCGCAGGAGTTTTTCGCCGACCGCAATTACACCGACGAGGGATTGCTGGTGTCGCGCAAGCTGCCCGACGCCGTGATCAGCGACGAGGAATTCGCCGTGGCCCGCGTGGTGCGCGCCGTGACGCAGGGCACCATCGAAGCCGCGTCCGGCAAGACCATCGACGTGCAGGCCGACACGGTTTGCGTCCACGGCGACAACGCCCACGCGCTCGAGTTCGCCGGCAAAATCCGAACCGCCCTCGAAGCCGCCGGAGTGGAAGTAAAGCCGGTTTAGTAGGCGC
>CAVGAF010000072.1:6046-8298 GCA_963627055.1 Butyrivibrio sp. CAG:318 | reverse complement strand
GTCGGGGATGAGCTCGTCGGTGCCGCCGACGTCGGTGACGATGGCGGGAAGCCCGCACGCCGCCGCCTCCAAAAGCGTGGTGGCGAAGCCTTCCGAGCGCGAGGGCAGGCACAGCGCGTCGGCTTGCGAAAACAGCGCGGCGAGGTCGGCCCGCGAAAGGCGCCCGACGAGGTGCACGGTTTCCCCCGCGGTCCTGCGCAGGCGCTCTTCGAGCGGCCCGGTCCCCGCCATGACCACGTGCACGGAGCCCTCCGCCCCCTCGCGGCCCTCGGCCAACAGGCCCGCCGCCCCCGCAAGCTCCTCCACGCCCTTTTCCGGAATGAGCCTGCCGGCAAAGGCGACCAAAAGCGCGTCGGCGTCGATGCCGAGCTCGCTGCGGAAATCGCGCCCGCTCGCCGCGCCGGCGTAGGCGTCGGCGTCGATGGCGTTGGGCAGCTCGCCGGCCGAGGCGAGCCCGAAATGCCCAAGCCAGGCGCTCGCCTTCCTCGACACGGCGTAGCAGACCGGCCGATAGCGCTTCGCGCGCACGGTCATCGCGTGCTCGACGGCCTCGACCGCCTTGCTTGTCGCGGTGCCGCCCATGGACAGGTGCGCCGAGCCGTGCTCGATAAGCACGGGCGTTATCCCGAGCCGCCGCGCGAAGGCGAGCCCCTCGCATGACAGCGGGTAGAAGCGCGTGTTCACCACCACGTAGTCAGGCCCCTGGGCGGCGAGCCAGGTCATGGCGCGCCGGTAGGCGTCGTCGTGGCGGGGAAGGGGATAGCGCCCGCCGAGCGCGCGTCTGCAGGGAAGGCGCAGCACCTCGATGCCGGCGTCGTCGAGGCGTGCGGGGCTTTCGGCGGCTATGGCGGCCCCGCTAGTCGGGGTCCCCGCGGTTTTGCCGGCGGAATTTGCCGCGGGATCGCCGGTGCCGCCCGCCCGCCCGGCCGCCCCGTCGCCCGCACCCGCGCCGTGCGTGTCCATCGTCGCCACGATGGGGCGGCACCCCATCTCGGCCATCGCCCGCGCGAGGTTTTCCGTGTACGTCTCCACGCCGCCCATGCTCGGGGCATACAGCGCGCTGAACAGCACGATGGTCTTGCCGGTCGTCATGATGGGTTCTTGTCTCGCTTTCGGGTCGGGAAACCTTGCCCGTCCCATTATATATGTCTCCGGGATGCCAATTCGCGTTTTTCCGTCTTCAACGGTACAATGAGTGGTCGACTGTTTTCGGCACGCCTGGTGCGGTGCCTTGACGAAAAAGGGAACGAACAGAAGGTTCATGGGACAGCAACGCATACTCGCCGTCATACCGGCGTACAACGAACAGGACAACATCGTGTCCACCATCGAGGATTTGCGCACGAACGCGCCCGAGGTTGACTACGTGGTCATCAACGACGGCTCGCGCGACCGCACGCTCGACATCTGCCGGGAGCGCGGCTACAACTACGTGGACCTGCCGGTGAACCTCGGGCTTGCCGGCGCGTTCCAAACCGGCATGAAGTACGCCTTCGAGCACGGCTACGACTACGCCATCCAGTTCGATGCCGACGGCCAGCACTCGGCCGCCTATATCCGCAAAATGGTGAAGGTGGCGCAAACGAAGGGCGCCAACATCGTCATCGGCAGCCGGTTCGCCAACACGAAAAAGCCCGTCAGCGCCCGCATGGCGGGAAGCGCGCTCATCACCGCGATGATCTTGCTGACCACGCGCAAGCGCATCCAGGACCCCACCTCGGGCATGCGCCTGTTCGACAAGGCCATGATCCCGCTGCTTGCCAACGAGCTCGATTTCGGCCCGGAGCCCGACACCATCTCCCTGCTCATGCGCTGGGGGTATGTGGTGGAGGAAACGCAGGTCGAAATGCGCGAGCGCACGGCTGGCGAAAGCTACCTGAACTTCACGAAATCCGTCCTCTACATGCTGCGCATGTCCATCTCCATCCTGCTCGTGCAGTGGTTTAGGAGGAAGAAATGACCCTGTTGTTTTCCATGACGCTGCTTGTCGGCGCGCTTTTGTCCTTCTACCTCATCCTGCGGAAGATTCGCCACGCCGAGGTGACCATCGCCGATTCGACGTTTTGGTTTTTGTTCGCGCTGACGCTGGTGCTCATGGGCGTGTTCCGGCAGATCCCGTTTTTCTTCGCCGACGTGTTCGGCATTGAAAGCCCGGCGAACTTCGTGTTCGTCTACGTCATCGCCGTGTTGGTGCTGCGCGAGTTCTACACCACGGTGAAGGTGTCGAAGCTGCAGGCGAAGGTGAACGCGCT
>CAVGAF010000072.1:0-5708 GCA_963627055.1 Butyrivibrio sp. CAG:318 | reverse complement strand
TCATGATGCGCGAGGCATACGAGCAGCTCATGGCGCACTTCAACGAATGGCGCACCACGGACCGCTTCAAACTGGTCAGCTACCGCGACCAGTCGTCCATCTACCAGTTCGCCAAGATCGTGGACACCACCACCGTCATCTACGAGAACTTCGTCGGCAAGAAGGCGGCCACCGGCGTGTGGGTGGACGTGTTCCCGCTGGAAGGCTACAGCGCCGAAAAGGCCGGCCTGCTCAAGCGCCACGCGCGCACGGGGCTTTTGCGCAGCTTCGTCGTGACCGACCCCGCAAGCGGCTCGAACGCGTTCGTCAAGCTGGTGAAACGCGTGGTGTGCCCGTTCGTGGCGCACAAGAACCCCTACGAGCTCGCCGCGCGCCTCGACGGCATCGCGCAGGAGATGGACACCCCCGGCGCCGATCGCGTGATCGACGTGCTGGGCGGCACGGGCCCGGACAAGCTGTTCCCCGTGGAGCTGTTCCGCCCCGTCGCCCTGTCCTTCGAAGACCGCACCTATCAGGCGCCGGCCGGCTGGGAGGAGTACCTGACCATCGAATACGGCGATTGGCGCACGCCTCCCGCGGAAAACGACCGGCCGATCCATACGATGGAGGCTTACCGTCTATGAGCGGCGCAAACGAACGAGCGCGCCGCCGCCCCGCGGCGGCCGGCGCCGAAAAGGCGAGCACTTCCGCGCAGCCTTCCGGCCCCGGCCAGGACTTGGGCGCGCCCACTCCGGAAAAGCTTTCCGTCAAGGCGAACATGCTGTGGAACTCCGTCGGGTCGATGACGTATCTGGCCTGCCAGTGGCTCGTCACCATCGTGGTGGTGCGCCTGGCTTCGGGCGCCTTCGACGACGCGGGCGTGTTGTCGCTGGCCATGTCGGTGGTGGGCATCTTCGGCACCTTCGCCAACTACAAGATGGGCACCTACCAAATCTCCGATATCAAGCGCGAGAACACGGTGGGCGAGTACATGGGCTTCCGGTGCCTGACGCTTGCGGGCGCGTTTATCGCATGCATGGTCTACGCCGCGCTCACCTGCTCGGTCGATGCGCTGCTAACCATCGCGCTGTTCTACGCGTTCAAGGCCGTAGGCCTGCTCATCGACATCCTGCACGGCGTCGACCAGGTCAACCGACGCATGGACTACATCGGCAAGTCGTTCATGCTCCAAGGCGTGTCCACCCTGGCGGCGTTCGCGGCAATCTACGCGGCCACGCAGAACCTCAACGCGGCCATCGTCGCCATGCTGGTGGCGGCCGCGGCGGTGCTCGTGCTGTTCGACCTGCCGCATTGCCAGCGCTTCGAGCGCGTCCACCTGGGCGTTTCGCGCAAGAAGGCGCTGTTCTTCCTGCGCACGTCGCTGCCGGCCGTCATCGCGTCGGTTGCGGCGAGCGCCATCTTCACCATTCCGAAGCAGTACCTCGCCTTGAGGTTCGGCGACGCGTCGCTGGGCGTGTACGCGTCGGTGGCCGCGCCGGCGCTGATCATCCAGATGGGCGCGCAGTACCTCTACGGGCCGCTGCTCGACATCTTCCCGACGCTGTTCTTCAAGGGCGACCGCCGTGGGTTTATCGCGCTTTTGGGGAAAACCGTCGCGGGCATCGTCGCCGTGACCGTGGTGTGCGCCATCGTGCTGGAGTTCATCGGCACGTGGGCGCTTGAGCTGCTGTTCGGCGAAACCATCGCGCCCTACGTCTACCTGCTGCAGCCGATCATCCTGTCCACGGCGGCCACCGCGTTTCTGTGGTTCTTCGGCGACTTGCTCATCACGCTGCGCAACTTCTGGGCGAATTTCGCCGGCAACGTGGCCGCGTTCGTCGCCGTCGTGCCGCTGACGTTTTTTTGCGTGAACGAATGGGGCGGCAACGGCGTGAGCTTCGCAGGTACGGGTGCGTGCCTGGTCGGCGTGGCTTTGCTGCTGGTGTTTCTGGTGCGGGCCTGCCGCCGCGGGCCCGACCCGCTGGCGATGCGGGGCGCGGCGGGCGAAGGCGCCGCCCAGGGCGCGGGCGAAGGTGCCGCCCGGGGCGTGGCGGGCACGGACGCCCAGGACGCGGCGAGTTCCCGGCGCGCCGCGGCCCCTTCCGCACCCGCTGCTAAGGAAGGTGCGTCGGAATGATCCGCGTCCTGCAGGTGATCGGCGTGATGGACCGCGGCGGCGCCGAGACGATGGTGATGAACCTCTATCGCGCCGTTGATCGCAGCAAGATCCAGTTCGACTTTCTGGTGCACGAGCAGCGCGAAGGCGACTACGATGCCGAAATTCGCCAGCTCGGCGGCCGCTTTTTCCGCCTGCCGCGCTTTACCGGGGTGAACGCCGTCGCGTACCGCAGGCAGGTGCGCGCGTTTTTCGCCGAGCATCCCGAGTTCCGCGTGGTGCACGGGCACATCGGCAGCTGCGCGCCCATCTACCTGTCCGAGGCGAAGCGGGCCGGCGCCTTTTGCATCGCGCACAGTCACGCGCAGAATTTCGAGGGCGGGCTTGCGGGCCTGGCGTTTCGGGTGGTGGCACGTCCGGTGCGCGGCGTGGCCGACTACTTCATGGCGTGCTCGCGCGAGGCGGGGCTCGACCGCTTCGGTACCGCAATCGTTTCCGGAGAGCGGTTCTCCATCGTGCCGAACGGCATCGCGGTGACGCGCTACGCCTGCGATGAGGCCTCGCACGAGGCGGCGAAAGCGGCGCTGGGCCTCGCCGGGCGCGCGGTGGTGTGCCATACGGGGCGGCTGATTCCCGTGAAAAACCACGCGTTTCTGCTCGACGTCTTCGCGCGGGTGCATGCGCGCGTCCCGGAAGCGGTGCTCGTGTGCGCCGGGCGCGGCGAGTTGGAGTCGCAGCTGAAGGAGCGCGTCGCTGAACTGGGACTTTCCGATTCCGTACGCTTTTTGGGCGTGGTGGGCAACGTGCCTGAGGTGCTGTGCGCCGCCGACGCATTCGTGTTCCCCTCGGTGAAGGAGGGGCTGCCGCTGGCGGTTGTGGAAGCCCAGGCGGCCGGCCTTCCCACCACCATGTCCACGGGCGTTCCCGACCTCGCCCTGGTCAGCGACCGCGCCCGCCGTATCCCGCTTGCCGAGGGCGCCGATGCGTGGGCGGCCTTCGTGCTGGACGACCTCGCCCGCGCCGCGCAGCTTGCGCGCACCGACGCCGCCGACCAGGTGCGCGCGCATGGGTTCGACATCGTGGAGACCGCCGCGCGCGTTTCCGCATTCTACGAACGCGCCGCCGCGGGAAAGCTTGCCCGTGCGTAGGGCCGCCCCGCCCGCGGCCGGCGGCTTCGCCCGCTTGCGCGAAGTTGCCGGCGCCCCGGCGTCGGCGTGGCCGCCCGCCCGGGTGTTCGCCGTGACGTTCGCGCTGCTTGCGCTTGGCTGGGGCTTTTGGTGGGCGCTGTACTTCCCGGGCTGCACCTCCACCGATTCCAACGACATCTTGAAGATGGTCCTCGGCATCGACGCGACGTCGAGCCATTTCCGCTACGAGGGCCTAAGCTCGCATCATCCGTTGCTGTACACGGGCTTCGTCGCGGCGGTGGTTGCGCCCGTGCACTCGCTTACCGGATCGTTGACGGCGGCCGTGGGGGCGTTCTCCCTCGCGCAAATGCTGCTGCTCGCCGCCTGCACCGCCCTGGCCGTCGCGTGGCTTGCGCGCCGCGGCGCTCCGACAGCGCTGGTGGTCCTGGTCCTCGTTTTCTTCGCCGCGAACCCGCTTGTCGGGCGCTACGCCGTCACGCTGTGGAAGGACGTTCCCTTCGCCGGCGCGTTGCTGCTGTTCAGCCTTGCGTGCTGCGATGTGGCGCGCACACGCGGGGCGTGGATGTCCTCGCGGCGGCGCTGGGCTGCGCTGATCGTGCTCGCATGCCTGGTCGCGCTTTTGCGCAGCAACGGGGCCATCGTGGTGTTCGGCTGCGCTGTCGTGCTTGCGTTGACGTGCCGCCCGCAGGGCGTGCGCATTGCGGCTCGCGTTGCCGTGGCCGTCGTCGCCGTACTGGCGGTGCAGGGCGTGGGCGCGAAGGCCGCGGGCGTGGAGTCGGCGCATTTCGCCGAGACGGTGTCGCTGCCCATCCAGCAGCTCGCGTGCACGTCGGTCGAGGGCGGGGATTTGACCGAGGATCAGCAGGAAGTGCTATACAGCCTGCTTCCCCAACAGCGCATCGCGGAACTGTTCAACCCCGTGACGCCCAATCCGCTCAAATTCGCGCCTGAATTCGACGACGACTACCTTGACGCGCACAAGGCGGAGTTCATTGGAGCCTGGCTAGGGGCGCTGCCCGCGAATCTGGGGACGTACGTGCGTGCCTGGGCGGACGAGACGCGCGGGTATTGGGATGTCCGCCAGGACAGCTGGCTGGTGGTCGAACCCGGCTACGATATCGTGGATGCCGACGTGAACGTGTCGGCGTCGCTTTTGCCGGGCCTGCTCGAGGGCGGGTTTTTCGCCGGCGAGCATCCGACTGAGGTGATGGCGCGCGTGGCGCGGCCGCTGTGCAACTGCGCGTGGCTCGGATTGCTCGCGCTTGCGTTTTTGGCCGTTGCCTGCGCGTTGCGTCGGCCCGGGCTTGCCGGGATGGCGCTGCCGGGCGTGCTGTTGTGGGCGACCATGCTGGTGGCGGCGCCGATTTCCAACGAGTTCCGCTACCTGTTCGCGCTGCACGTGCTGCTGCCGTTTTTGGTGTGCGGGCTTTGGCGCAACGTGTCAGGAGGCGCCGGGGAAGGCGCCGGGGAATTAACCGATGGGGAAGGAACCTGCCGTGAACTACGATGATGCGACGCTGCGGCGCTTGCAGCTGGTCGAGCTTGAGATTTTGAAGGCCGTGGACGCCGTGTGCCGCGAGCACGGCATCACGTACTTCCTGGATTCGGGCACCGCGCTCGGGGCGCGGCGCCATTGCGGGTTCATCCCGTGGGACGATGACATCGACATCGGCATGCCGCGCGACGACTACGAGCGCTTCCTTGAGGTGGCGCCTGCGGCGCTCGGCGACGCCTACGCCGTGGTCAGCCCTAAGACCGACGAGCGTCTGGCCGGCCTGTTTGCCAAGGTGTGGAAACGCGGCACGAAGTTCCATACGAAGGAGACCGAGGAAGCGGGCCTTGACCAGGGGATATTCATCGACGTGTTCCCGTACGACCTGGTTGCGTCCGCCCCCGCCGCCGCCAAAAAACAGCTGCGTTCGTGCCTTTTTTGGCAGAGCGCGTCGTATCTGTACCATTCGAAGGCCATCAACGTGCCGCATGCGGGGGCGTTGGGTGCCGCGGAGTCGCTCGGCTGCCGCGCGGTGCACCGGATCATCCACGCGGCCGGGTCGCCCGCCGGCATTTACGGGCGCTTCACGGCTGCCGCGACGGCGGCACGCGACGACGCCGCGGCCACCAGGCTGGCGTGCATGAACTACACGAACAGCGGCACCTACCCCGCAGAGACGCTGCTGCCGCCTGAGCCCATCTCGTTCGAGGGCTGCTCTTTCTTCGGCCCGGCCGACATCGAGGGTTACCTGCGCATCATGTTCGGCGATAGCTGGAACGAGCTCCCGCCCGAATCCGAGCGGCGCAACCATGCGCCGGATAGGCTCGATTTCGGCGAGTAAGAGTAAAAATCCCAGATCAAGGTCTACTCTCAGCCAAAATCCGCAGGCGCGCCCTTGCGAACGCGCCTGCGTCCATGCCCTTATTCCCTTGTGAACGTTTTGCTCGCTATCCCGTTCGCTATTGGGTTTACA
>CAVGAF010000071.1:0-8380 GCA_963627055.1 Butyrivibrio sp. CAG:318 | reverse complement strand
CCCGGGGCCACCTGCTGTGGTTCAACGGGCCGGTGGAAGCGGCCGCCGCCCTGGGTGTGGCCCACACGACGGTCCTCGACGTGCTGAACAAGCACATCAGCTCGCGCTGTTTTCAGGCGGCCTATCTGACCTCGACCGAGGACTGGCCGAGATTAAGAGAGAAGTTCGACGTGAGGAGAAAAAGGTGTTAATAGTGACGCTGACGAATGAGCCTGACCACTACTTGGGCGACGGCGAGGTGACCTGCCCCCGCCGCGGCGCGGAGGTAGTTGAATGAACGAGCAAGACAACACAACCATCGAGCTGCCCGTCGACGTCGACGGCGTGCCCATCCGGATTGATGACCATGTTTGGATGCGCGACAAAGACGCGCACATGGTGGTGACTCAGCTCAGCATTGCCAAGTGCTTTGGCAAAGACGAGTGGTTCGTCCGGGGGTATGACGCCGAAGACAACGAGCGTGGGCACATCACGCATCCCATCAACCTCTCCCACAAGGCCCCCGACTCGTTAAAGCTCATCAAGCGCGACACCTACGACCTGGTCATGGCCGAGTTCATAGAGGACCCGGAGGGCGAGGTCGAGAAGATTTTCGAGCGGATAGAGAGGTTGTTCAATGCGTAAGGACTTGCCCATCCAGCGGCCGCTGCCGTGCCCGTTCTGCGGCGGTCACCTGGTCGCTTATGACGACCCCTCGCGCAACTACCTGCCAGAGGGCACTGTTGCCGCGTGGGGGCAGGACTACGACCTGCGCATCTCCGAGGTTGAGTTCGGCTACCCCTACGTCAAGTGCCTCTGCGGATGTCGCGGGCCGAAGGCCAAGGCACCGAAGAAGGACCTGCGCGAAGCGGCCAGGCGGGCCATCGAAGCCTGGAACAGCCGGGCCGACGCCCAATTGGCCCTCTTCTAGTAACAGCCGATTCTAAGCCGTTTTAAGGCCTTGAGAGCGCCCGCCCGCACTCGGACTAGGGGCTGGCGCTTATCTCGCCTTAGAGCGGTGTCACAACTTGAGATAAGGGCATTTATGGACAAAGAAGATTCTGTATCCGACGAGCAGCGCCGCGAGGTGGCGGCGGAGCTTCGCAGGCAGGCCGCGTACGGCGACGGGAATCTGGGCGAGTGGTGGCAGCGGCTCCAGGACATCGCACTCGACGAAGTCGACTTCCCGAAACCTGAGCAACTGTTCGAAAAGCTCGCCGACCTCATCGACCGCCCGACGTGCAGAGCCATGCAGGACGCGCCCGGCGCGTTCTACGAGTGCACCCGCTGCGGGTACGACGAGTGGGCAACCACTGCCAGCATCGACAACTACTGTCCGCACTGCGGGGCCGTTGTTATCGGCGATTGGGCCAACTACCCGCAGTAGGGGTAAAATGCTTTACCTAACCCCTCGCGGAAAAGGAGAAAACCCGGATGATGCGCAAGCTCCTGCTCATGTGGTCGTGGTGCGCCGTCTTTCTGTCGTCGGCATTGGCCCTTCTCGGCCTGTTCTCCCTGGTGGTCAGCCTGGTGAAGCGGGTGGTCTGGTGCCTGTAACGTACACCGACGCCCGCGAGTTCTTCTCCGCCACCCGCCGGGCCGCGCAGGACATAGAGTCCGCCACCAGGCAGCTCGACCGCATGAGGGCTGCAGAGGGGGTTCGCGCCCAGGGCTACGAGCCCGGCGTCTCGCACACCCGCGCCGACGTGAACGGCACCGGGGCCACGATCGCCCGCATCGACTGGGAGGGCCGTATGCGCGAGCGCCTTGAGAGCGACTACGCCCTGGTCGAGAGCGCGATGGGCGTCATCTACGGCGATGAGAAGACCGGGCTGGGCGGGGTGGCCGCGCTTATGGGCGGCACCGTGGCCGACGTGCTGATGTGGCGGTGCTGCCGCGCCCGCGACTGGCGATGGATCGCCGCGATGCTCGACCGCTCGGAGTCGTGGTGCCGCGAGTCGGCCGCTGCGGCCATGGACGTATGCGACGCCTACGGCATCGACGCCATGCGCCGGGGCCTGGGCATCGCGTGCGAGCAGTGAGATAAGCGAGCTTTGCCCCGTCTGCGCTGGCAGGCGGGGCTTTTTTGTGTCGCACGTCCCGTTGAAATCGGTGGCGGTTTCCGGCGTTTTGTGGCGGTTTCCGGCGCTCGCTGGCAACCTCTGGCGCTTTTCGGCGGTTTCTGGCGACTTCTGGCGCTCACAGGCGGCGATTTGCGCGTTATAAATAGGCTGTGCGAAAGCGCACGAGAGAATCGGTCAAGGCCCTGCGGTTGCGGGGCCTTTTGTTTTAATCGAGCTGGCGCAAGTCGAGAAGCGTGTCACGATGGCCGCGAACAACAACAAGCAGGTCAAGAAAGAGCGCCTGTTTATTCAGAAACGGTTCGAGGACGAATACCGCGAGCGGATGGCATCGCCTGCGCTATTCGATTGACTTTTCCATCTCCTCCCGCAGAAGCCGCTTGATGGTGCCGCCTTGCCGGGGCCAGCGCCGCACAACCCAACACAACCGAAGGAGCCGCCATGCTGGCCCACAAGGAGCTGCTGCGCATCGCGCGGCGCTACGACACCGTCATGTCACAGGCGCTTCTCCGCGCCCTGGGCTACGAGGGACTGCCCCGCCACCACCGCCGCCGCAAGAATGGGGGAGGGGCGAGACGGGCAATCGAGCGGGACAGGTACTCCGGTATGGCCTGGTGCTTTGCCAATCACGACTCGCCGATGGATAAGCGGTGAGCACGAGTCGCTACGCCAACGGCCACGCCCGCCGCAAGGTGCGGGCCTGGCTCAAGGCCCAGGGCAGGCCGTGCCACATCTGCGGCCGCGCCATCGACTACTCGCTGCCCGCCGGTCACCCGATGAGCTTCGAGGTCGACGAGATTGTGCCGGTCTCTAAGGGCGGTTCGCCTATCGACCGCAGCAACGTGGCTCCTGCTCACCGCATCTGCAACGAGCGGCGCGGCAATAAGCCGCTGAGAAGAGCGCAGGCTTCCGCGCAACGCTCAAGCGAAGATAAGACTGCGACCGATACTGTAGACCAGCTAAACAGCGGTTGCGGCCCGCGCGTTTTCGACCTCAAGACCGAGGGCGCCGGGGCCTTCTGAGCAACAGGGTGGGGGTATGCCCTCCCCACCCCGTCCAAGGCTACCCCCCGGGCATTGAGCCTTTTTCAAAAATTCAATTGAAGGTGCGGCAACCGAAGAACCGCGTAAAGGGAGCTGATTGATCTTGGCGGCGCGCCTGAGTGAGATGGAGCGCGAGTTCATCATTAAGAACTATGCGCAGCTAGGGGCCACTGAGACGGCCCGCCGCGTTGGTTGCGATCGAAGGACCGCACAGCGGATATGGGCCGAGTCAGGCAAGGAGAAGGCGGCGCGGCGAGGGCCTGCGGCAAATCCCGAGCCGCAAACCAAGCTCGAACGCCTTATCGAGCTTCGCGGAATCCTCCGCGCGGCCATGAACGACGCGCCCCCGCAGGCCATATCGAGCCTTGCCAGGGAGTATAGGGAAACGGTTGAAGAGATAGACAGGATGGAGGGCGGCAGCAGTGGGGATTCCGTCTCAAACGCCCTCGACTCAATCGCCGCCCGCATCGCCGCAAAGATGCCTGCCTCGTAGGCACCTGGCACAGCAGACCGGCGTCACCGACCTGCTGGATGAGATTGTTGATTTCGCCGCTCTTATCGGCTACGGCGTCGGCGAGTGGCAAAAGACCCCGTTGCGGGACTGGTCGCTCCTGGACGAGCGCGGTAAGTTCGTTCACCGGCGCTGCGGTCTTTCCGTGCCGCGCCAGGCGGGTAAGAGCCACGACGCTATCATCTGGACGGCATTCCTCGTTATGCAGCTGGGCTACTGCGTCCTTTGGACTGATCACAACTACAGTACCACGTGCGAGATGCTTAAGCGCTTCCAGAAGATTCTGGGTAAGCGCCGGGGCGATAAAGACGCCATCCCAGCCTTTAACCGCCGCATCTCCGACTCCAAGGCCAAGACGGCGCAAGAATCTTACGAGTTCGTCAACGGCGGGGTGCTTTGCTTCTCGACGAGAACCGAGTCAGCCTCGTTGGGCTACTCATTCGACGTGATTATCTATGACGAGGCGCAGCTTCTTACGCAGACGCACACGCAGACGCTCAGCCCAACCGTCTCGCACTCACCGCACAAGAACAGCCAGACCATCTACACCGGCACGCCGACCCGTGCCGGTTGTCCTGCCGACCGCTTTAGAGAGATGAGGGAAGAGGCTTGGTCCGATAGCCCCGACGACGACCTGTGCTGGCTCGAGTACGGCACAGACGAGGTTGGAGACCCGTTCGACGAGAAACGCTGGCCGCTCGTTAACCCGTCCCTAGCAGAGGGGCTCGTGTCGGTCGAGGACATCCGCACGGGTGTCAGGGGCATGAAGGGCGATGACCTCGGCGTAGCCCAGGAATACCTAGGCTATTGGCTCCCGCCGCTTGAGCAGGTCGACCCGCCGGTGATAGGAGGGGCGCTGTGGGCGGAGTCTCGGGTGGCCAAAAGGCCAGACCCAGGCCCCGGAGCGAAGGTGACCTATGGCGTCAAGTTCAGCCCGGACGGCGCGTGCGTGGCCCTGGCCGTGGCCGAGAGGTCGCAGTCGGGTCACGTCCATCTCTCCTTACCCTTCTGCGAGAGGATGGACAAAGGCACGTCGTGGCTGGTCATGTGGCTTGCCGCCCGCGCCAACCGCGCCTGCACTGTCTGCGTCGACGGCAAGTCTGGCGCGGGTACAGTCTGCAACTCCCTGGCCGCGCTGGGTATGCCGCGAGGCTACATCATGCGCCCCACGGCCGACGAGGTCACCACCGCCGCGAACCTGGCCCTTCAGGCCGCTCAGTCGCGCGAGGTCACTCACATCGCCAACGAGGCGCTGGACCTGTCGGCCGCGACCTCGAGGCGCCGCGCGATAGGAAAGGCCGGCGGCTGGGGCTTCGGAGGCGAGAACGCCACGCCCATCGAGGCGTGCGGGCTCGCGCTGCTCGCTCTGCAGAACTCAAAGAGGAACCCGAACAGGAAAGCGAGGGTCAGCAAGTGACCATCAGCATCCCGTACGCCATTGCGTCTGCCGACGGCCTGTCGGACACCCACCGCGAGTCGGTGAAGTGCCTGCTCAACAATTGGCAGTCTCACTACCAAGGCAACATCCTCCGAGCCGACTACTACGAGGCGCACAACATGTTCAAGGATCTGGGCATCTCCGTGCCCGACTCCCTGAAAGACCTCGAGGTTGCGTGCGGCTGGGGCTACAAGTGTGTGGAGGTCATGAGAGACCACATCGCCTTCGACGGCTTCTCCGCCCAGGACGATGCCGACTACGATGACCTTCTGCGCTCCATCGCCAAACGGAACGTCATGTCTCCCCGCGTGGGTAAGGCCGTCAACTCCGCCCTCAAGTACTGTTTCAGTATGTGGGTGGTCACGGCGGACGAGGAAGGCCACGCCAGGATAAGCGCGTATCCGCCTACCCTGGCCACCGGCATCTGGGACGATGTCCACGAGCGCCTTGAGTCCGGCATGTTCGTGGTTAGCTTCGCCCGCGACCACGGTAGGACCACCAACCGCCCTAACTGGGTGAACGTGATGCTGCCCGACTGCATGATCCGCATCCGCGAGGTGCGCCGGGGCGAATGGTCGGCAGAGTACGTCGAGCATAACCTGGGTGTGGTGCCAATGTTCGTCATGCCGCACAACCCGGACGATGACAGACCGTTCGGCGTGTCGCGCATCTCGCCGGAGGTGCGCTGGCTCATCGACTGTGCCGTGCGTGCCAACGTCAACGAGGAGATCGCCGCCGCCTTCGCCGCGTCGACCCAGAAATACCTCCTTGGCACAGACGGTGACGCGTTCGAGGAGACCACCAAGTGGAACGCCTTCATAGGGTCTATCCTCGAGGTGTCGCTCAACTCTGAGGGCCAAGTGCCACAGTTCGGCCAGCTCACCCAGCCGAGCATGCAGCCCATGACCGAGCATTTCGCCAACCTTTGCAAGCGCATGAGCGCCGCGACCGGCATCCACGTGGGGCAGTTCGGCATCATGAGCGATAACCCGAGTAGCGCGGAGGCTATCTACGCTGAGAACGAGCCGCTTATCCTTAAGTGCAAGAGCTTCATACGAGAGGCAAAGACGGCGTTGTCGCGCACCGCGACCGCCGCGCTGGCCACCGAACTGGGCGTGCCGTACGACGAGATGGAAGACGCTTTCGAGCTGTCTGTCCACTTCCTCAACCCGGCAATGCCGACTTTGGCGCAGCAGACCGACAGCTCCATCAAGATCGCCAGCGCCGTGGAGGGCTTCGCGGGCACGCCAACCTTCTGGCGCCTCAACGGCTTCGATGATGACGAGACGCGAAGCATTACTTCGGAATGTGAGCGAAACGTAAACCGTGCCGCCGTAGCGAATCTTATGGACCCATTGAAGCAGGGGGACAACCTGGGTGGAACCAATGATCTCGGCTAGTGAGTGGAAGGCATATAACGACGGGGTCTCCAAAATTTCCGACGGTGCAGAAAACGAGGTCGTTCGCCGATTGTTTTCCTGGTATGAGGCGCACCCGGCTGCGACCGTGGCGGAGACACGAGAGTATGCCAAGCAAGTCATGGCCCAGGTTGTCGATTCCTACGATAGCCTGTCGGCTTCTTTTGCCGCCGAGTGGTACGACTATCGTGCGGAGCAATCTGGCGTTAAATTAAAGCAAGCGATTACATCTACGGTCTACAACCCAAAAACATGCGATGAGGTTGCAAGGTACCAAGCGAAGAAGCTTGCAAAAGGGGATATTGAGGGGTTCATCACATCGTGCGGGGAGTATGCCAGAAACGATGTCCTTAGATCGCTTAACGAGACGATCATCGCAAACGCGAAGAGGGACAGAAAGTGCGGTGTTAGGTTCGCCCGAGTTCCCACCGGCCATGAGACGTGCTCATTCTGCCTGATGCTCAGCAGCCGAGGCGCTGTCTACCACACGAGGCAAACTGCGGGAGAGTTCAAGCATTTTCACCGTCGGTGCGATTGCAAAGTTGTCCCGGGTTTCGAAGACGACCCCATGGCAGAGCTGGTCGAGGGGCACAGTCCATACATCGCGCTGGATCAATGGCGAATGCTCGAGGAAATCAACTCAATGACCTACGCCAACGGCGATAAGTTATTGCCTATAGACGCAGCCGCGCTTAAAACAGCCTATGTTAACCCAGAAATTGATTACGACTTGGTGTTAGAGGCGCTGAATACCTATGTAATACCCGCAAATAAGCTCCTGAAATATGCGTTAGACCCAATTAGGCAACCTGATAAAGCTCGTGCATTTAGGGGATATCTTGGCTATACGAAGCCTGACGCATCAACCGTCGCAGCTCTGGTATATGAGTACATCGCAAGTCATATCCCCACGAAAAGATCAAGCAGTCAATATGGGGAAATAATGACCACAGCTATGGTGATGTCCGGTAAAACAGGAAAAGCGGCATGCGTAACGGCAGGCTGGATACGCGATTCCAAAACAAGTAGAATCAGGCTGACGACCATTTATGTCGACGAGTAAGGAGGGCGGACATGGCGGAAGGGGATAAGGTAGTTCTTCCGGATGGACGCTTCGGATACGTTATTGAGGTACTCGGGCAGGGAGAGGCTTATCTTGTGGAGTTTGAAACTCCGGCCGGTCCGCATCGGTATGACCATGATGTGTATAAGCTTGAAGAGCTGAGGCCAGCTGACTAAATCCATACTTCGCTAGCTCAACAGTAGAGCAGCGGTCTCCAAAACCGCAGACCGAGGGGCGGCACCTCGGCGAAGTGCCATTGCAAACAAACCAAGAACCTGTTGAACCAAGGCATCCGCACGGGTGTCTTTTTTCATACCAATAAACTGCCCCGCACGGGGCACGTTCGCCGCCGCACGGCAGCGAGAAAGGAAGGCAACCGTGGCAGAAGAGACCACCGCCGCCGAGAACGACGAGACCACCGGCACCGACGGCGCGGCGCAACCCGAGAAGGACTACAAGGTACTCTACGAGAAGACCCTGGCCGAGTCCCGTAAGTGGGAGAGTCGCTCCAAGGCAAACGCCAAGGAGCTGGAGACGCTCAAGAGCAAGCCCGCCGCCGACCGCACGGTCGAGGAGAGACTTGCGGCCCTGGAGGCCGAGAACGAGTCTCTGAAGGCGAGCGCCGCCCGCAGCTCGCTCGTCGACTCCGTTGCCAAGGCAACCGGCCTCGACCGCGCGATCGTGTCCGCGCTCAACGGCGCGGACGAGGACGCGCTCACCGAGCAGGCCAACACAATCGCCGCTCAGCTCAAGCCCAAGGGAGGGGCACCCGCCGCACCCGAGGCGGGCAAGAAGGACAAGCCCGGCAAGCCCTCCAAGAAAGACATCCTCTCCATCAAGGATGCCA
>CAVGAF010000070.1:0-8444 GCA_963627055.1 Butyrivibrio sp. CAG:318 | reverse complement strand
GGCGCGGGAGCTGAGGTATTTTAGCTTCTAAACTTTAGCTGCTAAAACATTTTGTATCGAAAGGAGTTGCCATGCAGAACGCCGCGCTCGAGCTGCGCCAGGAGCTCTTCGACGTCGCCGACCGCATGCGCCGCAGCCGCGTCGCCCCGCCGGCGCCTGGGGGATTGACGCCCGTCGAGGCCCGCACCGTCATGAAGCTCGGCTTCATGGAGCGGGAGGGGAAGGTGGTGCGTCCCGGCGACGTGGCCCGGATCTGCCATCTTTCCCCGAGCGCCATCTCGCAAACGCTGAAATCGCTCGAGACGAAGGGGCTGATCGTGCGCGCCCGCGCCGAGGGCGATTGCCGGGCGGTGAGCATCGAGCTTACCGATGAGGGCCGCGCCATGAACGAGGCCGGCCGGGCGCTGCACGATGCGCGCCTCGACGACCTCATTGCATTTCTGGGGGAGGACGACGCGCGCGAGCTCATCCGCATCATGCGCCGCATGTTCGAATTCGAGGAAACCTGCCCATGGCGCACCGCGGGCGAGCTTGGCAATGACGGGAAGGGGCCTGCATGCGAATCTTAAAGAACTTCGCGAACCATAAGGTCGCCGTGGCCCTCATCGTCGTGCTTCTGGCGGTGCAGGCGGCTTGCGACCTCGCGCTTCCCACCTACACGTCCGACATCGTCGACGTGGGCATCCAGCAGTCGGGAATCAGCGACGTCGCCACGACCGAGCTTACCGCGCGCTCGCACGACTTGGTGGCGATGATGCTCGAAGGCGACGAGCGGGCGCTGTTCGACGCATCCTATGAGCAAAATCAGCAGGGCACTTACGACTTGACCCAGGCGGGCCTTAGCAGTCGCGCCGCCCTTGACGAGGCGATGGCGCTTCCCCTGACCATCGTGCATTACGCCGATCAAATTCCCGAGCTCGATCTTGACCAGGTGAAGGCCGGCTTCGATGCCGGGCTGGTGAGCTCTTCCGACATTCAGCAGATGCTTGCCCAAGCGCGCGCGGCCATGGGCGATGCCGCCGACACCATCATCGCCCAGCAGGGCCTTTCCGCCGCGAAGGGCGAATACGAGTTGCTTGGCTATAACCTGGCCGACATGCAGACGGGCTACCTCACGCAGACGGGCGGCAAGATGCTCTCGCTCGCGGCGCTCGGCATGCTCGTCGCCATCTTCGTCAGCCTCATCGCCTCGACCACCGGCGCGAGGATCGGGCGCGATTTGCGTGGGCGCCTGTTCTCGAAGGTGGTGTCGTTTTCCGACGCCGAAGTGCAGTCGTTCTCGGCGGCCTCGCTCATCACCCGCGGCACCAACGACGTGCAGCAGGTGCAGATGATGTCGGTAATGCTTCTGCGCATGGTGCTCTATGCGCCGATTCTGGCAATCGGCGGCGTCATCATGATGGCGCGCACCGACCTTTCCATGGGCTGGATCGTCATCGTGGCGGTCGTGGTCATCGGGTGCATCCTCGCGGTGCTCATGAAGGTGGCCATGCCGAAGTTCAAGATCATGCAGAAGCTCATCGACCGCGTGAACCTGGTATCGCGCGAAACATTGACGGGCTTGTCGGTCATCCGCGCGTTCGGGCGCGAGGGCTTTGAGGAGGCGCGCTTTGACGAGGCCAGCACCCGCCTGATGAAGACGCAGCTGTTCACCAACCGCGTGATGACGTTCATGATGCCGGCCATGATGCTGATCATGAACATCGTGTCGGCGGCCATCATCTGGTTCGGCGGGCATGCGGTCGACTCCGGCCAGGTGCAGACGGGCGACCTCATCGCGTTCATCACGTATTCGATGGTCATCATCATGGGCTTTTTGATGATCGGCATGCTCTCCATCATGCTGCCGCGCGCCAACGTCGCCGCCGAGCGCATCGACGAGGTGCTCTCGACCACGCCGGTCATCGCCGATCCGGCACCTGAAGCCGCCCGTGACGCGGATTTGGCCGCAAGCTCTGCAACCGGCGCGGAAATCGCCTTCAACGACGTGTGCTTCGCGTATTCCGACGGTGCGGAAAACGTGCTCGACCACGTGAGCTTCACGGCCGAGGCGGGCAAGACCTGCGCCATCATCGGCTCGACCGGCTCGGGCAAGTCGACCGTCGTGAAGCTCATCGAGCGCTTCTACGACGTAACCTCCGGAAGCGTCACCATCGACGGCATCGACGTGCGCGAGGTGTCCCAGCATGCCCTGCGCGCGCAGTTCGGCTATGCGCCGCAGAAGTCGTTCCTGTTCAGCGGCACCATTGAAAGCAATATCGGCTATGCCGGCGACGAGGGAGCCGCGGGACGTGAGCAGGCCATCGAGCTTGCGGCGCAGGTTGCCCAGGCCCGCGAGTTCATCGACGAGAAACCCGACGGCATGCAAAGCGCCATCGCCCAGGGCGGCACGAACGTCTCGGGCGGGCAGCGCCAGCGCCTCGCCATCGCCCGCGCGCTCGCCGCGCCGGCGCGCGCCTATCTGTTCGACGACAGTTTCAGCGCGCTTGACTACAAGACCGATACCGCCCTGCGCCACGACCTGGCGGACAAGCTCGCGGGCAGGACGGTCGTCATCGTCGCGCAGCGCATTGCCACCGTGCTTGCCGCCGACAAGATCGTCGTGCTCGACGAGGGGCGCATCGTCGGGGTGGGCACACATGCCGAGTTGATGGATTCGTGCGCGGAATACCGCGAGATCGCGCTTTCGCAGTTGTCGGAAGAGGAATTGAAGGGGGGTGATGCCGCATGAGCCGCACCGAGGATTTGAAGAAGGTCACGCGTCGGCGCCGCCCTTCGCCCGCCGAGCGCATGATGGGCGGCGAGAAGGCGCAGGACTTCGGCGGCACCATCGTCAAGCTTGCGAAATTCATGGCTCAATACAAGGCGCCGCTCATTGCCGCCTTCGTGTTCGCCATCGCGTCGGTGGCCTTCAACATCGCCGGCCCGAAAGTGCTCTCGCAGGCAACCACCGAGTTGTTCAACGGCATCGTGGCGAAGGTCGCGGGCACCGGCGGCATCGATTTCGACGCCATCGCGCGCATCCTTTGCGCGACGCTTGCCCTGTACCTGACGAGCGCCGCCTGCAACTTCGTGCAGGGCTGGATGATGACCAGCGTGTCCCAGCGCACCTGCTACGGCCTGCGTCGCGCGCTTGACGAGAAGATCAACCGCATGCCCGTCGGCTACTTCGAGCGCACGTCCACCGGCGATGTGCTCTCGCGCATCACCAACGACGTCGACACGCTCGGCCAGAGCCTCAATCAAGGCGTCACGCAGCTGATCACCTCGGTGACCACCATCGTCGGCGTCGTGGTGATGATGCTCACCATCAACCCGCTCATGACCGGCATCACCGTGCTCATCCTGCCGGTGTCGCTGGTGCTCATCATGATCGTCGTGAAGATCTCGCAGAAGCACTTCCGTGCCCAGCAGGCGACCTTGGGTCAGATCAACGGGCAGATCGAGGAGACCTTCTCGGGGCATGTGGTCGTCAAGGCGTTCGGGCGCGAAAAGGCAACCGAGAAGCAGTTTAATGAAATCAATGAAAAGCTTTACAACAGTGCTTGGAAGTCGCAATTCCTCTCAGGCCTCATGATGCCGGTGATGAATTTCGTGGGTAATCTCGGCTATGTCGGTGTTGCCCTTTCAGGCAGCATCCTGGCTGCTCAGGGGACCATTACCGTCGGCGACATCCAGGCGTTCATTCAGTATGTAAAGAATTTCACGCAACCCATTACACAGCTTTCGCAGGTGGGCAATGTCCTGCAGCAGATGGCCGCCGCCGCCGAGCGCATTTTCGAATTCCTCGAGGAAGACGAGCTTGAGCCCGAGACGTCGAAGACCGACATCGCAGCCCTTCCCGCCGACGTCGAATTCGACCACGTGCACTTCGGCTACGACCCGGCCACGCCCATCATCAAAGACTTCTCCGCGAAGGTATCCCAGGGCCAGACGGTCGCGCTCGTCGGGCCGACGGGCGCCGGCAAGACCACTATGGTGAAGCTCCTCATGCGCTTCTACGACGTCGATTCAGGGGCCATCCGCATCGGCGGGCACGACGTGCGCGATTTTGCGCGCGAGGACGTGCGCAGCCAGTTCGGCATGGTGCTGCAGGACACGTGGCTGTTCAACGGCACGGTGCGCGACAACATCGCCTACGGCAAGCTCGACGCGACCGACGAAGAGATCGAGGCGGCGGCGCGCGCGGCCTTCGTCCACCACTTCATCACCACGCTGCCGCAGGGCTATGACACCGTCATCAACGAGGACGCGACCAATATCAGCCAGGGACAGCGCCAGCTTCTCACCATCGCCCGCGCGATCCTGGCCAACCGGCGCATGCTCATCCTCGACGAGGCGACCTCCAGCGTCGACACGCGCACCGAGGAGCGCATCCAGCGCGCCATGGACAACCTCATGGAGGGACGCACGTCGTTCGTTATCGCGCATCGCCTTTCCACGATCAAAAACGCCGACCTCATCCTGGTGCTTTCCCACGGCGATATCGTCGAGCAGGGAAGCCATGAGGAGCTGCTTGCGCAGGGGGGCTTCTACGCCGACTTGTACAATTCGCAGTTCAGCAAGGGCTAGCTTGCTGGCCGGGGCGCCCCGCCGTGTTCTTTTCAGGCGCCCCGGCCCCGGCTCGTTGACCGCCTAAAGGGCGCGCGATACACTGGTAACTTCCGATTGATCGTTTCGTGCGCCGCACGCCTGTAGGGCCCGCGGCATTTTTTTAGGGGAAGAGCATGTCCATCGACGCACAGCATAACGAGCACGCTTCGAGCGCGGACAAGCCGCGCAACGTCGTGCGCATCGCGGCCTTCGACTTCGATGGCACCGCCCTTGACGGCAATTCGCCGGTGATGCTCGTCAAGTACCTGGTGAAGAAGCACATGCTCCCGCCGACCGTGGTGGCGCGCATCGGCGCGTGGGCCGTGGCCTACAAGCTGCGCCTGCCGCAGAACGAGGCATGGGTGCGCGGGCTGGTGTTCCGCGCGTTTTCCGGCATGTCGGTGGCCGAGGTCGACGCGTTTCTGCACGAGTTCTACGACAAGGAAGTCGCCCCGTACGTGCGTCCGCAGGCCATCGCGGCCATGAACGAGCTGCGCGATCAGGGCGTGCTGGTGGTTTGCGTCTCCGCCACGTTCGAGCCCATCGTGCTGCGCGCGATGGAAACGCTGCCGGTGGACATGCAGATCTCCACGCGCATGCGCACCCGCGCCGACGGCACGTATTCGTGCGAGGTCGAAGGCGAGCCGGTCGAAGGCGAGCAGAAGATGATCGAGCTGCGCCGGGCCGCCAATGCGAAATGGGGCGTGGGCGGCTGGGAATTGGTGGCGGCATACGGCGACCATCATTCCGATCGCGCCATGATCGCGGCGGCCAAGCAGGGCTTTGCCGTATGCCCCGATCGCCCGCTTGCGCGCACGGCGCGGGCCAAGGGCTACACGGTGTGCGAGTGGTAGCCTGCTCGGACGGGAAACCGAGGTGTTTCGGCACTTGTAAACGCAACTTCACGATTTGGTTCCAGGCGCCCGGCGTGCCGCTCCATTCGTTACAATAGCTTTGAAAAACGGTATACGAAAAATGAAGGAGGTTGGGTCATGCAGCTAGACGATGTAAACGGCGCACCCAGCCATAACGACGATATGGGAAGCTCGGTCGGGGAGTACCTGCAGCGCGCCTCGAGCGCGAATGCGGAAGGCAACCCCGTGCTCGCCATGCACCTCTACCTTGCCGCGTTCGAGCGCGGCCGTCACGCGGGCGGGGACGTTCCCAGCGAGGCCGCCATCGGGGCGCTCAAGCGCGCGTGGCGCCTGGCCTGCAGCTTGAAGGAGCGCAGCATCGCCGAATACGTTTTCGAGCGCATGGAACCCTACCTTTCCTCGGACGAGGTGAGCACCTGCGCCGCCCAGCTGCAGGATTTGGCGCTCGACAAGCTCGAGGAGTACGGCCTGTCCCGCGAAGAGCTCGAGGACATGACCGATATGATCTCGCAGGACATCATGGGGATGGCCGGTGCGAGCCTTTTGCGCGTGGAGCATGTGACGGCGCCGGCAACCGCCGCGCCGGCGCCCGCCCGCGGCGATAAGTCATCGCCGGCCCCCGCGACCGCCGTCAAGTCGCAGGAGTCGGATTCCGCCACTTCCGCGCCCGACGCAGCCGGCGAAGAGCCGCCTGCCGAGGGTGCGGAGAGTATTGTCCCGGCCGCGCCAGGCGCCGAGGGGCCGGATGGCGCCGCGCAGGTTGTCTCCACGATCGAAGAGCATCTCACCTTCAAGGAACTGGTCGGCTACACCAAGGCCATCGAGGTCGCGCGCTCCTACGGTATCGGCATGCAGGGCGATGCGACCTTCAACGCGCTGGTAAGCCAGCTCAATCTGCGCCACGGCCTTGACCGCATGCCCGCCACCGATGCGCTGCTCATCCGAAGCCCCGCACGCGAGGACGCCCATCAATTCATGATGGCTACCATCGGCGAGCTCGACCTTCCCGTCATCCGCATGCGCATGGAGGAAAACCTGCAGGGCCTTCCGGTGCTGTGCGTCATGGCCCAGGCCGACCGTCAGCCCAAGCTCAACTCCGCGCGCAATGCCTTCGAGGGGCCGGGCGTGCTCGTCATCGAGGACATCGACATGTGGCAGGCGCCCGACTTGGACCCGGCCGCGCCCGAGGACATCGGCGGCTTCATCATGGCGAGCCTCTCGCGCGGCGCGCGAGAGGCGGTGAGCCTCATCCGCTCGGCTGCCGACAGCCCCGACGTCTACGTGCTGGCGACGGCCGCCGACGGCTGCGAGGTCGATCCGTTCTTCTTCGACCTCATGGGCCCGACCTCGGCCATCGATATCGACTATCCCACCGACGAGGAGCGTGCGAGCGTTTGGATGGACATCGCCCGCGAGCATCCGTCCATCCGCGGCGTCGATCAAGACGTGCTCGTGCGCTATTCGGCCGGCATGCCGCGCTATGATATGTACATGGCGGCGCGCGAGGCTATCGAGGAGGCCTACAAGGAAAGCCTCATGCAGCGGCGCTACGTGCCGGTTGCGCCGGAGAACCTCTTCGACAAGCTGGCGGCCTATCAACCGCTCGACTCGCCCGAGTACAAGGCGCTCGAGCAGGCGGTGATCGACGAGTTCAGGAGGGAGCTCGATCACGCCGATGATCTGCTCAAGGGAGAAGGGGACTAATGGACATCACGCGACGTTGCGACTACGCGCTGCGCATCCTGGAGGCCGCCTACCGAAGCGGGGATTCCTACGTTTCGGTGAGCGACATCTCCGAGCGGGAGGAAATCCCGTATGCGTTTGCGCGCTCGATTCAGCATGACCTGGTGAAGGGCGGCCTCATCAAGACGGTACGCGGCGCGCGTGGAGGGCTGGCGCTCGATTGCGATCCCGCCACTATTTCCCTGCTTGAGGTGCTCGAGGTGGTGCAGGGCCCGGTGAGCGTTTCTCTGTGCACGGTGGACAAGGAATACTGCAAACGCTGCGGCGGCTGCTCGTACCATAAGCTCTGGATCGGGGCCGACAGCATCCTCAACAGCTATTTCGACTCCATCATGCTCAAAGAGCTCATCGACGGCGGGGGAAAGCTGCCCCAGATATCGCAGGCCATTGCGACAGCCCCGGCGAAGGCGCGCATGTCCTGCCCGGTCGATTCGGATGCTGAAGACGGCGAGGGGGCCGAAGCGGGCCGCGCGGGAGCCGGCGGATCGACGCCAATCTCCTAGCATGCGGGCCTACGACGTTTCCGAACTTGCTTCCGAAGCCGCCTGGCCCAAGGATGCGCCCCTATCGCTTTCCGAGTTCGTCGAGCTGGTTGAGCGCGAGGGCTTTGCGCGCTATCGCGACCTGCCCTGGCGCAACATCGACGACGCCTATGCGGTACTGGTTTCCGAAGTGATGCTGCAGCAAACCCAGGTCAAGCGCGTGCTCGTGTATTGGGAGCGCTTTCTGGACGCATTCCCGACCATCGAAGCGCTCGCCGCCGCTTCCACAGGCGAAGTCGTGGCGCTGTGGCAGGGGCTTGGCTACAACCGGCGGGCGCTGGCGCTCAAGCGCTGCGCCGAGGAGTGCTCGCGCGCGTGGGAAGGGAAGCTTCCCGAAACCGCCGACGAGCTTATTGCGCTGCCCGGTATCGGCCAGGCCACGGCGGCGGGCGTGGTCGCCTTCGCGCTCGACCGACCGAGCGTCTACCTTGAAACGAACGTGCGGACGGTGCTTCTGCACGAGCTGTTTCCCGGCGTCGATGCGGTGGACGACAAGGTCCTCGCGCCGCTTGCGGCCGCCGCCTGTCTTTACCGGGAAAGCCCGCGCCGGTGGTATTATGCCCTGCTCGATTACGGGGCATACCTGAAAACCCAGGTGGCAAACCCTTCGAGGCGCAGCGCCCATTACGCGCGGCAGTCCGCTTTCGAGGGCTCTCGCAGGCAGAAGCGCGCCGAGCTCGTCCGCATCGTG
>CAVGAF010000069.1:0-8654 GCA_963627055.1 Butyrivibrio sp. CAG:318 | reverse complement strand
CGGGGTGGGCGATGATGCGGGTGGATACGGCGGACGCGGCGGGGTATTTGACGGCTGGGTAGGTTGGCCGGCGGGGACGAAAGGCCCCGCGTCCCTGGCGGGGCGCGGGGCTGGGGGTCTATCTTCTCTTGGGGCTCCTGAGAGAGGTAACTGCCGAGACGGTCGTTGCCAGGCGGATGCCGTTGAGCTTCTTGTCGATCGAGCCCATGCGCCTCGATTGCTCCCGGGCGAGCCGGTTGGCCTCCTGCTGGGCGGCGAGGATTGAGCTTTGCTGGCAAATCATGACGTCGTTCTGCGCCGTCTGCTCTTGAAGCTCGTTGAGCTGCGCGGCCTCGACCTCGAGGGACTTGACGAGAACGCCCAGTTGGAGGTTGGCGGTGTTGACAAGCTGAGCCTCCTGTTCCGAGATCGCGGTGAGCTGGCGGTTGACGTCGGACCTGAAGTCCTGGAGCTCTTTGTACCCTGTGGCCATTGCGGACAGCAGCTCCGCGTGGCGCTCCTCGGCGCGGAACTGCAGGAGGGCCTCCTGGCGCGTCGTCGCGTAGCCGCGCCTCACCAGGTCGTAGAGCCCGTCGATTGCCGCCCAGTCCTCCTCCTCGGGCAGGTTCTTGTCTTTATTTGTGCTCACCATAAGGGACAGCTCGCTGTGAAGGCGCGTGACCTCCTTGTCCGCGAGAATCAGCTCCTCGGCGGCCCCGTCGATCTCGGCCGCCTGCAGGATCGCGGCCCTGGCCTTGGCCGACTTTTCGATTTCCTTGATTTCGCCGTCATTGAGTTCGCGCAGGGCTTCGACCTTGGCTTCGGTCAGTTCAATCTTGCTATTCCACTGAGCCTTGCAGTCCTCAAGACTCTTTTCAGCAGCTTCCTTGCGGGATTCGTAATCGGATTCCTTCTTTTGAATACTTGCCGACAGCTTCTCCAGCTTTTTCTTGCGCGACCTTATTAAAAGAATACCCGGAACTGCGCAGAGCAAGGCGTAGCGCAGCAAATAGGGCCCCGATGCGATGGTGGCCGAAGTATCATAGTTAGGAGCACTCATCGAAGTCAACTCGTCGGGCGTGATCCCGGAACCAGGAAGAAAGACGACGAGCAGGACCGCCACCACCGCGTAGAACGCGAGAGGGCCTAAGATAAAGAAACCGAGGAGTCCTTTCAGGCACCCTTTTTTGAAGCAGGCGACTGTGCAGACCGCATAGGCGGTAAACCCTAAACCTCCGACGAGAATCGCTATAGGCGCGACAGCTACGGTGTAGCCTATCCGGGAATTCCAGGTAGCGATTGTGATCAGTGCCAATATTATGCCTGCCGCGAGAAGGATGTAGCCGGGCGACGGGGTCGAGAGGCGCTTCGACTCCTTCTTGTCCTCCTCAATCCAAGATTTTGCCGAGGACATATCGCAATCCAAGGCGTGAGAAGTAAGCGCCTTCTTATATGCCTCGGTCTCGCTGTCCAATAGCCTGGTGGCCTTTTTGAGATCCGCGTCTGCACTTCTGACGATGCGGCGCGAGCTCGCCACGGTCTTGTCGGTCGAGCGTTGGTAGTACTCCTGCTCGCTTACCCTGGAAAGCTTGTCGTGCTTCTTCTCGGCCCCTCGAAGCTCTTCGATCGCGTCGGTGTACTGGTGATAGCGCTGCTTGAAAGCCGCCATGTCCTCGACGATGCCCATGCTATTCCTCATTCATGCTGCGACGCGCCCCGTTTGAGCGGGGCGCGTCTTTGGCTTGACCGTTGCTAAACAAGCTGAGTATAGCTTCAAGAGCACGGCAGCCTGGGAGAAACGCCGCAGGAGCCTCTTGCGCCATCTCGAAAATACTAATCCACGAACGGATATTCACCTTCCCGAGCGCTGCCGGGAGTTAGTCAAGACGAATAAGGGCCTCCCTGATCTCTTGCGTGAGGGCCTGCTGCTGCGAGGCGGTCAGCTTGTCGGAAGTCCTCAAGAGGCAGGTGCCCAGAATCTCGTGGGAACCGGGCGAGAGCAGCGAGTTGCCGTCGAAAGCACTGAGATAGGTGTTGCGCTTCTCGACATCCTCCACAGAAGAGTAGACCTCCACGGTGCCGCCGCCGTCGTTGCCCACCGCGACGATACCGGTGTAGCCCTCGGAGGCGTGGGCGTCGGACTGGTCGACGAGGTCGGACGAGAAGTAGACCGTCGCAGTGTAGCCACCGGCCTTGTTCAAGTTGCCGTTGGGGTCGTTCGTCTCGGTGACGGCCTCGGCGCCTGTGATGTTGGGCAGGCCGGTGATTCGCTGGATTACGAAGGCCTCGGATGGGTTGGTGACCTGCTTGAGCTGCGCGATGCTGTCTTCGAGGGCTTTCTTGGCGGAAGCGAGGGCATCGAGCGTGGCGGTGTAGTCGCCCATCTTGTCGACCTCGGCGGCAGCGGCGTTGATCTCGTCGGTGCCGCTGGGCATCTCCGGGGCGGACTGCTTGGCCGCCTGCGCCTGGCCGATGGCGTTGCTCGCCGCCTCGTCGGTGGCGGAGTCGAGCGGCTTGTCTTCGCCGGCCTGGACCGCCTGGAGCTCGGCGATGGCCTCGTCGACCTTGGCGGTGCGAGCATCGAGGGCCTCACACGCTGTGTTGAATGCGTCGACTGCCTGCTGGTGCGGGACCTGGTAGTTGACGTACCAGTACGCGCCGCCGCCAATGAGGGCTGCCACGATGACTACGATTGCGACGATCATCGCCGTCTTCTTTTTCTTAGGGGCGGGCTGTTGGTTGGACTCGGAAGCCTTCGCCTCTGTCTCCACCATCTTGTTCTCTTCTCCCGACATACTCTTCCTTCCTCGTTGCAGCGTTGAACGGATGCCTAGCTTCATCCAAAGGTTGCTTGAATTGTACGCCTCCTCTTTTAGCTTGGATTCAGCTCGCAACTTATTTGTGACCGCCCGGGATGATGTAGCCGGTAAACGGCGGCGTTCTTCTCGATGCGGAGGCTGGTCTATGGAGTCGATCTTGGTGGCGCTCATCGGGGGCGCGGTGACGCTGGCGGGCGTGGTGGCGTCGAACTCGCGCAGCCGCGCGGTGCTGGAGCAGAAGGTCGACGAGCTCTCGCGCCGGGTGGAGAAGCACAACTGCCTGGTGGAGCGCACCTACCGGCTGGAGCGCGACGTGGCGCTTGTCAAACGCGACGTGGAGTCGCTGGAGGAGAGGGGTTGCAGATGACGGATTTCCTTACGAGCAACGAGTGGCAGTGGCGGTTGCTACGCACAATCGCGCAGGGCGTCTTGGGCGTGGTGGTGGCCAACGTCGACCTGTTGGTGGGCGCGGCGGTGCTTGAGCCGAGCTGGCGCGCGCTGGTCGTGGCGCTGGTGATGGCGGTTCTCTCGCCGCTGATGGCGGAGCTGGGTAAGGCAAACGAGCTGAAGGAGGCTGGCGATGAGTGAGAGGTTCGAGCTGACGGAGGAACAGGTCGCGGCGATCGAGGCCAGGCAGGCGGAGGGGTGCCCGGATGATTGGGCGCCTGAGAACGAGGAGGTCGAGCAGGATGGCTGAGGTCGAGGAGTTCATACAGTGCGATTCGCGCAACTACACCGCCGGGCGCCAGGGGAACCGCATCTCGAAAATCGTGGTGCACTACACGAGCACCGAGGCTTCCGCGCACAACAACCTGCTGTACTTCTCTCGGTCGAGCGTCGGCGCGTCTGCCCACTACTTCATCGACCGCGACGGCACGCTGCGGCAGTCGGTGAGCGAGGGCGATACCGCCTGGCATGCCGGGGACTGGGGCACCAACCTGCGGTCGGTTGGCATCGAGGTCGTGTCGGGCGGCGCGGACTTCACCGAGGCGCAGGTCGAGGCGCTTTCTCAGTTGGTAACTGAGATCCGCGGGCGCTGCGGGGTGGCGGCCGGCGACGTCATCCGCCACTACGACGTGACGGGCAAGCTGTGTCCCGCGCCCTATGTCGATGGCGGCAAGTGGGCGGCCCTGCACGCCCGCATCTGCGGGGGTAACGCTTCCGGAGGTTCTTCTTACTCGGGCGGTTCGTCCGTCGAGGGAGATACCGCCGAGCTGGCCAGACGGGTCATCAACGGCGAGTTCGGGAACGGCGACGCGCGCAGGGCAGCGCTGGGCTCGCGCTACGATGAGGTCCAGGCGGAGGTGAACCGCATCCTGGCGGGCGAAGGCGACGGCGCGGGGGCTTCCCCGCAGGCCGATGTCGACGACCTTGCCAGGCGCGTGATCGCGGGCGAGTTCGGGAACGGGGATGCCAGGCGCGCGGCCCTGGGCGGCGCCTACGACGCCGTGCAGGCGAGGGTGAACGAGATGCTGGGCTGCGGCGGTGCCTCCGGCGGCGGCGATCGCGTCGACGTCGAGGCGCTTGCCCGGGCCGTCATCAACGGCGACTACGGCAACGGCGAGGAGCGCAGGCGCCGGCTGGGCGACGCGTACGGCGCCGTGCAGGCGCGCGTCAACGAGATCCTGTCGTGACGCGGCGCGGGCGGGAGGAGTTCTCCTGGGGGCTTGCCGTTCTGGCGGCCGGGCTGCTTTGCCTGGTGCTGCTGCCGCTGTACCCGCTGGCGTGGCTACTGGACAGGATCGACGAGCATTTTGCCAAGCGGGGGCGGTGAGCCCCGGCCCGGCGGCCTATCTTGGCCGCCGGGCTTTCTTTGTTTCGCGCCCTTTTGGTTGGGCAGGGCCGCGCGGGAGTTTTCAACGGCGCGGCGGGGCGGGTGGGTCCCACCCATAACCCGCCCGCCGCGCCGCGGTGTTGGAAACTCTTTGGCGCACGCGCGTCCCCGGTTGGTCTTGTTCGGTTGGGCCGCGTGAGTTTTCAATGCCGCGGCGGCTTGTCCCTGCCTGTGTGGTTGGCCGGTCGCCGCGGTGTTGGAAACTCTCGGGGCGCCGTGCGTTTGTACCGCCTCTTGTACCGGCGCTGTGGATTGGATCTTTTCTTGATGTTCCTTCGGCTTTAGGTGCTTCTTCTCCGCGCGGGGGCCACTGCGGCCATGGTCGTTGGAGGGTACAAAAAGCGGTACAAAGGAACCTGTCGGAAGCGTCTTGAGGAGTCTCGAATCGTCTTGTTTGACGCCTTGGAATAGGCATTCTACCTGCGGTAATGACTTATATAGTCCTATATCGACTTCCAGGGTCTTATGGCGGCCAATTTACCACTTTAAATCCGGAATCATCAAGTAGCTCGCTTGGTTGGCACCCTTCTCAACTGGGTAAACGTGATTGATGAGGCGCGGGCTACTCTGCAAAGCCGCATTTAAAGTGGAAAAGGCTGCGCTTGGTGATTCCATGGCCGGCCCAAAGCCGTTTTGGGCCGGCCGAAGGGTCTACTTGCGCTGCCCGCGGTGCAGCCGCCCGTGGGGCAACGGGGTGTTAGGCCGGTTCACGATCACGATTCCGATGCTCACAAGGGCAAGCGACCCCAGCGCGACGGCGGGCCGCAGCACGTTGCCCTCGTCAAGCAGCAAAACCGAGAGAATCGCGCCAAAGACCGGGTTCATGAAGCCAAAGACCGCCACGTGCGAGACGTCGTTGACAGCCAGCGTCGCCGACCACAGCGAGTAGGCCGCAGCGCTAATAAATCCCAGGTAGATGAGAAGCCCAATCGCCATCGCGGGGTCCGCGTCCGCAGCTGGCGCCACGCGTCCTCCCATGGCAAGGCCGGCCGCCGCCAGCATCGTGCCGCCTATGACAAACTGCCAGGCCGAGAGCAGCACCGGGTCGTGCTCGCGCGAGAAGCGCTTTGACAAGTTGCTGCTCATGGCCGCCGCAAACGTCGAGAAAAACACCAGCCCCTCGCCATCCAGGCGAAAGCTCAGCCCGCCCGCGGCGCTGCCGGCCAGGCTTACCTGCAAAACACCAATAAAACCAAGGATGCAGCCCAGGGCTTTTCTCCAGGTCATCGACTCGGTTCTAAACGCATATACCGCCAAGAGCACGATCAAGAACGTGTTGCTTGCCTCGATGATCGAGCTTGTCACGCCCGCGCAGCGAGAAAGTCCTACGTAGAAGCATAGGTATTGCAGGATGGTCTGGAAAACCGAGAGCTCGGCCGCGGGCCGCCAGTCACCGCGCGCGGGCACATAGGGCCGCCGGCGCGCGATGCTCATGCCCATAACCACCAATGCGCCCGAGATAAGAAAGCGCATTCCGGCAAACAAAATGATTGACGCCAGATCGGCCGAGTCGATCCCAAACAGCGCGTAGCCAATCTTCACGCACGGAAACGCCGACCCCCACAGCAAACACGCCACCAAACAGGCCAAAACCATGCCCGTCCCAGTAGAGAGAAACGGTTTGTCGCGGTGCTTGCTGCTATGGTTCACGTCTCATCCTTTGCCTCGAAGGTCCACAGCCACCAATCTTAGCGCCCCGCATGTAAGCTTTGTCCGCAGCAACGCGCGGTCCGCCCAGCCAAAAAATCGCCGCACCGGCTGAACCTAGTGACAGCCGCTTCGACCCTAGATGCGTTTAGATGTGTGTTTGATAGCGTCTATCTGCTGATCGAGGTCCTCGCAGGGTGCTATATGAATGCGTCCGGCGCAATCTTTCTCGCCAATGCGGAGCAGCTTGCACAGACCCTTGACTGTGCATTTGCCGTCGTAATCGAAGTAGTGCAGCTCGCGACGCTCGTCAAGCAGCAGCCATGACGCAACTATCGAGGCAACGTGGGCGTCGTTGGGGCAGAAGGAGTACCCAAGAACGCAAAGGTGGCTGGTCTCTTTGAGCGCCTCAATCATGCGGGAGAGCTCGGTCGTCTGCTCCCAGCAAACGATGGGCTTAATCGGGGTCTGTGTCAGCGGGTACGGGAAGATAATTTCGTCTTCGCTGCCTGTGTCCTTGCGAATGTCGCGGATGGAGAGCGACTTCGGCGCCTCGAACTGCCATAGGGCGCCTGAGATATGGATGGACCCTCCCTTAACTGCAAGCTTGTCGCTGAGGCTGGTGTAGTTGGTGGCGATTAGATGGTCGAAGCGCCCTGCAAGCTTGCCGTAGTATGTTTCAGCGCATTCGTCGTCGCTAAAGAGATCTGGCGTCGATATTTTCTCGACAACGTTAGGCAGGTCGCTGAGCACGTGCGAGTAGTACTCAGTCCCAATGAGGTGCTCGGTCTCTGGGCATGCCCGTTTGATGAGTTTCTCAGAGACGGAGAAGAACGCCGACCAGTAGTAGTTGACAAGCTTCCAGAAAGAGACGTTCCTCCTTCCTGGCTTAAGGAGGCTCGAGAAGTGCGTCTCGATAGTTCCGAAATAAGCTTCTTTCAATGGCGTGTCGCGTTTTGCGAATAAATGCTCTTTTGAGACGCGCTTTTCGATGATGGTGGCAAAAGCGCGCTCGTTACATTCGCGTTCTTCGTTCGTGAGGTCTTGGCCCTCGTCTTCTGGCACGAGTTCCGATATCAATCGCTTAAACTCCGGGCTCGAGGGGCTATAGAGAAAGGCGTCCTGGTACTTGTGGGGAAAGCCGCTTCCCGACTTTGATAGCTTAGGTGCGTAGTGCTCCTCGAGTGCCTTGTAGAGGTCTTCGTTCTTTGTAAAGCAAGTGTCCCAGGTAAAGCCGTCGCTTATGGGAAGCTTATACGGCTCTATGCACTCCGCGCCGGCCCCGACAAGGAGAGTCATCGCGTCTGTCTTTTGATTGGACATTGTATCTGCCTTCCGCGCATGTCGAGTCTGCGATATGTGCTAGTGCGCCTCGAGGGTCTTCTCAAAAAGCAAAGTGCCGTCTTCGTCTTCAACTGTGACCGAAAACGCGTCAAACCAGCTATTCGAGCCAATTAATACGAGGTAAGGTGTTTCATCTGCGGCGACGTAATTCGGTATATAGTCGTGAGATTCACTCCATTCGCCCGCTTTCCCGGTTGGATGGAGCAGCCCCCAGTACTCTGCATACCTCTCCTTCTTGTTAACGCGAAGCGAGCATTTGGATCCATCGGGAGGGCCCGCGATAGCCCTGAAAAGAAGGAGACACGATTTATGGGTATTAACTCAGATGACTCTTTCCCATGAGGCGACGTCTGAATCTGGCCAGTCGCCGAGCCACTTACCGGCTAAGGCGGTATCAAATACTTCGATTTTTGTGACATCCTCGTGATTAGACCAGTCAATAAACACGAAAGCGAATTCGAACGACCATCCAAAGAGTTCATCGTAAATCGCCGCTGAGTCCTTGTAGGCGTTCCCTTTAAGGATTCCTAGGTAAGTAAAAGTCAGCTCGTCCGTCGCGTTTCTGTTTTCGGTTACATAGGCATATCTCGCCTTGTCCGCTTTGTCGTTCACTCCTGCGTCAACGTATTTGTCAACGGCAGTGGCGTAGTCCCCGTTTGCAAGAGCGGCGCCACCATCGGCTTCGCTATGAATCGCCAAAGCATGTTTGTATGCCTCGTCATCGCCGATTTCTAGATAGAGGTCTTCGGCCTCTTTGAAGTTGCCGCTTGTCAGTGCCTGCTCGGCTTTTTGCCTTTTCTGGGAGGGCTCTATCACGTTAACAAACAAAGCGATTCCCCCGGCGGCCACCGCAATCCCCGCGATGCCAATGAGTGAGCAGCGCGTAAGTGCTTTACGGCGAGTTACTTTAATGCTCTTGAGTTCGGTGATTTTCTCTTCACATTGAGCGATAAGCTCGTTGGCTCCTTTGTGGGTGCCGAGGGACTCGAACTTCTCGATCGCCTTGGCCAGGGACTCGGCGGTTCCCTGTT
>CAVGAF010000068.1:0-8874 GCA_963627055.1 Butyrivibrio sp. CAG:318 | reverse complement strand
CGCGCGGCGGCTAGGTGTTCAACATAGCCAGAAGTGTACCACGCCAACCTTTTCAGAGAGCGAACGAGAAACGCACCCCGCCCCAAACAAGTCGCGCGCCGACACCCGCTTAAAGCGAATTCCACCTGTCACGGAATGAGAACGGAGCGGAATCCGCCTGCCACGGAACATGTTCGTTGCGGGACATGCCCACCGCGGAATACGTCAATCACGGAATCCGCCTGTCACGGAATGCGAACGTAACGGAATGCGTCTGTCACGGCATCCGCCTGCCCGGAATCCGCCTATTCCGGAATCTGTCTGTAGGGGCGAGCGACAGCGCTTTCGATCGCCCCTACGAATTTTGGATGCAATCAGGTTTTACTGGTGACTAGTTCCCCTTTTACCAGGCACTTTATAGCCACAGCTCCAACTCCCCGAGGCACTCGACCGGCGTGCGGGCACTTGAAGGGCTATACTGGCAACACTAAATTAAGCGCGGGAAAGGTCGAACATGCCTAGGGAACTTATGCGGGACAAGCGGCAACGCGCACTCGATATCGCCGAGCGCATGAACGAGCACTACCCAGCCGCCGAATGCGCGCTCATCTACGACGGCGACCCGTTCAAGCTCACCATCGCGGTGCTGCTTTCGGCGCAGACGACCGACAAGGGCGTGAACAAGGTGACGCCCGAACTGTGGCGCCGCTACCCCACCCCGCAAGATTTGGCCTCAGCCGACGTGACCGACGTCGAGGACATCATCAAAACGATCGGCTTTTACCACTCGAAGGCCGCGAACTGCATCAAGTGCGCGCGCATGGTGGTCAGCGAATTCGGCGGCGAAATACCGCGCGACATGGAGGCGCTGCAAAAGCTTCCCGGCGTGGGCCGCAAAACCGCGAATGTGGTGCTCAATGAGGCGTTCGGCATCGTCGAGGGCATCGCGGTGGACACGCACGTGTTCCGCATCGCGCACAAGCTCAAGCTCGTCGGGCCTTCCTGCGACACCCCGGCGAAAACCGAAGAAGCGCTGCTGAAGCTCTATCCGCGCAGCTGCTGGGGCCCCATCAATCACCAGTGGGTGCTCTTCGGGCGGCAAACCTGCATTGCGCGCCGTCCCCAATGCGAAAGCTGCTTCTTGTCCGATCTGTGTCCCAGCAGTGGCAAGAAATAGCGCCCCATCAGGCGGTATGCGAACTTCACGAACAATTCATCCCACGCAGCTATAATAAATGTGCCGACGTGTACCGAACGCCGGCCGAGCAGCCCTCCACTCGCAGCGAAAGATGCAGCGCGCCTGCCGTCACCGCCTTTCGCAAACATTCAAGGAGGCTTCATGCTGTCCATCGGCGATACCGTCATCTTCAAGCACAGCGTCTGCACCGTCGCAAGCAAGCGCGAAAATTACTTCGAGGGCAAAGACTACTGGGAGCTCCACGCCGTCTTCGAGCGTTCACTGAAGCTCTTCGTCGCCTGCGACAAGGCGAAACCGCCGGCGCTGCGCGCGGTCATGGGCAAGCAGGAGGCGCTGGACCTCATCGATTCGATCGCAGGCGCCGACGTCGCCGACATGGAGGACGCCAAGGCGCGTTCAAGCTCCACTTCGTCGCTCCTGCAGCGCCACGTCAAGGAAACCTACGACACGTATCTAAAGTCGCTGTCCCCGAAAGACCTCGTCCCCATCATCAAGACCTGTCACGAGCGCTCGCTCGCCCGCGAAGACGCCGGCCATAAGCCGACCGCGGTGGACAAGAAATACCTCGACCTCGCGGAGAATCTCCTGTGCGACGAGCTGGCCATATCGCTCGACATGCCGCGCGACGAAGTGCGCGACTTCATGCTTAAGCGCATCAAGCAGGCTGAAAAGACCGGCGCGTAAGCGGCGTGCCGAGGCGGGCAAGCTCGCCGACAAGTACCTCGACCAGAAGCGGCAGGGCATCATGCACCGGCTGCGTCAAGCCCTCAGTAGCCTCGGCGGGCGAAGCGTTGAGCACCTGCATCCCCAGGCACAGCCCTTCGGCCTTGTACCCGAGCAGTGCCGCGGCGTCGAAAAGGTCCACCAGCTTTAAGTCATGCAGGCTCGCGGTGATGCCGACGTGGCGCGCCATGGCATCGGGCGGATAGCGCACGATGGTTCCCGCAGGCTCGCCCGTTTCCTCGACCGCATCGACGGTGATGATGACGTCGAAATCGCGCACGCGGTCGATCATGGCAAGGCTTAAGCACCCCAAGTCCAACAGCTCGACGTTGTCGGGAATCTCCCAAGAAGCACAAAGCTCGTCGAAAACCGCCGGCCCCAGCCCGTCATCGAGCATCAGCCGATTGCCGACGCACAGCACGGCAATGCGCGCAGGCGCCACTTCAGCGGGAACTTTCTCGTCGGAAAGCATGTAGTCATGCAGCTCGGCCATCGCCTACGCCCCCACTCCCGGGCGAATACCCAGGTTGTACCAGGTGGCGAATGCGATCATCGCAAGTCCCACAATGACGGAGGCAATCGCCCAAAGCCGCTCGCGATGCACGAACGTGAGCTTTGACACCCCGCGGGCATGCGCGCGATGGGCCGCATACGGCTGCGAAAGGCGCGAAAAGAGCAGCGTCACGCCCAGAAGCGCAACGCCGACGACGACGGCGAGCGCGATGGCGAGCGGCGTGCGCTCGGTGAAGGCCGCATAAAACATGTTGTCGGCGAACAGCCACAGCGGGTAGAACAAAATGGCAATCCACAACCCATGCGCCGGGCCCCAAATGGGCGGCAGGAGCAAGGCGCCGATGCTCCAGCGCGGGATGCCTTCCAAAAACCGCTCCTCGGCGGCAATCTGCTCATCGGTAAGTTCGGACATGGAATACTCCTCGTTCGTATAGGTGACGCCGCAACGCAGGCGAAAAGAAAGGGCCCGACGGTACCTGCCCGTCGGGCCCTTTCACGCAATCAAACTCTGCGTTTAGTGCTTCGAATGACCCAGGTCATCCTCGCCGACGATAACGTGCTTGTCGGGGTCGTAGACCAGGCCGCCATGCTCCTTATGGAAGAACATGAGCAGCGTCGGGGCGATGCCTTCGACATTGGCCAGGTAGACATGGATGAACATGAAGCAGATGAACACGAACATCATGAAGTAGTGGATGATGCGCATGGACATCAGCCCGCCGACGGCAGCGGTGCCGGCGGCGAACAGCGGCAGGTCGGCCGTGGGAACCCACAGCGCGCAGCCGGTGTAGAACATCACGATGATCAGGATCGGGATAAGCAGGTAGCTGATCTTCTGCGGAACGCCGAGCTTGGCGGACAGCGGGTGATCTTTCTTGACGAACAGGTAGTACTTGATCCACTGCGGACCCTGGTGCAGGTTGTCCTTCTGCGGCAGCCACGTCTTAAAGTCGGGGACCTGCTTGCGGGTGCCGCCGGTCGGGGCCGACTTCACGATGAAGGACATGATCACGCGCACGATGCAGTTGATGAACAGCACGAAGCCGAAGAACACGTGCAGGCCGCGCGCCATGGACTCGAATCCCCAGAAGAACGGGTAGTGGATATAGAAGCCCGTGAAGATGAGCAGAATCATCGCGATGAGGTTGATCCAGTGCGTGATGACGAACTGCATCGGATGAGCTTCGCGGTAATGTGCCAAGTGCGCCATGTTACTTCACCCCCCAAGGGCTCGTCATGGTTTCGAAACGCTTGCCGGTGGCCGGCTCGGAAATGTGCACCGAGCATGCCGTGCAGGGGTCGAAGGAATGGACCGTGCGCAGCGCGTTGATCGGCTTCTCGATGTCGCCGACCGGCACGCCGATGAGCGCCTGCTCGAGCGGGCCGTGCTCGCCATTCTGGTTCTTCGGGGCGAGGTTCCACGTGGACGGGATGATGATCTGGTAACCCTGGATCTTGCCGCCCTTGACCGACTCGCTGTGGTAGAGGGCGCCACGCGGGGCCTCCCACATGCCGCTGCCTTCGCCATCGATGGTCTGAGGCTCGCGGAAGTACTCGGAGTCGCCGGACTTCACGGCCTCGATCAGCTCGACAACCCAGTCCTTCATCAAACCGGCGATGTAGAGCGTCTCGATCTGGCGAATAGCCGTACGGCCGAGCGTGGACTGGGCAATGGCGATGTTGCCGTCCTGGCCCAGCTCCTTCAAAAACGCGTCGACGTTTTCCTTGATGAAGGGCACATTGCGCTTATAGGCGGCCAGCACACGCGAGAGGCTGGTGGCCTCCATGGCCTTGCCGTCGTAAGTGGGGCACTTCACCCAGGAGTAACGGTCGTTGACGTCATACTCCGTGAACTCGGGCTCGGTGGTGAAGTTCGGCGCCTGGTAGACGTCGGAACCCTTGTACCAGGAGTGGCCGACGAACTCGGCGATCTTCTTCTCGTCGGGCTCGGAGAGGTTGAGGTTCTCGTCGAGCACGCCGCAGGGCAGATAGCGGTTGGCCATCTTGAAGTCTTCGCGCTCGAAGACGCCCCAGGCGATATAGCGCCCGCAGCCCTTGCCGAAGGTAAGCGCGTCGGCGTAGTAGGGAGCCAACGCCAACGTATCGGGGAGCATGGTGGCCTCGACCCAGTTGTAAAGCTCGTCGACGAGCAGCTTCAGCTCGTCGAGCTTCTGATCGGTGGGCACGAAGGCCGTGCCGCCCGGGCGGAGGGTCATGACGTGAGGCATCTTGCCGCCGAGCAGGGCGGAAATCTGCGACGCCTTGGCCTGCATGCCAAGCGCTTCAAGGTAGTGCGCGGTGCAGATGAGGTCGAGCTCGGCGGGCAGTTTGTAGCCGGTGCCGTCCTCGGCGTCGAACCAGTTGCCGCTGAAGATGGACAACTGCCCGTTCTCGGCGAACTTGGACAGGTGCTCCTTGAGCGCCACGAAGTCGCTGTTCATAGACGTGCCGGCGGCACGGGCCAGGTCAGCGGCGTCGGCAGCATCGGCCTTCAGGGCGTTGATGGGGTTGACGTAGTCGAGCGCGGCGAGGTTGTAGAACCACAGGATATGGCTGTGCAGGAACTGCGCGCCCTCGATGAGGTTGCGGATGATGCGGGCATTGTTGGAGATGGTGATGCCGTAGGCCTTCTCAGCCGCGATGGAAGAAGCATGCGCATGAGAGGTCGGGCAAACGCCGCAGATGCGCTGCACGATCATGGCAGCGTCCTCGGGCGTGCGGTTCTCTACGACGAGCTCGATGCCGCGGAAGCAGCCGCCGGAAACCCAGGCGTCGGAAACCTTGCCGTTTTCCACTTCCATCTCAACGCGCAGGTGACCCTCGATGCGGGTTACGGGATCGATTACGGAACGCGTCATGGCTTACCTCCCTTCCTGGGTCGTGTTGGACTCTTCATGGCCGGTGTCCTCGACATAGAGCGCGCGGCGCTCGTTCTCGGTGAGGTCATAGGCGCCGACGGACTTGTCGGGGTGCTTGGCATCCCAGGAGCGCTTCTCCTCGAAGTCCGCGCCGCCGTCCATGCGCCCGGTCAGCTTCATGCCGAAGCCGTGGACCACGAGTGCTGCGGCGAGCAGGCCCGTGACGCCGACCGCGATGGTGGTGGGCTGGACATCCCAGTCGCCGATGTGCAGCGTGCGATGGCGCTTGACGAACGGGGTGTTCACCTCGACCCAGTTGTCGCCCGGGTCGTTGGGGTTGGCCTCGCAGCAGCCGATGCACGGGGCGCCGGCCTGCACGCACCAGCTGCGGCGGTCGTTCCACATGACGATGCCGCAGTTGGACTTCGTCTGCGGGCCGCGGCAACCGAGAGGATAGAGGCAGTAGCCCTTCTTCTCCTCTTCAGAGCCGAACTGGTAAACGAATTCGCCGTTCTCGAAATGACCGCGACGCTCGCAGTTGTCGTGGATGGTCTGGCTGAAGATGCCTGCGGGCTTGCCTTCGCTGGTGAGGTCGAGCTCGCTGGGCTTGAGCTTCATGAGCACGACGTTAATGAGCACGCTCGTGAGCCACTCGGGGTTGGCCGGGCAGCCGGGGATGTTGATGACGGGCACGCTGATGCCGGCCTTGTTGAGGTAGGCCTGCACGCCGGTGGCGTCGGTGGTGTTGGGCTTGGCGCCCATCCAGCCGCCGTTGACGGCACACGAGCCGAGCGCGACGACGGCGTTGGCGTTCTTCGCGGCCTCGATCAGGTGCTCGGTGCCGGGCTTGCCGGCCACGCGCAGGGCGTTGCCGCCCCACTTCTCCTGCACGGCGCCCTCGTAGATGAGGATGTAGTCGCCGGCCTCGATGGTCTGCTCCTTGGCCTCTTCCATGGAATAGCCGGCGGCGGCGGACAAGGTCTCGGAGTAGTTCAGCGAGATCATATCCAAGACAACCTCACCGGCGTTCGGGGTTTGGTCCTGGGCGAAGGATTCCGTGCAACCGGTGCAGGAAGCGCCTTCGATCCAAATTACCGGGTAGAGGTTACCCTTCGTTGCGCCGATGACGGATTTTTCGAGGGCGTCGGCAACCTTCGGCACCGTCAACTGGGACAAACCAGCGGCGGCGGCCACGCTGCCGCACAGCAGCATGAAGTCGCGGCGGGTGACCCCCCTGGCCTCAAGCGCGTTCGTGAACGCGGATGTTGCGGCCTCTCCTTCCATACGCACACCTCCTTTGGGTGTTTCTCGTCTGCCCTTGCGCGAAATGGGCAAGGGCTATCCAATTGTTTGCGGAGGGAAGAAGCGCGCGAAAATAAGGCGCAGTTCAACCGTGCAACACGCACGTATCCATGACTGCCCCTGAAACAGCCTGGTTTGCCATGCGATCATGGCGTCTCGTCTTGCTTGGCGAAGATGCGCGCGGAGATTTCCGCGCCGATTGATGATGAGGTCGCAGACCCCCATCACCAGTCGTCTCCACTCCCGCTGCGCATGATACCACGCTATTCTTATTAAGAAACCGTTATCATGGCAAGCGCACCGATTTTAACGATGAACGCAAGGAGAGAGCATGTCCGACCAATCGAATAACTCGTTCGCCTATCTCGGCCCCGCCGGAACCTACCACGACGAAGCCGCGCGGGCGTTCGCCGCGCGCTTGGGAATTGAGAACCCCGAGCTGGTGGAATGCCCCTCGCTTTCCGAGGTGTTCGACTGCGTGGACCGCGGCAAGTGCGAATACGGCGTCGTGGCCGTGGAAAACGCGCTCGAAGGGCCGGTGACGGCGACGCTCGACAATTTCGCGTTCCGTTCGTCGGCGACCATTCTGGGCGAGCACGTGCTCGACATCCATCACTGCCTGATCATGCATCCCGAGGCCACGATCGATGACGTGAAGATGATCGCGAGCCATCCTCAGGGCCTTGCGCAGTGCCGCCGCTATCTCAACGATCATCTGCACGGCATCCCGACCGTGACGGTTTCCTCCACCGCCGATTCGGCCCGGCGCGCCGCAGCCGACAAGAGCATCGCCGGCATCGGCAACGCGTTCGCCGCGAAGCTCTACGGAGCGCGTGTTGAAGAAGAAGGCATTGAAGACCACTTCGGCAACCAGACGCAGTTCGCCCTGATCGGGCGCCAAGCCCACGCGCCGGTGCTCACGGGCAGCCGCTACAAGACCTCGCTGGCGCTGTTTCTGCAGGCCGACCGCCCCGGCGCGCTGCTGATGATCCTGTCAGAGTTTGCCTATGCGGGCATCAACCTGGTGAAAATCCAGAGCCGCCCGACCAAGCAGGCCCTAGGCGATTACATGTTCTTCGTGGACATCGAGGGCTCGGCAAACGATTTGGCGGTGCAGACGGCGCTGAATTGCCTGCGCCTGAAGCTGCGCGAGGTGAAGGTGCTCGGCAGCTACCCGCTGGATTAGAGGCGCCCCGCCGGGCGCAGCTAGAACGCGAGGATGCCGAGATGCTCTAGGAGGATTTTCACTCCGATGAGGATGAGCACCACGCCGCCCGCGATGGTCGAGGGCTTTTCGAAGCGCGCACCGAAAAAGTGGCCCACCGCCACGCCGGCGAAGCTGATGACGAACGTGGTGCAGCCGATGACGGCGACCGACGGCGCGATATCTACCTGCAGAAACGCGAACGTGATGCCGACGGCGAGCGCGTCGATGCTCGTCGCGACGGCGAGCATCAAAAGCTCTTTGAGGTCGAGCTTCGCGTCGGCGGCCGCGGCCTCATCCTCGTCTTCCTCGTGGAAGGCGTCCCAGAGCATCTTGCCGCCCACGAAGGCCAGAAGCACGAAGGCGACCCAGTGGTCGATGGGGGTGATGAAGTCGGCAAGCTGGCTGCCGGCGGCCCATCCGATAAAGGGCATGAGCGCCTGGAAACCGCCGAAGAACAGGGCGATCACGGCGGCTTGGCGCATGTTCAGGCGGCTCATGCCGAGACCCTTGCAAATTGCCACGGCGAACGCATCCATGGACAGGCCGACGCCGATGAGCACTAACTCGATGATTCCCATGTTATCCCTCTCCTATCGCGCCCGTAAGGCACAAAAAAACCGACGTCAGACGCCGGTTCGCACAATATACGGTGCGGCACGGGCGCCACACCGCGAGTCTTGTCATTTCATGCAAGGCCAGCTTGTTCGCAAGCAGTATGTTGACCTTGCCGCGCCTTTGCGCAGGCGCCGACTACTCCCCCACGGGATTCGGTGATTCTACCACGAGCTGCAAGGGCACCTGGGACGGAGGGCGCATGCACAGCGCCTCTTCATCCGTCAACCGCGGTTGACCTTAACCTGTGAGCTGCGCAAGGTTATGGAACGAGGTGCTCGCCTTCGATTCGGAAGAAGCCCTCCCGCGCAAGGTCTGCCGCAATGGATTCGACCGTCTTAAGATCGACGGGTTCACGCCCGGACGCCACCTCGAGCGCCGAGAGCCGTGCGGTCGCCTGCATAAGCGTGATGCCCGGATTCGCCAGCACGATGCGGACGAGCTCGGCGCGCTTCTGCCTGCGAGAGCCCTCGAAAGCGGAC
>CAVGAF010000067.1:0-8880 GCA_963627055.1 Butyrivibrio sp. CAG:318 | reverse complement strand
ATTCCGGCTTCGCCTTGTTGATCTTGTAGGTCTTGATAACGGTGCCGCTGTAGCTGCCCTTGCCGGTGATAGCCATGGTGACGACTCCCGCGTTGATGGAGCTGTCGCCGCCGGCGGAATTGCTTAGTGAGACGCCGCAATCCTTTTGGGTCAGAGTTGTGTCGCCGCACTTCACGCTCGGCACGTGCGAGCTTCCGTCGAAGACGAAGCCGCCGTCGGGGACGCCTTCGAGCGTGACCTTTCTGTCGGTCAGCGCGGTTTTAACATCGCCGGTTACCGTCCCCTCCCCCGTGATGGCTATACCTTCCTCCAAGGCAAGCCCTTTGCTGATGATGGTGCCGCAGTTATAAAGCTCCCCCCGACCATCCCCGTTTTCATTTCCTTTGATAACCACGTTCTCGAACGTGACCTGAGCGTTGCTTTCGATACAGACTATCCCCTCCGGCACAAGCGCGCCGTTTTTAATCGTGATGATGTTGTTGAAGTCCGACCTGGAAGCCGAGATGCTGTGCCCGTTCAAATCGAGCACGCCGCCGCTCGGATAGTCTCCGGCCATCAACGTCAAGCGAAAGTTGTCGCTGCATACGGTCAGCGTGCCGCCCGATTTGCTCCAGGCTTCCTGCGCTTTATAGGAGTCGCTGTAGTAGGCGGTGCTGCCGTTCGCATCGGTGACGGACGCCATAATCTCTGCGTAATTCGCGGTCAAGACCGCGCACCCGTCGGGCATCGTGAAGGTCGTTTGCGCCTGGGAGCTGTCCGCCAGCTCAACGCTTCCGAGCTCCACAGTCCAGCCGGTGAACATCTCTCCGTCTTTCGGATTATCGGCGGTGATCGTCACGGTGCTGCCTGCGACGTAGCCGCCCGTGCCCGTGCCGCCGTTAACTGTCACGTGCTGCCGGTAGACCGCGCCCGTGCCGCCCATGTCGGAAGGTAAGGTTCCCTTGCTGTACACCGTGCCGTTATTCACGAGGGTGCCGGCAATCGCGCCGTCGTTCACGAGGGTGCCCTCGTTTGTGAGGGTAGCCCCTTCCGCAACCGTCAGCTTGGCGCCTTCCGCCACCGTCAGGCTACCGTCAGGGGCGATGCTCAGGTCCTGGCTCAAGGTGTAGCTGCCGCGCAGGGTGTAGCTCTTGCCGCCATCGGTGGATACCAGGCCCCCGGTGGGGGTGCTGCCCGAATACGAGCTGGCAACCACCATGCCACCGGCGATATTGGCGTTCTTTACTCCGTTCCAGTTGCTTGCGCCGATGCCGGGATCACCGATTGCGGTAACGTTGCCGCCGTTGATGACAACATTCCAGGTCGACCCACCGTACGATGCGCCGATACCCGCCCCGGAATCGGTACCAGTTGCGTTGATTGTGCCGCTGCCGATGGTGATGTTGTGCACATCTCCGTGATATCCGCCGCCGCCGATACCGGCAGCGTTTTTACCGCCGGTCGCCGCCAGCGAACCGGTCCCGTTGATCGTCAGGGTCGAGGCTTGGGAGCCGTCCGCCTGCTGGCCCCGCGATTTATGAAGGGCTGCTTTATTTTCTGCCTGTGAGACCAACGTGTTGGCGCCCTCGAGGGTAAGGGTCACCTTGATGTCGTTATAGTCCTTGATCTCGATGGGCGCGCCGGCGGCGCTGACGATATTCACTCCCGCCAGCGTTACATTAGCGATGCCCTGAATATAGATGCGCTGAGAGGTCGCTTTGGTCGCGTCTTTGTTGGAGACCTCGACATCGCCCCCGGTGATTGTCAGAACGCCGGACGTTTCGTCCCATGCGTAATTGGCCGCAGCGCCCGTTACGGCAAAATCGCCGGCGTCGAGTGCGCCCGCTGTTTCCGCCATCGCCGCCGCGGGCACGAACTGCGTCGCCATGCACAAGGCCAGCAGGATGCTCAGGAACCGCTTCTTCATAGCTTCCTCTTCCCTTCGGGGTGGGGCCCTCCGGGACTCGCGGCCAGGAGGGGCTCCTCGTCGCCCCCCCCGCAAAATCTCGCCCAGCGGGAAGGAAGCCTTGCTTGTCTCTGCGCCTCGACCGGCGCCAGGTCGGAAAAAAGGAAAACCCGCCCAGGCAAAAGCCCTGGGCGGGTGCGGAGCATGGGGAGGGGCGCCCCCGCTCGTGCATCGGCTCTCGTCGACGGCAACCGGCTGTCATAGTCCGAAGACCTTAGACCCATATGGCTTTGTGCCCCCGCCTTTCGGCGGGTTTACCTAATTCTTTTGTAGAGTCAGATTATAGCATGCCCAACCAGCCGAAATAGCGTGCAGGCCGCAAGATGCAGCCAATGCGGCCGCCCAAAGGCCCATCGCCTCCGCAAGCGGCCCGAATAGCCCCGCAGCCGCTGACGGTTTCGTTACGGGCGTGCGCGCGATGGCGGTTTTGAGGGGTGCTGCGGGCGTGTGTGGGCGTGCGAAAAATCCAGCAGGATGACCTGTGTCAGGAAATGGTAACCTTGCAGGGTGAGAAAGGGGGCGCGCCAGACGTCGCCCGGTATTCCCAGGCGACGTTTGGCGTGTCCCTTCGTCACCTGCTTCGTCACCTGGCAGCATTGGAGAGCGCTCGAGGGGGCGCGATATCGACATTGGAGGATTCGCCCTATGCGTACCGCTGCGTCTCGTTTGCCGAAGGGCTTTTCGCTGGAGAAAAGGCTGGCCGCCTGCGCGAGCAATTTCGAGCCGAACCCGAAGGCGCGGGCGGGGCAGTGGCGCTTTTGGGCTCCCGACGGTGCGCGGCGGGAAAACCCGTATGCTCGCGTCGTGCTGGATTTGGGTTGCGGCAAGGGCGAATACACGACGGCTTGCGCGCAGGCCCGGCCCGACGTGCTGTTCGTCGGCCTCGACGTCGACGGGGTATGCGCGATGCGCGCGGCCGAGTGCGCGATCGCCGCCGGCGTGCCCAATGCGGTTTTCGTGCTGCACGACGATTCCGCCCTGGCGGAAACCTTCGGCGAAGGCGAGCTGGCGGCCCTTCTGCTGAACTTCCCGACGCCGTTTCCCAAGAAGAAAAAGGCGCAATACCGCCTGACGCATTTCGAGCGCCTGCTGTCGTACCGGGCGCTTTTGGCTCCGGGCGCGGCCGTCCGCCTGCGCACCGACAGCATGCCGCTGCGCGACTTCTCGCTGACGCAGCTTGAGATCGCGGGCTACGAGCTGCAGTGGGGAACCGACGACGTGCGCGCGCTGTTCCCCGACGAGCCGTGGAGCGCCTACGAGCGCAAGCTGGTTGCGCAGGGCGCGCCGGTGTGCGGCTTCGCGGCGGTGCCAAACGCGGGCCCGGCGCCGGAAAACCCGCAGCAGACGGCTCCGTTGTCACTGGTCAGCTACTTGCCGGAAGACATCGAGAGTTTGGAATACGTGCCGCACGGCATGCAGGGCTGCATCGACAACATGAAAGGCCGCCGCGCGAACCTGCGCGCCAAAGGCAAGCCCGAATGGACCCCGCCGGTAATCTAGGGGACGCAAAGCAAATCAACGCCAGTAAAGGAAATCAAGGAGAATAAAGCAAATTAAGGCCGCACAAAGAAATTAAGGGTGCAGAAAGAAATCAAGGACGCACAACGATATTGAGCTCGTGCGTCGAATGTGCGGTACCTCGTCGGCATCATGGCTTCATTGGGGAGGGCGGCCGTCTCGGAGGCGCGTGGCGGGTTTTCCGAGATTCTGAATCGCCGTGCACGGAAATTGGCTTGTCTTGGCAGGTTTCTCTAGTTTCCGAGCCTCCGTGCACGGATTTGATTCGGAAAGTCGAAAAACCTGCCGCGGAAATCCCCAAACGCGTGCACGAAGCTACGGAAAGTCGGATAACCTGCCACGAGATAGCGAATTCGCTGCACGAAGGCTCGGAAAGTCGGATAACCTGCCAACCTGCTGTTCGCGTACGTGCGGTATCGTTAGGATGATGGTTGCGACTGCGCGCCTCCTGCATCTGCAGTGACCTTAACGGCCCCGGTGGCCATGGCGATTCTTCGTCAACATGTTCGCAAAAAAATGCGAACATGTTGACGTGCAAAACTTTGCGATTTACTATTCTGGCAAAACTTTGCGACTGTTGGCTTAAAAGTCATTCGAAGGCTTGGAGCCTGGGCGGTTAACTCAGAAGGGGATGTCAATGATTGATGCGCTGGAGATAGGCTATGCGGTGAAAGACCGCCGGGCGCAGCTCGGCATGACGCAGGCTCAAGTTGCCGAGGCGGCCGGCGTGTCCAAACGGTCCCTTTGGTCAATCGAGCTTGGGCGAAACACGGGCGTTCAACTCGATAAGCTTATTGCGGTGCTCAAGGTTCTCGGGCTCGATCTAACCATTGCGGAAGCTCCGTCGGCATCTGATGCAAAGCGGTCGATCGCATCGTTGGCGGCGACCGATACCGATTCTGCAATTGCGTCTGAAGCTATCGAATCGGTGTCCGCCGACGTTCCTGCGGACTCCCCCATAGTTACCATTCGCCCCTCCAGTCAAAAACCGCCTTTGCCTGAGCGTCCTTGCTCAATTGACGCGCTCGCCATCCTAACCGGGAGGGCCTAATGGCTCAGATGGCGCTCGATGTGTATATTGGCGGCAAGCAAGCGGGCGTTCTCGCCCAGGACGAATCAGGATCGCTGTCGTTCGAATACCGCAGAAGCTATCGCGGAGTAAATCTAGGTGACGTTCGGGTCGCACTTCCTCGATGAACTTGAGCAAACCGAGGTGCGGGTTGCTGCTCGCGAGCTTCGTGAGTGCATGGAGCCTTCGATTGCGCAGCTTTGTGCCAGGCCTCAGGCGGCATTGGGCGACTAACAAGCCCTCTACCGGTTCTTACCCGCGTGCAACTCAATCGCTGACCTGGGGCGGGTAACATTTGTTACCTAGGGCAAAGAAATCTGGCGAAAAAGGCACCTATCTATAACTTTCTCTTGTGTTTCGTGTAAACCAGGGTGTACAATCGTGCCCGTCAAGTCGGTTATCCCTGTGTAACTCACGGCCACGGTCGCATTTGACCTGGGGTTTCGTGCGGTATTACCAGGTGCACGGCCATTTTCCCTCTTACAGATGAATAGCTTGCGAGCGAATGCGCACGCGTGCGGCTGACTTGTCGTTGCCAGGTTCCCGCTGCCGGCTCTGCCGGCTTCAGGATCCCCTGGAAGCCGAGGATGCGGCATCGGCTCGTCAGGGGTTACCCAATAAAACTCGCCGCAAAGAAAGAGGTGATTCTCAATGAACACCGAAGTAGTGTACACGCGCCGAGGCTTCGTCAAGATGGCCGCCGGCACCGTCGCCGCCGCCGCGCTGGTCGCCGCCGGTGCTGAGTCGATTGACTTCAGCAAGGCATTCGCAGCAACGGGCGATACGGTTTCCGTTGCGGACATGGTCGTAGGGCAGGAATACACCGCAAGCGTGAACCTGTATGTAAAAGCGAAGTTCAACCTGTTCTTGGGCATCGATGCGTATCTGACGAACCTCACGACTCCGAATATCCTTACCGGCAAGCTTCCCAATACCAAAGTCGAAGATAATGCGACCATCATAAAGACGGGCGTAGACGCTTCTGGAAACCCCACATTCCAAATCGTCATCCCTGAGCTGAATGATACGTTCGGTTTGACGAGTATTGCGGAAACCGGTGATCCGTCGACGGCTAAGGTTACTGGCAAGACTTGGGTGAATCCGTGGATTGACGCATGCGAACAGCGCGTTGAGACGATTACCTTCGAAGTGACCGGCGAAACCTCCGGACAGGAATTCACTGCAAGCGAATATGCTAACTACATGGGCAAGGGCGCTGTTTCTTGGCCCGTGACGTTGATGGTTGACTACACCAGCATCAAGGAAAAGTAGCAACAGATTGCCTTGTTTGGCCCGCCAGCAAATTCGCTGGCGGGTATTTGACGTTTCGAAATGAGCAATGATGAACAAAGATAACAAAACAAATCGCACGCAGAAGGGTATTCGGGCTTTTGCGAATATCTTCTTGTCGGTGGTTCTTGCGGTTTCGATGTCGCCTTTGGGGTCTGCTTATGCTGTGGATGCGAGTGGGCAATCCTCAGATGCTGAGTTAAGTGTGGCTTCTGCCGAGAAGGCCTCCTACACCTACCAGGACAGCCAGGGCATCTGGGGCGTGACGGTCAAGACCGCCGCCACCGGCATGCCCTCGACCGACGGCAAAATCACGCTCGCGGCCGCGTCCGATGCGGACGCCGCGGCGGCCAAGGCCTGGGCGGCGTCCGCCTACGAGGGCGACCCCGCGCCGATGTGCTACAGCTTCGCGCTGCCGGGCGGCCACGAGCTGCCCGATGACGCCGAGGTGAGCGTGACCTACACCGCCGGCATGCAGCTCACCGCCGCCTCCGCCGGCCGCGCCTTCGCCCTGGCCGGCTCCGGCAAGCTCGGCGACGAGCTGACGGTGGCCAACAACGCCCACTCGCTGTTCAACGGCGCGGTCAACTACAGCACGCTGGACTTCGACCTTCCCTCCGGCGCGACGTCGTTCGCGCTCCTGAAGACCGACGGCCTGACCGAGAAGGCGGCCGGACTTGAGCCGGGCGCCTACACGGTTAATGCCAATCCGTATGTTGATGGGGAAAACAACGTTGTTTTGAGCGGCGTGACGGTCTATCTCTGCTCACCGTTCTTCCCTCCGGTTTCTCCGGTTTCCGCTACGAACAATGCGAGTCTGGTCGTGAATGACGATCGAACTATGGACTTGACGCTGACGTTCGACAACACCCCGTCCGACATCTTCGTGCAGACGAATTTGGGTTCGAGCGATACGCTTGTTGTCAAGGACGTTCAGTACAAAGAAGGCCAATGGGGAAGTTATACGGGCAAGCGCGTCTATTCCATTACGGTGCGGCTTGCGAACTCTTCTGGCGAATATGCATTCGGCAATTGCTCGCAATGGCCGACTCCTATCGACAAAGCAACCAATATGCCGGTGAACCTCTCCGTCGACTTTTCTTCTGCCGTTAGGTCTCCGGGCCAGGACGGCGTTGCCGAGAAGAAGTACGAGGACGAGAAGTCCGGCATTGCCGTTTCCATCAAGACGGATGATGATCTCCTGAAAAAGCAGCTTGACGATTCGGGCCTGAGCATCACCGAGGCCTCTACGGATGCTTTCGCAACTCAGCTAGCTGAAATGTACAAGGGGCAGTTGAATCTGAACGCCTTCAATGCCGCTATTGTATCCAAGGACGGCCAGGCTATTGGTGTTGACGGCAAAGCGTCGCTTTCCGTTGATTTCCCTGCTCCAAATGGTGCCAGCATCGTGGACGTCTTTTACTACGACGGCTCGTCTCTGAAGGAGATCGGGCGTAACGTTGCAACTGAGAATTACCACGTGAAGGTTGATGGCGTGTGGTCGGCTGGCGCATCCGTCAATTCGGGAAAACTGGGCACCTTCGTCGTCATTGATAAGGACTCCGCAAGCAGATGGTTCTCTAAGACCATAGGTGTGGGCGACCAGGGCGTCATGGATATGACATGGGCCATGACCGACGTTGACTACAAGCATGAGACTGATACGGGTGGCCCAGAGGCCAAGCTCGGTCAGATTGTCTCCACGGTTTATTCCGATGCAAGCAACTCCGTCGACACCTCGGCCGTCAAGGATTCCCTGAAGGCAAGCTTCGTCGGTTCTTTCGACGATGCGTCCATTGAGTCTGTTTTCAGCTTCGGCCTGAATCATTTCTTCGCGGGCAACAATATGGCGGAATGGCATGATGGCGGCAATTCCTACGGCACCATGACCGTTCGCAATTCTAAGCAGGGGATGCAGGCGTTTTACATCGAGCAGGGGACGAATGGCTCGTGGTCTGCGATGAAGCTTCCCACTTCGGTTGCTGACGGCGTGGCGACGATTGAAGTATGCCCTTCTTCCATGACCAGTGGCGATGTTGACCGGCGCATGGGTTGTCTCTATAAAGCGGCTGGTAGCACCTCTGACAAATATGCTGGATACAACAATGGGTACATTGTGTTCGCGACGGGTGTGTCTGCCGACACTAAAACCGCCACATACGAAGACGGCGATGTTTCTCTGAAGGTGTCCAGCGATCGTTCGTCGGTTGCCCCGTTGCTGGAGTCGGCAAAGTTCTCTGCCGGCAAGCAGGACTCCGGGTCTTCCGCGTATGACGCTGTTCGACGTGCGCTGATCAACAAGCTCAATGCCGATCCTTCGTTCGTTGCGTACGATATGTCGCTCGTCGATCAATTGGGGCAGAGCGTCGGCCTGAATGCTGAAGATGATTCTCAGGTGACCATCTCGAGCAGTTATAGCGATCCCGAAGTTTACTCGTTTAGCAACGGTGCCTTGTCTTACGTGGAAGCCTCGTTTGCGAACGGGAAGGTGAGCTTCTCGGCTGCGGGGCTAGGCACGTTTGTTGTTATCGATAGGGCAACTGCGATTGAGAAGACCTATACGAAACAGACGAAAGATGAGGCAACAGGCGTAACGATTACCGCCTCGACGAAGAACCCCTTGGTTGGCATTCAGCTGGAAAACGGCGAAGTAACGTGGTCTATCGAGAAGATTACCGACAAAGATGCCATTTCGTCGTCCATCGATGGCTACTTCAAGCTTCGCTATAAAGATGACGCTCAACCGAATTACGTCACGTATAAGGTGAACCTCCTTGATGGCGACGGCAACAAATTGAGCCAATGGTCCGGTGACCTTGATCTCGAATTCTCCGTTCCGTCCGCCTATCAGCAACCTCAACTGTTGAGCTGGGCGTCGAGCCGAACCGATATTCCGCAGAATGGCGACTTCGATCAACGGACGGAGCTGAAAAACACTGGCGGTGTCGTTTCCTTTACTCGTTCCGCTTCCACGCTTGTCAGTCGAGACATTATCGGTATGTATAATGTGGCCCGTTCGTTTGGACACGAAATCCTGGTCCGGGAGTGAACCCATGTC
>CAVGAF010000066.1:0-9086 GCA_963627055.1 Butyrivibrio sp. CAG:318 | reverse complement strand
GTAGGACATATCCGTTACGTTCGAGGTGTCCCAAGTAGAGACGTCCAGAGACTCAAGCGAGAAGCAGTCCCAGAACGTGCCATACATGCCACGCTCGTCCGTGACGTTCGAAGTGTCCCAATTAGAAAGGTCGAGCGAAACAAGGGATTCGCAGAGTTCGAAGGCCCTTTCCATACTGGAAACGCCCGACGTATCGAGATTCGATAGATCGGCCCTGACGAGATTCCCCATTTGGTAGAAAGCGTATTTAAGAGTTTGCGCCTTAACCTTGCCTTCAACCTCCACGGTGCGGACCTTATCGCGGTATCCTCTCCACGGAATCGTTGCGTCGAGTTCGCCGCTCTCGGCCCCATTTGCGGGTCTGATGGTGAGGCACCCCTCGCTGTCTATCATCCATTCGCAGGTGCCGCATGCGGTCCAGTCGACGATCGGGGTCGCATCAGCGGCGGCGATGCCGAACTCGTTCAGCTCGGCATCGGAAAGAGCTCCCGATTCTGCAGCGAAGGCAGCGGCCTTGCCGGATGATGCAACGCCATCGGTCCCGTCGGCTCCATCGGCCCAGGCGGCGCCGGCGGCTACCGGCAGCGACAGCACCAACGCCGCGGCGCAAACCTTCGCGGTCACAGAGCGCCCCAGTGATATACCCATCTCCCGTCAACCCTTTCAAGAGGAAAACCTCGCCACGAACAAGAAGCCCGTCGCGGCCCGATGGGGGGATTATACGCCCGCAGCTTGCTGGCCCAAAGCGCCCCTAGTGCTTCGTTGCGGGATGCTTTATACTTGCGAACATTATGTCTAGTATTTCTTTGCCATACCTCATCTGCTCCATCGTGAGCTTCGTGCCGGCCATCGTCCTGCACGAGATGTCGCACGGTTTCGCCGCGTACAAGCTCGGCGACCCCACGGCCAAAAGCGCCGGGCGCCTGTCGTTCAACCCGCTTGCGCACATCGACCCGTTCGGCACCGTCATCATGCCGCTGTTGCTGATGGCCATGAACATGCCCGTGTTCGGCTACGCCAAGCCCGTGCCCTATAACCCCGCCTACTTCAAGGACCCGCGCAAGGGCGACCTCATCGTCGGCCTGGCCGGCCCCGCCGCCAACCTCGTGCTCGCCTTGCTTGCAGGCGTGGTCGCCTGGGTGTTCTACGGTTTCGCGCCCGTGGCGCAGTGGGTTGTGGAAAGCGAAGCGTTTTCCTACTTCTATCTGGTATTTCTGCCGATGTTCGCGCTCATCAACCTGTACCTGATGTTCTTCAACCTCTTGCCGATCCCGCCGCTTGACGGCAGCTCCGTCTTCGCGTTCTTCATGCCGGTGAAGTGGCTCCCGAAGTACTACCAGGTGCAGCAGTACGCGTTCCCCATCTTCATGATCGCGGTCATTTTGCTGCCCTATATCCTGCACGTGAATCCCTTCGGCATCTACCTTGACGTCACCGCCGGAAACGTGGGCAACCTGCTGTTCCCGTTCAGGATTTCCTAGGCGCCTTGTCGTACCGCGTCCGCACAGAGAGCTTCGAGGGGCCCTTCGACCTGCTGTTGTACCTGGTGAGCAGGCAGAAGGTCGACATCGGGGCCATCAACATCACGCAGATTGCCGACCAGTACCTAGACGAGGTCGCGCGCATGGGCAACCTCGACCTGGACGTGGCGAGCGATTTTCTGCTGGTGGCGAGCACGCTTCTGCAGATAAAGGCCGAAAGCCTCTTGCCGCGTGACGCCGACGAGCTTGACGACGACATCGCCGAGCTTGCCCCGAGCGAGGCGCGCGACATGCTCATCGAGCGCCTGCTCACCTACAAGCAGTTCAAGAATGCTGCCGCGGCCTTAAACGCGCGCTTTGTCGCCGAGGGCCGCATGCATGCGCGCCCGTTCGGCCCCGACGCGTCCTTCATGAACCTCATGCCCGACTTCTTGCGCGACACCTCGCTCGATTCCCTCGCGCTCATCGCGGCCCGGGCGCTTGCGCGCCGCGAGGTGTTTTTGCTGGAAAGCGAGCACATCGCTGCGAAACCCATCCCCGTCGAGGTGCACGTGCGCGCCATCCATGCGCGCATCCGCAACGCGCACAAGCTGCGCTTTTCCGACTTGGTGAACGAAAAGACGTCCACGCCGGTGGCGGTGGTCACGTTTTTGGCCGTTCTCGAGCTGTTCAAACGCAATATGATCGATGTCCGCCAGGACGAGCTGTTCGGCGACATCGAGCTTTCGTATATCGAAGGGTCCGGCGAGCTCGTGCTTGACGGCGACGACGCGCTGACGTCGGTGGGGGAGGAATAGATGTTCCAAGGATTGCAGGAAAGCCAAATCGCAGGCGCCGTCGAGGCGATGCTGTTCGTCACCGACGAGCCGGTGGGCGTCATCACGCTGGCCGACATGCTGGAAGTGGACCCCAAGCAGGTGGAAGCGGCGCTGGTGGAGCTGCGCGAGGGCTTCGAGCGCGACGGTCGCGGCGTCCAGCTGCGCGAGGTGGCCGGCGGTTGGCGCCTCTACACGCACCCGGCCTATCACGAGCTCGTGGAGAAGTACGTGCTGTCTTGGGACACGCGCAAGCTGTCGCAGGCGGCGCTGGAGACGCTGGCCATCGTGGCCTACCTGCAGCCCTGCACGCGCGCCACGGTGGCCAGCGTGCGCGGCGTGAATTCCGACAGCTCCATCAATTCGCTGGTGGAGAAGGGCCTGGTGCGCGAAGCGGGGCAGGCCGACACGCCCGGCAACCCCACGCTGTACGCCACGACGCGCGGCTTTCTGGAGAAGTTCGGGCTGCGCTCGGTGGCCGACCTTCCCGATTTGGATATGTACGCGCCCGACGAGGCCACGCGTGCGCTCATCCGCGAGCGCCTGAGCGCCTCGGGCGAGGGGTCGTACACGGTCGCGGCGGGTGCGGCCGGCGCGGCGGGCGAGCCCGACGACGACGCGTTTTCCGGCATGACCTTCGATTACGACGACGAAGGGGCTGAGCCCGCGTCAGGCCGACGCGACGCGACCGGCTCCGCGGCCGCCGGTTCGCCAGCCGCCCCCGCGCCCGCGACCGCCGGCCCGCTCGACGCGCCCGCGAGCGACGCCGCGCAGCGCATGCTCGCCGACGCCATGGCCGGCAGCTTCGGCCTGGTCGACAAGATCGACTTCGACAGCCTAACCTTCGACACCGATGATGAGTGATGCCCCTATGACCAGGCAATTGAAACCGAATCAGACCCCGCCTGCCGAGCAGGTGGTTCCCATGCGCCTGCAGAAGTTCCTCGCGCGGGCCGGCGCGGCGAGTCGGCGCGGGTCGGAGAACCTCATGAGCGCCGGGCGCGTCACCGTCAACGGGGAAGTGGTCACGGAGCTGGGTAGCAAGGTCGACCCGCGCGTGGACGAGGTGGCCGTCGACGGCGTGGTCGTGCGCCTCGGGGCCGGCCCGGTCACCATAATGCTGCACAAGCCCGCCGGCTTTGTCACCACCATGTCCGACCCGCAGGGCCGCCCCACGGTGGCCGAGCTTGTGCCCACCGACCGCTTCCCGGGGCTGTTCCCCATCGGCAGGCTCGACTTCGACACCACGGGGCTTTTGCTGTTCAGCACCGACGGCGAGCTGGGCAACGGCCTTTTGCATCCGCGCCATCACGTGGAGAAACGCTACTTGGCCCTGGTGAACGGCCGTCCCACGCCCGCCGAGCTCGCGCGCCTTGAGCGCGGCATCCAGCTCGACGACGGGATGACGGCGCCGGCGAAGGCCGCGCTCGTGACCGGTGAGGAGGAGCGCCGCGCGCTTTCGATGCTGGAAGTCCCGCCGGCCGTGCCCGAGCGCGAGCCGAACGGCAGCATTCCCAGCCCCCAGCGCGCCGCCATCCTGCGCAAGCGCTCCCAGCGGCGCGCCGTGGTGCGCGTCGTGCTGCGCGAAGGGCGGAAGCGTCAGGTCAAACGTATGCTGTCCGCAATCAAGCACGGCGTGTTGGCGCTGCATCGCGACAGCTTCGGCCCCATCGAGCTGGGGGATTTGCCCCGCGGGCAGTGGCGGCAGCTCACGGATGAGGAGGTTGCGGCCCTGCATGAGGCCGTCCGGCGCGAGGGGGGCCTAAAGGGCGAGGAGCGTTTCTGAAGCGCGGCGGGACTTCGCGCCCGACGTGGGCGGCAATGGTAGAATGGCCTTTCGGAACGCTCCGGCCGCCTGCGCCCACGCGCTTGCGCACAGGCTCGCGCGACCAGGCCGTTCCCGCAAGTTTTATCCTAGCTCGGTTATGGAAGGTTCTTTTCGCCTTATGGCACACCATACTGAACCCAGCGGCTTTCGCAGCGTCGCCGTCATCGGCTTCGGCCTGATCGGCGCCTCGTTCGCAGCCGCTTTGCGCGCCGCGCACCCCGACGTGCGCCTGCTCGCCGTCGATACGGACGCGGCAACGCTCGAGGAGGCGAAATCCCGCGGATGGGCCACCGACACGGCAATGCCCACCGACCCGGCATTTCGCGCGTTTATCGATGCATCCTGCGACTTGGTGGTGCTCGCCACGCCCGTCGGCGTCGTCGAGGGCTACCTGGCCGACCTTTCCGCGTGGGATTACCGCGGCATCATCACCGACACCGCCTCCACGAAGCGCCGCATCATCGAGATGGCGGCCGAAACCCTTCCGCACCCGCAGAATTTCGTGCCGGGCCATCCCATGGCCGGCTCCGAAAAGAACGGCATTGCCGGCGCGCGCCCCGAGCTGTTCAAGGGCGCCTACTGGATCTTGTGCCCCGACGCCGCAACGCCCGCCGAACATTTCACGCGTCTGCATGAGCTCATCACCTCGCTCGGCGCGCGCGTCATCAGCCTGCCGCGCGAACAGCATGACGCGGCGGTGGCCGTGGTCAGCCACGTCCCGCATTTCACCGCAAGCTCGCTCGTGCAGCTGGCGGTGCGCCATGCGAAGGGGCAGGACTCGCTCATGCGCCTGGCCGCCGGCGGGTTTAAGGACTCCACGCGCATCGCGGCCGGCTCTCCCGAGCTGTGGTGCGGCATCGCCTTCGACAACCGCGATGCGCTGCTCGGCGGCCTGCGCGAGATGCAGGGCATCGTCGGCCAGTTCGCCGACGCGCTCGAGGCGGGCGACCGCGCCACCCTCACCAGCCTGCTCGCCGAAGCGGCCGACGCGCGCCGCGCGCTGCCGGCGGCATGGGTGCCCAGCACCGAGCGTTTGCTGGAGGTGCGCATTCCCATGGAGGACCGCAACGGCGTGGTGGCCGAGGTGACCACCATCACCAGCAAGGTCGGCTGCAACATCCAGTCCATCGAAATCGACCACGTCACGGAGGATTCCGCCGTCCTATCGCTGGTGCTCACCGACGAGGGCGACATCGGAAAGCTCTCGTCGCACCTGATCAACGCCGGTTTCTCCGTTTCTTTCAGTCCGATCGAGCCAAAGGAGCATATCCATGTCGAATAACGCGACCACGATAGAACCGCTCGCCGCGCCGCTGCGCGGCAGCATCGGCGTGCCCGGCGACAAGTCCATCAGCCACCGCGCCGTGCTGTTCTCGGCCATGGCCGAGGGCACCTCGCGCGTCTCCGGCGTGCTCGATTCCGCCGACGTGCGCAGCTCCATCGCCGCCGTGTGCGCCCTCGGGGCGCAGGTGAGCCTGGAAAAGCAGCCCGACGGCAGCCTGGCCGGCGGCATTACCGGCTGGGGAGCGGCCGGCCCGGCTCAGCCCGACGGCCCCATCGACTGCGGCAACTCCGGCACGACGGTGCGCCTGCTCATGGGCATCCTGGCGCCGTGGGACATTCGCGTCACGCTCACCGGCGACGCTTCCCTGCAAAAACGCCCGATGCGCCGCATCACCGCGCCGCTCATGAAGATGGGCGCGCATTTCGAGCCGGAAGGGCAGGAGCATCTGCCCATCACCGTGTGCGGCGGCGGCCTGCATCCCATCACCTACGACGCCCCCATGGCCTCGGCCCAGCTCAAGACGGCGGTGCTGCTCGCCGGCATGTACGCCGAGGGCACCACGGTCCTAAACGAGCCGGCGCCGAGCCGCAACCACACCGAGCTGATGCTGCCCGAGTACGGCGTGGCGACCACTGCCGCCGAGCGCACCGCCAGCGTCACCGGCCCGGCGCAGCCCCAGGCCAGCGAGGTGCTCGTCCCCGGCGACCCCTCTTCGGCGGCGTTTTTGGTATGCGCGGCGCTGCTGCGCCCGGAGAGCTCCATCCAGGTTGAGCACGTGAGCCTCAACACCGCGCGCATCGGATTCACCCGCACGCTCGAGCGCATGGGCGCCGAGGTGTCGGTCATTCACGAGGGCGCGGCCGGCAAGGAGCCTTACGGCGTCATCCAGGCCTGCTACACGCCGCATCTGCGCGGCTGCGAGGTGCCCGCGGAGAAGATCGCCGGCATCATCGACGAAATCCCGGTGCTGGCGCTCGTGGCGGCACATGCGCATGGCGTGACGGTATTCCGCGAGGTGGGCGAGCTGCGCGTGAAGGAGACCGACCGCCTTGCCGCCATCATCGACGGCCTGGCGAAGCTCGGCGTGGACGCGTGGTGCGAAGGCGACGATTTGTATATCGAGGGCCAGCCCGACCTGGAAGTTCCCGCCGGGCTCACCTTCGATTCCCTGGGCGACCATCGCCTGGCCATGACCTGGGCGCTCGTGGGGCTTACGGGCAACGTGCCCGTTGACGTGGTCAATTTCGAGGCTGTGGGCGTCAGCTACCCTGGCTTTAAGAACGATATCGAAAGGCTAGCACGATGATCATCGCGATCGACGGCCCCTCGGGGGCGGGTAAATCAACGGTGGCGAAAGCCGTGGCGCGCAGGATGGGCTTTTCGTGCCTGGACACGGGCGCGATGTACCGCGCCGTCGCCTGGCAGGCGCTGCATGACGGCGTGGACCTTGACGATGCCGAAGCGCTCGGGCGCATCGCCGCCGAATTCGAGATCTCCTTCTCGCACGAGGCGGGCGACCCCATCCCGCGGCGCGTGGCCATCGGCGGCGTCGACGTGACCGACGCCATCCGCACGTCCGAAATCGACCGCGCGGTCAGCCCCGTGGCGGCCCATCCGAGCGTGCGCAGCGCGCTTGTCGCCCAGCAGCAACGCATCGGCCGCGCGGGCGATTACGTGGTGGAAGGCCGCGACATCGGCACGGCGGTGTTTCCCGAGTCGCCCATCAAGGTGTTTCTGACCGCCTCGGCCGCCGAGCGCGCGCGCCGCCGCGTTGCGCAGAACGAGCGCCGCGGCATTGGCGGAACCGACTACGAGCAGGTGCTTGCCGACATCGTGCGTCGCGACGAGGTGGACTCCTCGCGCGAGGCCAGCCCCCTAAAGCCTGCCCGCGACGCCGTGCAGCTCGACTCCACGGGCCGCACCATCGACCAGATCATCGACCGCATCTGCCAGATAGCGGTCGAGCGGGGCGTGTCGCGATGAGCCTGTTTCTCAGCTACGAGGAGATGTGGGACCGTGCGCTCGGCGGAAATACCGACGAGAAGCAGATTCCGCACTGGTTTGCGAATTTCGCCTACGTGCTCGTGGCGTTCGTGTTCAAAATCCTGTTCCGCTACCGCGTGGACGGGCGCGAGAACCTGCGCGCCTTCAAGGACAAGTGCGGCGCCGTCGTCATTGCGAACCACACGTCGTTTCTGGATGTGGCCTGCATGTATATCGCCGCGCGCCCGAGCCAGTTCGTGCGCCTGATGGGCCGCGACAGCCTCTTTGCCAACGCCCGCGGCCTGCTCGGGCAAATCCTTTCGCGCGTCGGCGCGTTCCCCATCAAGCGCGACACCGCCGACCGCGGCGCCATCAAGCGCGCGGCGCACATGCTCAAGGGCAACCAGCTCGTGGGCATCCTGCCCGAGGGGACGCGGCGCGGCAAGGGCAGCAAGGTGCCGGAAATCCATTCGGGCGCGGCCTTCATCGCGAAGATGGGCAAGGCGCCCATCCTTCCCATGACGGTGCGCAACGCCGAGAACATCAAGCGCAAGGGCGAGCGCATGCGCTTCCCGAAGGTGACCATCGAATACGGCAAGCCCATCGTGCTTTCCGACTTCGATTTCCTGCCGAAGGACGAGCGCTTGGAGGCCTGCACGTGGTATGCGATGCGCGAGGTGTTCGCGCTGTCGAAGCGCGTGGGGCGCGAGGAGGTGGACATGGTGGAGCTGTTCCCGAACGGGCGTGACTTCACCGCCGTCTTCGCCGAGCACCCTATTCCCGAACACACGGTCGAGGAAGCGATCGCGCTTTCGCGCCCGAAGAAGGATTAGCGGTGGGGCCGGGTGCCTGAGCGGGGCGAGACGCCGGTTGCCGCGGCGGCCGCGCCTGGGTTGCCGCCCACGCGCGGCCTGATGGAAGACGAGAGGAGACGCCATGCGCGTGATTAAAGCCGAGAACGCCGGGGCCTGCTACGGCGTGCAGCGCGCGCTCGACTTGGCCCTGAAGGCCAGCGAGGGCGACGGCTGCGCGTTCACGTTGGGACCGCTCATCCATAACCCGCAGGTGGTGAGCGACCTGGCGCGGCGCGGGGTGGTGGCGGTCGATACCCCCGAGGCCGCCACGCACGGCGCCATCATCATCCGCAGCCACGGGGTCACGCCGCAGGTGCGTCGTAGCGTGGAGGCGCAGGGGCTGCCCGTCATCGACGCCACGTGCCCGCACGTGTTCCGTGCGCAGAAGGCCGCCGCCTTGCTGGCCGAGCGCTGCGGTTACGTCGTGGTGGTGGGCGAGGCGGGGCATCCCGAGGTGGAGGGCCTGGTCGCCTACGCGCGCGAGGCGGGCGGCGATGTGTGCGTCGCGCCGCGCGCGGCCGACCTTCCCGAAGTTCTGCCCGAGCGCGTCGGCGTGGTGGTGCAGACGACTCAGACGGCCGAGGCGCTCGCCGACGTGCTCGCGGGCATCCGCGCGCGCGGGGTCGAGCCTAAGGTGAAGGACACCGTCTGCTTCGCCACGCGCCAGCGCCAGCAGGCCGCGGCCGAGCTTGCCGGGCGGGTGGACGCCATCGTGGTCATCGGCGGGCGCAATTCCGCCAACACCACCCATCTCGCGGAAATCTGCGCGGCGGCCTGTGCCAAGACGCATCATGTCGAATCGGCGGCGGAGCTTTTAGCCGCGTGGTTTGCCGGATGCGA
>CAVGAF010000065.1:0-9400 GCA_963627055.1 Butyrivibrio sp. CAG:318 | reverse complement strand
CCACTCCCCTACTGAATGGCGCGAATTTGCTCGGCCAACCAGTTCGCCCATTCCTCGACGCCTTCGCCCTTGGTCGCCGCGATGGGGAAAATGGGGGCGTTGGGGTTGAGCTGCTGCACCGACGCGTTGAACGCATCGCGGTCGAAATTGAACACGGGCATGGTGTCGACCTTGTTCAGGATGACCACGCGCGACGCCTGGAAAACGCCCGGGTACTTCAGCGGCTTGTCGTCGCCCTCGGGCACCGACAGGATCATCACCTTGGCGTTCTCGCCCAAATCGAAATCGGTCGGGCACACCAGGTTTCCGACGTTTTCAACGATGATGAGGTCGAGGCGTTCCAAATCCAGCACGTCGATGGCGCGGCTGATCATGTTGGCCTCCAGATGGCACGCCCCTCCCGTATTGATCTGCACGGCGGCAATGCCCTGCGCCTTGATCTTCTCCGCATCCACGTTGCTGGCGATGTCGCCCTCGATGACGGCGATGTTGAACTCGTCGCGCAGCGCCTCGATGGTGGCGAGAATGGTCGAGGTCTTGCCCGAACCGGGGCTGGCCAGCAGATCGACCACGTACACATGGTTGTCCGCGAAGCGCTTGCGCAGCTGAGCCGCCAGCTGGTCGTTCTTGTCCAGAATCGGCTGCTTGATGTCGATATGCATCAGGAATCCTCCTCGTCAGGCAAATCGACCTCGATGGAGTCGATCTGCAGTTCGCGTCCGGCCAGAAGCTCCGTCGAGAAGCTCCCGCAAGCCGGGCAAGCCATATGGAATCGATCGTGCTCGTAAACGTTGCCGCAGTCCAGGCAGCGGCTCTTCGGCTTCACCATGTTGATGACCAGCTCCGCTCCCTCGCTCATGGTGCCCTCGGTGAGCACCTCGAACGCGAAGCGCAGGGAATCCTCGATGGCCTCGGTCATCTCTCCGATGGAAAGCGTCACCTTCAGCACCTTGAGCGCACCGGCCTGCCGCGCCGATTGGTCGACGGCATCCATCACGCCCGTCATGATACCCAGTTCGTGCATGAACCACCTTTCGCCTGCGCGCGGGCGCACTGCACCGCGCGAAACGGACTCGTCCATAGTAAACCGAAAACGGCCCGCGGAACACAGGTCCGCAGGCCGTCCGTTTCGGTTAATCGCCAGCCGGCGCTTAGCCCCGGCGGCGGCTTTCCTCACGCCGACAGGGGCGCCCGCGCAACTACTTGCGCTTGGCCACCTTCAGCTTCTTCGGCTTGTTGGCCGCAGCCTCGGCCGCCTCTTCCTTGGCGATTTCCTGATTCTGCTTCTGAATGCGGCTGCGCAGCACCACGCGGGCGATGAGCAGCGACAACTCGTAGAGCACGACAAGCGCGGCGAACATGAGCATCATGGTCACCGGGGATGCGTCGGGCGTGATGATGGCGCACAGCACCAGCAGGCCGACGTAGATTTCGCGCCACTTCCCACGCAAGGTCTTGTACGGGATGATGTCGAAAATGACCAGGTAGAACACCACCAGCGGCAGCTCGAAGGCCACGCCGAAGCCCAGCTCGAACTTGATGATGATGTCGACGTAGGTGGACATGCGGGGCGTGACGGTGCCCAGGCCCATGGCCTGGTCGGTGAGCCACTGGAACGCCGGGTTCAGAATGATGGCGTAGCAGAACACCGTGCCGATGATGAACAGCACCACGGCGATGGCGAACGTCGGGACGAACCACCTGCGCTCGGAAGGCTTGAGCGCCGGCAGGAAGAACGCCAGCAGCTGCCACAAGATAACCGGCGAGCAGGCCACAATGGCCGCCCAGATGGATATCTTGAAGCGCGTGGCGAACGCCTCGAAGGGGTCGAGCGCCACGAACGAGGTAAGGCCCTGCGCGTCTTTCGGCAGGAACTCGGCGATGGGCTGCATAAGGAACTGGCCCATGGTGGGCGTGGCCATGTAGAACACGCACACGCCGATGAGCAGGCATACGACGATGCGCACCAAGCGCATGCGCAGCTCGCCCAGATGGTCGAAAAGGGGCATGCGCGCCGGTCCGATAGGCATCGGTTATTCCCCCTTCGTTTCGTCGGTTGCGGAAGTGGCGGCAGCGGGAGCTGCGGTCGCCGGAGCGGCAGCGGCAGGCGCGGCGTCGGCCGGCTTGGCCGCGGCCGTGGGCTGGGCCTCGTTCTTCGCCGCGTCGGCGGCGGCCAGCGCTTCCTGCTTGGCCTTTTCCGCACGCTCGGCGTCAGCCGCCTGCTTGGCCGCGCGCTCGCGGTCGTAGCGGGCCTTGCGCTCGGTGAAGCTTTCCTGCTTCGCCTGGGTGCGCGGCTGCTGGGACGCCGCGGCCGACGGCGACGAATGGGTTGCCTTCGAAGCGGCCTTGTCCACCTTGTCGGCAGCAGCCTTGCCGGCCTTCGCCGCCTTGTCCATGGCGTCAAGCGGGTTCTTGAACGGCTCGTCGGAATCGGGGTCGTAGACCTCGTTCTTGATAACCTTGTTCATTTCTTCTTGAGCGCTTTGGAATTTCCTGATCGCCTTGCCGAGTGTTTTCGCCATAGCCGGCAGTTTGTCGGGGCCGAACAGCAGAAAACCAAACAGCAAGATGAGGAAGAGCTCGAATCCTCCGATGCCGAACAACGCATTCCCCTTCGTACGCGTGCCTATATACTCATTCGTTGCGCCAGGGCGCAACAGCCACCCATGGTAGCACAAACGCCGCCTGCCCCTTTGCGCTCCCCTTCTCTACAGAAAAAGATTCCGTGGGGATTATCCGCGCAGAGGAAGCGACGGCGTTGCGAAATTCCGCGCCTTTAAGCCGACAGAACGGACAGCGCGATGGTCGGGATGCCCAGCGCCAGCACCAGGATGACGCACACCACCACGGTGAAGATCTTCTTGGTGCGCTGCGCCGCCTCGCGACGGGCCTTTTCCTTGCGCTCGCGTTCCTGGGCCGCCTTGATGCGCTCGGATTTCTGCTTGGCGGTGAGCTTTTGATTCGTTCCCATGCTATGACCTCAACTTCGAGCGGATCTCGATGATGCGGGCGATGTTGCGGGCCACTTCCACGCCCACATGCCAGCGGTTCTTCTCGTAGAGCACCTTGCCGCCGACCATCGTCATGAGGATGTCGGTGCCGTTGCAGGCGCTGACCACGTCGGAAACCGGGTCCGACGTGGGGGTTTGATGCGAGCCGGACATATCGACCGCGATGACGTCGGCCAGCTTGCCAACCTCCAGGCTGCCCACCTTGTCGTCCATCTTCAGCGCCTGCGCGCCGCCGATGGTGGCCATTTCCAGCATCGTCTTCGAATCGATGAAGCCGGTGCGGCTGACCGCGCGCTGCAGCAGCATGCCGATGCGCATTTCGATGAGCATGTCGGTGGAGTCGGTTGCGGCGGGGCTGTCGGTGCCCAGGCCGACGCGCAGGCCCGCGCGACGGAACTCCTCGAGCGGCGCCACGCCCATGCCGAGCTGCGCGTTGATGCGCGGGCAGCTGGCGATGGAGACGTCGTATTCGACCATCTTGCGGATGTCGCGGTCCTCGGCATAGACGCCGTGAACCACCATGACGTTGTCGCTTTCGAACGCGCCCCAGTTCAGCGCGTAGTTGATGGGCGTCGTGCCCGTGGGAAGCCACGGCGGCACCTCCACGAAGCCGCGCTTGTTGTCCATGGTGTGGACCGAAAACGGCGAGGAGCCGTAGCGCACGAAGTCGCATTCCTCGCGGTCGCCGGCCAGGCGCAGGGCCACCGGCACGTTTTCGCGCACGGCGAAGTCGGAAATGCGGCGGAACACCTCGGGATGGCACGCGTACACGGCCGCCGGGGACACGCCGATGGTGATGCGGGAGGCGTCCACCTCTTCGCGCCAGTGGGTGATGTCGTTTTCAGCCGTGCGCATGGCGAAATCCACGCGGCGGCGGTCCATGGCGCTGACCTCGCGATAGATGACGCCGCGCATGCCGATCTTCTGCGCGGCGGTGCAGCTGGCGCCCGTCGCGGTGACGTCGGCCACCGTGGTGATGCCGCTGGAAAGCGCCTCCAAGCCGCCGAGGATGGCGGAATCGTACCAGTCGGCCACGTCGAGACGCGACGCGAGTTCGCGCATGGACATGATCCAGGTGGCGTAGGGCACGTCGTGCACGATGCCGCGCATGACGGCGTTTTCCAGATGGGTGTGCAGGTCGATGAAGCCGGGGAGGATGGCGCTCGCGCCGAAATCCTTCGTCTCCTCGTCCGGATAGCGCAGCTTGAGCATGCCGGCGTCGCCGATGTCGCGGATAACGCCGTCGCGGATGAGCACCGCGCCGTTTTGTATGGGTTCCGCCGTTATGGGGAGCACGTATTGTGCGCACAAAAGCATAGGCAGCCTCGCTTGGTCACTCGCTTGGGAATTGCGGCTCTTAACTCGTAACCCCGTATGATAGCACCCCGGGCGTGCGGCCCTGGCCTGCCGGGGCGCGTTCATGAAAGCAACGTGCGGGAACGCCCGGCGGGCGGGCGGCGGCTGGTGGCGGCGCGGGCGGCGGGCGGGCGGCTGGCGGCGCAGGCGGCGCGGGCGGCTGGCGGGCGGGCAGCGCGGGCGGGAGCCCCGGCAGGCGGCCCTTCGCCGGGCAACCCCTTCCCCAGCCGCTTACTTGGCCAGCGGCAACGTGGCCGTGAACGTAGTGCCCGCCTCCTTCGTGCTTGCGACGGACAGGCTGCCGCCGTGCTCCTCGGCGATGGCGTGCGCGATGGCCAGCCCCAGGCCGTGGCCGCCGGTGCCGCTCGTGCGCGCCTTGTCCGCGCGGTAGAAGCGGTCGAACACGTGCGGCAGGTCCTCGGGGGAAATGGGCGTGCCGGTGTTGCGCACGGAAAGGCTCGCGTTTTTGCCCGCCACCTTGAGCGACACGTCGATGCGCCCGCCCTCGTCGGCGTACTTGCAGGCGTTGTCGATCAGCGTGGTGGCCAGGCGGCTCAGGCGCTTGACGTTGCCGCGCACGGAAATGCCGGGCGCCACGTCGCTGGCAAGCTCCACCCCGCGTTCGAACGCCACCGATTCGAACTGCAGAAGCTCGCCTTCCACCAAATCGGACAGGTCGATCTGCTCGACGGAGGCCTTCGGGGCGATGGCCCCGCCGATGCCGCCGGCCGCCGCGGCCGCCGCGTCTTCCTCGTCCATTTTCGCCAGCGTCAGCAAGTCGCCGACCAGCCCCTGCATCGCCTCGGCCTCGTGCTGCGTGCTTTCGAGCCATTGCGCCTGGCTGGCCACGCTGCGCTCGGGATGCTCCAGCGCGATGGCGGTGTTCGCGAGGATGACCGTGAGCGGGGTTTTCAGGTCATGCGAGGCGTCGGCGACGAAGCGGCGCTGCTGCGCCCAGGCGTCGGCCACCGGACGCAGGGCCCAGCGGCTGAAGAACATGCTGATGATCAGGAATACCAGCAGCGTCGCGAGGCCGACGACCGCCAGCGTGAACGCGAGGGACTGCCAGCCGCTCGCATTGGCAGTGTCGGCGAATGCCAGGTACATGGTGTTGCCCATGCTGCGCTTCATGTAGATGAGGCCCAGGTCAGCAAGTACCCCGGAGCCCTCGTCGGCGCTCGTGAGCTCGCGAGTCGCCTGGTCGAGCACGTCCTCGGAAATGGACGCGGTGTTGGTGTCCACCGAGCTGACCGTCCCGTCGGAAGCGACGGTGAACACCGCCATGGGCATGGACTGGCCGCTCGTGCGCTCGCGGCCGCCGATGACCGGCGGGGTCCCGTGCCCGGATTTGCTGGACGAGTCGTCAGTCGAGGCGGAGCTTTCGGAGGTGGAAGCGGATGCGGAAGCGGCCGAGCCGTCCGAACCAGCCGAGCTGTCCGAACCAGCCGAGCTGCCCGAAGCGCCCACGCCGGCGGAAGTGGACCCGCCCGAAAACGACTCGCTCTCCAACCCGTCCCCGGACAGGGCCGGAACCGCACGCTCGAGCCCCAGGCTCTCGAGGTCAATCGAGTTCGAAACCCCATCGTCCAGCGTGTCACCGGGTTTCTGCTGCCGGTCGGCCGCCTTCGAAATGGCGCTGTCGAGCGAATCGGTGACCTTCGAGACGCTTTGCTGGTAGTTCACGAACACGACGAACGTGAACACGGCGACCAGTACCACGGCCACGGTCGCCATGTTCAGCGCGATGAACTTGATGCGCAGCTTCTTCAGCATGAAAATCCCTCGCGGGCGGCGCTAGGCGGCCTGGGCGCCGTCGATGACGAAGCGGTAGCCGGCCTTGCGAATGGTCTCGATGCGCGCCGACGAGCCCAAAAAGCGCATCTTCTTGCGCAGAAAGCTCACGTAGGCCTCGACGTTGTTGTCCTCGGCGCTCGATTCGACGCCCCACACCCGTTCGATGAGCAGCTCTTTCGACACCACCTGGCCGGGATTGCCCATCAGCACCTTCGCCAGCGAGAATTCCTTGAACGACAGATGGATGGACTTCCCGTTGCAGGACAGATCGTAGCTTTCCAGGTTCAGCGTCAAGTCGCCCGCCGTGATCTTCTCGAACTGCACCTCGCCTTGGCGGCGCGTGAGTGCTCGCAGATGCGCCAGCAGCTCGGCGGGGCTGAACGGCTTGGTCATGTAGTCGTCGGCGCCGGAATCGAGCCCGGTGATCTTGTCCGGCACGGCGTCGCGGGCGGTCAGCAGCAACACCGGCGTGCTGACGTTCTTGCGGCGCAGCTCGGCCACCACGGAAAAGCCGTCCATTTTCGGGAGCATGACGTCGAGGATGACCACGTCGTAGATATCGCTTTCGGCATATGCCAGGCCATCGGCGCCGTCATGAACGACGTCGGTTCCGTATCCGTTTTCCTCGAGAATGTGCGCCAGGGCACGCGCGAGGCGGATGTCGTCTTCAACGATGAGTATCTGCATGGGGCCACCTTTCCGGCTGACCGGATATCGCCTAAGCGCGAACGGCGATGCGGACGCGCAAGTGTTCACGGCATCATTATACGGTCCACCCTGAAAGCTGGCTGAAAGCTTTGTATCACGAAGACCGCGTCCCCGCAACGCTCCGGAGACGCGGCCTTCGTCTACTTCGTCAATTTCGCCGAGCAGCCAGCTTTAGCGTTCATAGACCTGGTCGCAGCCGAGCAGGTCCTTCATGGTGTGCCAAATTTGGTGCGGGTCGTCGATGGGATGCGCGAGCGGCTTCATCTCGTAGCGCTCCACCGCGCCGGAAAGCAGATCGACGGCGAACACCTCGTCGGAGAGCGTCAGCGCATTCTGGCGGCAGATGTCGGTGCAGCAGCGGCACTTCACGCAGTCGCCCGGGAAGTGCTCCACGCCGAACGTGCCGTCCTCGTCGGTGAACTTGGAAATGGCGCCGGTCGGGCAGAACGTCGCGCACATCTGGCAGCTCGTGCACTTGTCCGGGTCGATAATCACGTGGCCCCACAGCCGCGTCTCGATCATCACGTCCTGCGGCTCGCCCAAGCTTGCCAGGGCATTCAGCAAACGCTCGCGACGGTCGGGCACGAAATGCGGCAGCGTGCCGTCCTCCATCACCTTCTGGAAGCGCTTTTGCGTCTGGTCCTCGATGCCGAGCTTTTCCGTGATGGCATAGTCGGCGGTGGCGTTGGCGGCCAACTTCGTTTCGGACTTCACGTCGCTGAAGAATTTGCGGCGGTCGGCGTCGAAGGCGGCCTTGCCCGTGGCGCGCACGCTGGCGGGGAACTTTTTCACCAGGTCGATGCGCATGTCGCTGTTCCAGGTTTCCAGCAGCGTGTTGGCGGTTTCGCGCACCAGGTCGGCCATGCGGAAGCCGGTCACGTGTTCGCACGAGCCGCACTTGCCCTCGACCAGGCTCACGTGCTTGGCGCCCGCGACGGCCAACATGACGAGCAGGCTTTCCTCCACGCGGCCCAGGCACGTCACGGAAACGACCTTCTCGGCATCGAACAGGCCCTCCGCTGCAGCGGTGATCTGCTCGCACGCGATAACCACCTCGCCCTCGGCAGCGCGCATGGCGTTCAGGCACTGATGCAGAAGCTCGGCGTCGTTGGGGCGATGGGCCTCAAGCGCGCAGGTCGGGCACACCGTCGCGCACGTTCCGCAGCCGATGCACTTTTCCGGAGAGATGATCAGTTCGTTGTCGTCGTAGGAAATGCACCCCGACGTGCACACTTCGGCGCACTTCATGCATTTCGCATTGCGATTGCGCACGACGGCGCAGCGGTTCTGATGAACCGTGATATCGGCACTCTGAAGTTTTTCGAGTAGACCGAAGAAATTCTTGGCACTCGGCATTGCTGCCCCTTTCTCGTCTACCCCCCTTGCAACCTTTAAGTATAGCGGTTCCCCAAGCCAGCAAGCACGGCGACCGCCTACGTTAGATACGGCGAACAAGCAGAAGCGCCCGCGCGGCAGACCGGAAGGGGCACTTTAATTTGCCTGCGGCAGCGACGTCGATCCAGAGCGCGACGCCGGGATCGGCGTGTACAATACAAGCAAGCCAGCAGATTGGAGCGCGCCCATGTTTTACGACTATGTAGAGCTTGAAGACGGAACCCAAATCGCCTACTCGGGCGTGCTGCCCGACAACACCGTCGAAGTCGTTGCCGAGCGGCCCATCGAGTTCGGCTTCGACAGTGCGCACTGCATGTTGCCCGCCTATACATGGTCGAAAATCGAGGGCTTTTCCGAAGCCGACATGCAACGGCTTGACGGCTTTGTCAAGAACAACGCCCCGCTCATCCTCCGTTTCGCCCACGAAGCATCGAGGCCATATGCCTAAGCTCTACCTTTTTCTCGGATACGCGATTTATTTCTGGTCGGCCGAAAACGGCGAGCCGGTGCATGTACATGTCGCAAAGGGACGGCCCACGAAGGACGCAACGAAAATATGGCTGACACGGTCAGGGGGTTGCACCCTGGCGAGCAATGGAAGCAGGATGGACAAAAGGGATCTCGCCAACGTCATGGATTTCGTCACGCTAAATCATGCGGAAATCTGCTCGCGCTGGAAAGACTACTTCCACGGCGATATTTCGTTCCATGAGTAGCCCCTGATCCTTAACGAAACCCATACCAGAAACGGAGTTCTGGTGTCCCGCTTCGCCTTCCCCGGCCCATACCAGTCGTTCGTGACAACATATCGGCTCCGTTAGATCAAGATTGGCGCACGATAGCAAGCCATGGGATGGGTCGCTCTCCATGCTTCTTGGCAAAGAGGGCCGTTTACGGGACTACCCGAGAGGGCGGTTGTCCCCCACGTCGATTCTAATCTGGCAGAGCCGAGAGGCCGGCTTCGCGCTTCCTTGCGTGGCGGGTTTTCCGACTTCCTGAATCGCCGTGCACGGAAATCGGGCTTCGCTGGCGGGTTTTCCGAGTTCCCGAGCCCGCGTGCAGGCAATTCGCTACAGCAACTCGGGAAACCTGCCGACCGCGAAATCCGACGCGCCGGCTCGACCGGCATCCTATCG
>CAVGAF010000064.1:0-9702 GCA_963627055.1 Butyrivibrio sp. CAG:318 | reverse complement strand
GAGCGGGTATACTTGCTCCATGGTGCGGGCTGCGGACATATCGAAGCGTGGTGCGCTTGTTGTAGCAGGCGGCGTTGCCGTCGTGTTCGCCGCTGCCGTCGCTGCTTTGGTGGCGCTCGCCCCCTTTGCCCCGCCCACACCGCTGGTCTTCGCGACGGACTCCAATTCGACGACCGGCTACATGATCCTGCTCGGCCCGCTTTCGGCTGCCTGGGGCTTCTCGGTGCATCTGCGCTGCCCCGATGCGATCGTGCGCCGATGCCTGCTCGCCATTGCGGCGCTTATCGCGTTCTGGATGCTTGCGGTGCTGGTCAAGTACTCCATTCGCGATGTCGTTGCCGCTTCCTTGCTGTGGTACTGCTATTACATTCCCATGATCGCCATTCCCGCGCTGTGCTTCGCGTGCGCCTTGCGCGCGGCGGCGCTTGACGGCACGCGCGCGGGCAGGGCGGTGCTTCGCGCGGTGGGCTTTTTGTCGGCCGCGCTCATGCTGTTGGTGCTGACGAACAACGCCCATCATCTCGTGTTCGATTTCAGCCTTGCCAATCCGAATTGGGAAACCGACTATACCTACCGCGCAGGCTACTACGTGGTTGCCGCGTGGTGCGTTGCGCTGCTGGTCGCGTTTTTCGCCACGCTGTTCTTGGCGGCGCGCAAGCAGCTGAGAAGCGCGATCGTCCCTCTTGCGCTCGTCGTGGGCGTCGGCGCGGCTTATGGCGTCTTGTACGCGCTGCGCCATGCGATCATGTTGACGTCCAACATTTCGCTCACGTACTGCTTCCTCATCATGGTGGCGCTTGAAATTGCGCTTGACCTGCGGCTGCTGCCGTCCTATGCCCGCTACGCCGATGCGTTTGAGAGCCTTCCGTTCGACTTGAAGCTGCTTGGCGCGCACGGGGAAGTCGAGCGTGCGACGGCGGTGGCCAAACCCCTGCATCCGGCGGCCGCAACCATGTTGGCCGGCTCCGCCAAGGCTAAGGACGAGACATGGGCCTTCCGCACGAGCGCCATTGTCGCCACGCTGTTCAAAACCTATCCGGTGCGCGGCGGGCGGGCGCTTCTGGCCGAAGACGTGTCGGCCATTGACGAGCGGCGGGCAGCGCTTGAGGACAAGCGCGAACACTTGCGGCGCAGCAATGCCCTGCTTGCGCGCAAGGCCACGGTGCAGCGCGAGCAGTGCCGGCTGCGCAGCGAGCGGGAACTCATCGGCGACATCGAGGCGTCGCTTGAGAGCAAGACGCGCCGGATCAAGGAGCTGCTCGACGCGCTTCCCGCATCCGACGATGCCGTGGCGGCGGCGAGGCGGCGCGAGATGCTTGTCGAGGTGAAGTTGCTTGTGGCGTATTGCAAGCGCAAGGGCGCGCTCGTGCTTGCCGAGAAAAGCGATCCGGAATTCAACCGCGAGCGTTTGCAGCTCGTGTTCAACGAGACGGCGGCCGATTTGCGTTCCATCGGCGTTGACTGCGCGGCGCTCGTGCAGACGGACGCGCCTCTGCCCGCGAGCGTCGTGAGCGTGCTGTACGACTGCCTGTACGATTTCGCCACGGCGGCCAACGCGATGGATAATGCAGTGCTCATGCTGTTCGTGCAGGCCGGGCCCGTGTTCATTGTGCTGCGGGCAGCGCTTTCGGCGACCGACGTGCAAAGCGGGCGCGTGGGCGTTTTGCTGGACGAGTTGCGGGCGCACCTTATCGCGCACGGCGTCGAAGTCTCGATTGAGATCGCGCCCGATTCCGCGACGTTCGTTGCGCGGATTCCCCTTGCGCCCGGCCGGTCGGGTGATGCGTGATGGCGGCGCTTGCGAACATGCCGCATATCGTGCTCATCGTGCTTGCCACGACGTTCTTCCTGCTGGCTTCGGGGCAGACCGTTCATGCGCTTCTGGCCGCCCTGCGGCGTGGTCCCGCGCCGACGGCAGCCATCGCCGCGTACGAGGGCGCTATCGCGTTTCACCTGGTGCTCGCCTGTTGCGGGGCCGTTGCCGCGGCTCAAAATTACGGGGCGTTCTACGTGCGCTTGCGCCCCTTCGACCTTCCGCTTGAGCCGCTTCTTTGGATTGACTTGGCGGCTGCGGCGGCAGGCCTCGCGCTTGCCGTCGCGAAGCGCAAACCGGCCCTGGTCCCCGAAGCCGTGCTGCTGGCGCTGTGCACGCCGCCCGTCATCGAGGCGCTGGGCGCGCGGTGCGTATACCTGTTCATCGCCGACGCGGCGTTCTTCCTGTTCCGCACGGTGGCGGCGCTTGTGCTCGACGTGCGGCATTTCGCGACGTCCGTGAGCACGCTTTCCGTGGTCGATGCGCTCGACCGCCTGCCCGAAGGCATCATCTGGGCGGATGGCAAGCGGCGCATCCTGTACATGAACGACGCGATGCGCGCGCGTCTGACCGATCTGGGGTTCGCCACCGACCTGTCCGAGACCGCAAGCCTTTGGGCCGATCTTGAGGCACGTGCCCTCCGCGATGGGGGAGCGGTCCTTCCCGAGGGAATTCGCCTGCCGATGCCTTCAGGGCAAACGTGCTTGTTCAAGCGCGATGTGGTGCGCTTGCGCAAGACGGAATGCCGGCGCATGGTGGCGATGGACGTGACCGAGGAGGAGTCGCTCAATACGCAGATCGAGCGGGCGAACAAGCTGCTGGAAGCGGAGAACGCCGAGCTGCGCGAGTCGATGGCGCGCGTTGCCGATGTCGCCCGTGACGAGGCGATGGTGCGCATGAAGGCTCGCGTGCACGACACCATCGGGCAGCGGCTGTCCATTCTGCATCGGTTTCTGGAGGCGGAAAACCCGACGCCGGAGGCGCTTGATGAGGTCACGAAGCTTGCCGGGAGCATTCTCGATGATCTAGCCGAGCCCGAATCCCCCGATCGGGCGGCGCAGCTGGCATCGATCGTGCGTGCGTTCTCGCTGGTCGGCATCAGCGTGCGCGTGGCGGGGGAGCTGCCGGCCCGCCTCGACGTCGCCGAGGCGTTCGTGAACATCATCCGCGAGGCCGCGACGAACGCCGCCAAGCATGGGCAGGCGAAGCTCGTCGATGTGCGGATTGCGCAGGACGGCGGCGCGTGCTCGCTGCGCATCGTCAACGACGGCATGCCCGCCACCGCCGATGTGCGGGAGGGAAGCGGCATCCCCGGCATGCGCCGCGCCGCCGCCGGCGTGGGCGCCACGTTCGCCGTCACCGCGCGCAGCCCGTTTTCGATTGAAGTGGTTGTGCCGGCGGCAACTCCCATCCCCGCAACCTTTGGAAAGGAGCCGTCATGATTTCCCTGCTCATCGTTGAAGACCAGGTCATGCTGCGCGAATCGCTCTCCTGCACCATCAACGCGCAATCCGACATGAAGGTGGTCGCCGCCCTCGGCGACGCGTCGGAAGCGCTTGACGCCTTGGAGCGCAGCGGAGCCGACTGCGCCTTGCTCGACGTCTGCACTGAAAACGATTCGAGCGGCATCGTCGCGGCGCGCAAGATCAAGCAGGCACATCCCGAGGTGCGCGTGATCATCATGACGGGCATGCCCGAGATCACCTTCGTGCAGCAGGCGCGCGACGCCGGCGTCGACAGCTTCGTCTACAAAAACGTCGGGACGGCCGAGCTTTTAGGCGTCATCCGTTCGACGATGAACGGCTATTCCACGTTCCCCGCGGCGCAACAGAGCATCTTCTCCGACGCGGCCGAGCTCACCGAGCGCGAGCTGGACATCCTGCGCCTGGTATGCGAGACGAAGACGCGCAAGGAGATTGCAGCGGAGCTGTACGTGAGCGAGGGAACGGTGAAGCGCCACATTTCGGAGATTCTCGCGAAAACCGGTTACGACAACATTTTGCGTCTGGCTGTGCATGCCGTCTCAACAGGCCTTATCGTTCCCGGCATGACGAAGGGGACAGACGACGAATAGCCCGGGGGCGGTCGGGCGGGCAGCCTGGGTTCGGTCGGCGAATTGCCCAGGCGCGAACAGCGAACGACCTGCGCCGCAAGCTTCGGCCGCCCCGTGCGCATTGGCGGGATTTCCGTTTCCGCGTTCAAATTTCCGATCCTGTGGGAGAATGAACGAAACCAATCCTGAGCATATCGCTCACCTTCGCAAGGGAGGTCAACATGATAAGCATTAACAACGTCAGCAAGTCGTACAACGGCGGGAAAAGCTATTCCGTCAAGGATCTGTCGCTCGAAATCAAGGATGGCGAAATCTTCGGCCTGCTCGGCCCGAACGGTGCCGGCAAATCGACCCTGCTCAACATGCTGGTCGGCGTGCTCGATCCCACCAAGGGCACGATCGAGGTCGACGGCATAGACGTGGCGAAGTCCCCGGTGGATGCCAAGCGGCATCTCTGCTACGTGAGCGATTCCCCGGATCACCTCCTGCGTCTTAAAGGTCGCGAATACCTGCAGTTCATCGCCGATATTTACGGGGTGCCCGACGACGTGCGCGCCCCGCGCGTCTCAAAGCTTGCCGAGGAATACGGCATGGCCGGCGAGCTGGACAACCAGATCCGCTCCTATTCGCACGGCATGCGCCAGAAGATGATGGTCATGGGCGCGCTTCTGCCCGACCCCGACGTCTGGATTCTGGACGAGCCCATGACCGGTCTCGACCCGAAGGCTTCGTGGCTGCTCAAGCAGTCCATGCGCAAGCATGCCGATGCGGGCAAGACGGTGCTGTTCTCCACGCATGTGCTCGACGTCGCCGAAAAAGTGGTCGATCGCGTGGGCGTCATCGCGCATGGCAAGCTGCTGTTCGTGGGCACGGTCGACGAGATGCGCGAACACATCCGCAGCAACGGGTCGCTTGAGGAGATGTTCCTGGAGCTCACCAGCGAGGAGTCGCCGTTTAGCAAAGACGGCGCCGGTGCCGATGCCGGCGCGGCGGATGGCGGGGCTGAGTAGCATGGGCGACTTTTCCTTCTCCCAGTTCCGCACGGTGCTCTCCGTCATGGCGCGCGGCGAGGAGCGCGATGAAATCGACGCCGAGGGCCTGCTGGGCACCTCCTCGGGCAAGATGTCTCCTACCGCGAAGCGCGTGTATTCGGGTGTGTTGTGGCTGGTGTTGTGCCTGGTTTTGTTCGGGGTGGGCTGTGCATCGGCGGTAAACGATATCACCGTCGTCCAGATGTTCTTCATGATGATTGCCATGCTGGTGGTATTCGTCGTGATCGTGGGTTTCTATCAGGCCGTGAATACGCTGTATTTCGTGAAGGACATCGGCTTTTACCTGGCCTTGCCCGTCTCGGCGGTCACGATTATGGCTGCGAAGCTGACCTATTTCCTCCGTTCGCAGGTACTCGTCAACTGCATCGTTGTCGCCTTCGGCCTGGGATTTTTGACTAGCAGGGGAGCGAGCTTTGCGGACTACGTGATTCTCGTGCTGGCGTTTTTGCCGTGCGTGATTGCGACCGCCCTCATCCTCATCATCGTTATCATCCCGGTGATGCGTTTTTCGCGCGTCGCCGCCGACAAGGACAAGTTCGCGCGCGTCTTCGGCGTGCTCACCACCATCGTGTCGCTGCTCATCGCCGCAGTGGTGAACTTCGGGACGCGTTACGCCCCGTCCTCGATGATGTCCTCCGTGGCCGATATCGCCTCTCACGGCGTCGTGGCCGTCGTGTTGGCCGTCGTGTGCGCCCCGACGCTGCTGGTCTCCGAGGTGTTCGGCGGCAATGCCGCCCTCGGGCTTGCGGGTATGTACGTTCTGGCGGCGCTTTACGTCGCGGTGACGGCGCTGTTCGCCAAGAAGTGGTACTTCGCGGGCGTTCAGGGTATGCAGGGCGGCGCGGGCAAGAAGAGCCGCAAGCGCTTTTCTGCGGGCGAACTTGCCGGCGCGGTGAAACAGCGCGGGCAGTTCAAGGCCTTCTTGTCTCAGGATTTGGCGACGCTGATTCGCGTGCCCGCCTTCTTCCAGCAGTTCGTGATTCCCTCTATTGTGGAGCCGGTCGGCATCGTGGCGGTCGGCATCGTGGCCATCTATTTTCAGGACGCCGAGACATTTGAAGAGACGCGCGAGCTTCTGCTTGCCTCCAGCATCGACGCGAACACGCACATAGCGCTGCTGTCCTCAATGGCGGTCGTCGGCGTGTTCAGCAGCCTCCCTTCCTACCTGTACGCTTTCGCGCTTGGGCGCGATGGCGGGGATTTCTTTTTCTTGCGCGCCATGCCCATGAACATGCGCGATTACGTTATGGCGAAGTTCGCGAGCTGCTACCTTGTCACGCGCGTGCCGTTGTTCGTGCTGATGCTTGTCGTGCTCATCGCGGCGGGCATCGCGATCGACGTGTCGGTGCTTGCGGTGTTGATGCTTGCCTTGCCTTTGAGCGCAGTTGACTTGGCCATGTTTGCCATCGGAAGCAGAAAGCCGCAGCTTACCTGGGAAAATGAGGCGCAGCTGCTCAAGCAGGACAGCGTGTATCTGTATATGTTCATCGCAATCGTGATTGGCATCGTGGCCTTTATCGTGCCGGTGTGCATGGCGATGGCGTCTTCCGTGTTGGGAATTTCCGGGTACGTGGGAGCGTTCGCGATGCTCGTGATCTGCGCTGCCGAGCTCGTCGGCGCGGCCGCATTCGTCCTTTCGACGGCCCCCAAAAACATGGAGCGCGTGCGATTGTAGGGGCCTTTGGGTGAAATCCAGTCGCCGGTTGGGACGTAGGGTCGCTCGCAAGAGCGACCCGGCCGCCGGCGATGTTGGGATGCGGTCGGCTTGTCGGCCGGCCGTTCTCCGGCTTCGCCGGGGGCGCGCTTGCGCGAACGCGTCTACTGATTCTGGTCCATTATGAGCGCCTGCATTGAGGTCTGCAAAACTTCTATGTATCATATGATACATAGAAGTTTTGCAGAGGGGGTTTTCGTGGTTGACTATGCGATTGGGTGCGATGTTGAGCTTGTGCAGGAATTGTTGGAGATGAACAGGTCCGACCTTGCTGTCGCGACCGGCATATCGCTTCCCACGCTTAATCGTTGGGTGGCTGATTCCTCAAGGGCTTCCCTGGGCAATATTGAGCGCTTCTACGCCTTTGCCCATAAACGCGGCCTTCGGCTTAACGCGATCAAGGCTCAACTTTATCAAGAAGAGTATTCGGCTTCACTGCGCAAGGTGTTGTTTCATGGTTCCAAATCCGGAATCGAAGGCCCCGTTTCGGTGGGGCGTTCTCGCAAGAACAACGACTTCGGTCAAGGCTTCTATTGCGGCGAAAGCTTTGCTCAGTCTGCGATGTTCGTGTCTGGCTTTCCGGATTCATCGGTGTACGCCGTTGCCTTCGACGAGGGAAACTTGTCACCCGTTCATTTCGCCGTCGATCGAGATTGGATGCTGACGATAGCGCTCCATCGAGGTCGGCTTGCCGATTATGCCGAACATCCGTTTATCTGCGCATTGCGGCAGCGTGTTGAAGCGGCCGACTACGTCGTGGCCCCTATTGCGGATAATCGGATGTACGAAATCATCGATTCCTTTGCCGACGGGGAGTTGACTGATGAGCAGTGCAAACATGCGCTCGCAGCAACAAATTTGGGAAGCCAGTACGTCATTCGAAGCGAAAAGGCCGTTGAAGCCATGAGTTTCGTTGAGCATTGCTATTTGTGTGCCCCGGAAAAGGAATCTTATGCGATGTCGCGCGAGGAGGCGTCAAGGGTCGGGCGCGATAAGGTGAAGGCCGCGAAACGTGCCTACCGAGGTATGGGTCGCTATATCGATGAGGTGCTTCAATGAGAACGTTAGATGCAGACGCGCGCTCCCTTTGCCGGATGCAGGCGCTCGTGTTCGAGAGATCCCTTCAGCTTCAGTGCGCATCGGCTGTATTCATCCGGCGTTTCATGAATTCGGACGTCGCGCTTCGGATGGATGGCGGGGGCTTTCTGTCGGAGTCTAGCTCGCCTGAGGGCGTTTTGACCGAAGTGGAAGGGCAGTACGGGAAAAGCACGTATGGAAGCGTGATGTTCAGCGTGGAGGAGCTGCATTGGATGGGGTATCTGTATCGGTACTGGGTGTGCCTATTGGGGAAACCCAGCGCTGCAGTTTACAAGATCATCGGAGCGAGCGAGTTGCGGGGGCTTTTTTTCGCCTACCACTCACTCGATCCGGAACAGGCGATATACCGAATTGCGGAAAGCAAGGAAGTGATTCTGGAGGAGGATCCCTTGGCGAGGGGCGTTGCGGCCTTGCGGCGCATTCGCGCTAAGCGCCCCCAGAGCCTCATGAGTTATGAGGTGACTCGGTTTTAGACGGCTCTACCGACGGGAATAAGCCTTTTCCGGTGTCGGCTGACCTTTGATTTTGAGCCGTATGTCCATGCCCCGTGGCCCTTCTTGGGCCGCGGGGCGCTTCTGTCTTTGCGGCGCTTCCTGCATGATGAAGCCAACGAAAGCGACGCTGCTGGTGGGCGCCGCGCGAGGTGAAGGAGGCGTGTCATGGGACTGTTCGGGAAGATGTTCGAGAAGAAGACCTGCGACATCTGCGGCGGGGAGATCGGCATGCTGGGTAACCGCAAGCTTGAGGACGGCAACCTGTGCAAGCAGTGCGCGGCAAAGCTTTCCCCGTGGTTTTCGGACCGCCGGCGCTCCACGGTCGATCAGATTCGCGATCAGCTCGATTGGCGCGAAGCGAACCGGGCACGCGTGGCTGCTTTCAACGTCACGCGCACGTTCGGCTGCGACACCAAGGTGCACCTTGACGAGGATGCGCGGCGGTTTTTGGTCACGCGCAGCTCGCGTTGGCGCGACCAGAACCCCGACGTGCTCGATTTCTCGCAGGTCACCGGCTGCGATACCGAAATTCGCGAAACGCGCACCGAGCTGCATTGGGAAGATTCCGAAGGCCAGCGGCACGACTACGACCCGCCGCGCTACGACGTCGATTACGACATGTACCTCACCATCCACGTGAACGTGCCGTACTACGACGAGATCACCTTCAAGGTGAACGACTCGCGGATCGAGGAGCGCAATTCGGTTGAATATCGCGAGGCCGAACGCATCGCAGGTGAGATCCGCGCTGCGCTTACCGAAGTGCGCGAGACGACGCGCAAGGCCGTGGTGGACGCGGCGGCGCCGAAGGCCGCGCGCACCTGCCCGTTCTGCGGCGCGACGACCACCCCCGACGCTTCCGGGCGCTGCGAATACTGCGGCGGCGCCATGGGTGCATAAATCAACGTGAGAGGGATCGACCGAAAGGAAGTGGGGTCATGAAGGGAATCATGAGGATTGCGGCCATCCTGGCGGCGACGTTCGCGCTGTGCCTTGCGCTTGCCGGTTGCTCGTCGGGCGGCGACGGCGCCGATTACACGAAGAATTTCGCAGGCGATTGGAAGCTTTCCGGCATCGAGGCCGCCGACGAGAGCACCAGCGCGGACGACATGGCGATGCTCGAGGCGTTCGGCATGAGCGTCACCATTGCGCTTAACGAGGACGGGTCCGCCACGTTCAACCTGTTCGGCGAGGAGATGAGCGGAACCTGGAAGGCGAAGAGCGCGACTGAGGCGACTTTCACCCTCGAGGGCGACACCGCCACCATGACGCTTGCGGACGACACGCTGAGGCTGGACGTGAGCGGAGAGGCCATGACCTTCAAGCGCGCGACGGCTTAGACAGCGCGCGACGGACTAGGCAGCGGGCTCGCGTCCGCGACGGCTTAAGCGGCAGCTTCGAGACCGCGACAGTCGCGACGTTTCGGCGGGGCTCTCCCGCGACAATTCCATAGCATGCGCCGGCGGCCCCGGTTCCCC
>CAVGAF010000063.1:0-9785 GCA_963627055.1 Butyrivibrio sp. CAG:318 | reverse complement strand
TTCCCATCCCCAAACCCCCCTTGCAAACGGGAAAGCCTTCAAGCGGAAGGGGCCGTCTTGCGTCCTGAATCGCGCAGCGCAGCTTCGCCGCGGGCTTATCGCTCGCAAGCTCGCTGAACGCATCGGACGGTCCACTGGACTGTCCGACAAGCAAACGGGAAAACCTTCAGGCAGAGGGGGCTGTCGGGCCTTATGCCTCGCTTTCTCCAAGGAGCCAATCGAGTGCGTAGATGCGGCGTATGCCGTTGTAGGACTGCTCGCGGGCGTCGTCGAGCGTGAGCAGCGTTTTGGGGTAGTTGTCCCGCACGCCGTCGAACGACGACAGCTCGCGTTGCAGGGTTTCCTCGCGAGCTGTCGACTCGCTGACCTGCCAGTACTTCACGCCATCGGGGCCGTTGGTTACGAAATCGATTTCGCCCGTGGGGCCTTGCCCCACGTATACGTTTTTCTCACGTCGGAGCAGTTCCAGGTATACGAGGTTTTCCAGCACGCGCCCGGTATCGCGCACGCTGTTCGAGCACAATATCCTGCGAAGACCCATGTCAACTGCGTAGTATTTGCGCTCCTGCTTCATGATTCTTTTGCCGCGCACGTCGTAGCGGTCGGCGGGGTACACCAAGAAGGCGGCCTCAAGCGCCGCAAGGTAGCGCGTTACCGTTGGCGCGGAGATTGATTGCCCGCCCGCCGTCATGGCTTTCGCAATCGAGGAGGGGCTGGCCAGGTTTCCGACGTTGTCGTACAGAAAGGTACAGAGCCGCCGCAGCGCCGGCGCATTGCCCCCGACGCGTTGGGCGACGTCTTTGACCAGTATGGTGTTCAGGATGCCGTCGAGGTAATCGAACGTCAGGGCGTCGTCGCCTTCCAGTTGCATGACCGCTGGGAAGGAACCGTCGTGCAGGAAGTTCGACCATAATCGCGTTAGCGATTCGCCCCTTTCGTGCGCTTTTGCGTATTCCGCGAACGAGAATGGCAGCATTTTGATTTCCACGTAGCGACCGGACAGCAGGGTGGCAAGCGTGCCGCTGAGCAGCTGCGCATTTGAGCCGGTGATGTATAGGTCGATGTTGGGGCGCACGTAAAGGCTGTCGATGGCCTTTTGGAAATCGGGCACGTTTTGCACCTCGTCGAGCAGCACGTAGTGCATGGGCGCGCCGGAACACCGCGACAGCACCGCATCGTGCAGCGCGTGATATTCCAGTAAAGGCTCGTTTTCCATCATCTCGAGGTTGATGTGGACGATGCGGGCGGCTTCGACGCCTCTTGCTTGGAGTTCGGCTTTCCACTGCTCCATAAGCGTTGATTTCCCGCAGCGGCGCACGCCTGTGATGACCTTGATGACGTCTTTCTCTTTCCAGCGGCGCAGCTCGGCAAGGTACTTCTCACGTGTTATCAAAGATGCCTCCCGGTGGCTTTGGTGTATGAACTGAAAGTATATATTCAAACTAGAGAAATATTACTTCAAATGAAAATAGACTTTCATTTGAAGTAATATTTCTCGAAAATTAAAAACAAATTCGTATGACTGACGCTTCCCTCGCATGTTCGTAGCCTCTTTCGTGTCGGTTGCGCCTTCGGCGCGAAGTTATGCAGCGCGCAATAGGCAATCGACAAGCGTATAAGGCGAGGAAATAAAGAGGAAGCTCATGGGACTTTCGCTAACGCGTCGCAGCATTTTAAAAACCGCTGCGGTTGTGGGTGCTGCGCGGTTTGCGAGCGCCGTGGCGTGTTCGCCCGAGATGGCGTCGTGCGCAGCCTGCTTTATCGGTGCAGCAGGAAGTCGACGATGCTCACGATCTCGATGCCGTCGATGTCTGCGGGGTATTTGCCCCCGGGGCTTTCGGCCCTTCTATCGCTGTACGAACTTGCGGATTACCCTGATCGTCTCTTCGATGTCGATGGGCTTGACGATGAAGTCGTTCATGCCCGCTGCCTTGGCCAGTGCCCGGTCTTCCTCGAAGGCGTTTGCGGTCGTGGCGATGATCGGGATGCTCGCCACCTCGCCGTTGGGCAGGGCGCGAATTGCGCGCGTGGCGTCGTAGCCGTTCAGGTGCGGCATCTGGATGTCCATCAGCACCAGGTCGAAGTCGCCGGGCGCGGCGGTGCGCAGGGTCTCGACGGCCACCTCGCCGTCGGAGGCGGTCTGAACCTCGATGCCGCGCTGGGATAGGATGGCCACGCCTATTTCGCGGTTCATCTCGTTGTCCTCGACGAGCAGGATCTTGGCCCCCGCGATGTCGGCGTCCGCGGCAACGACCGCGCCGCCGCCCGCGCCTGGCGCGCTCGCGTCCATCCCCGCACACGGCATCGCGCCAGGCCCCGCGTCCGCGCCGCCGCCCGCGTTCGCATCCGCACCCGCGCCCGCTTGCCCGATCTCGCATTCCAGCCTCACCGTAAACTCCGACCCGCGCCCGGGCGTGCTCTCCACCGAAATTTCCCCGCCCATCATGTCCATGATGTTCTTGGAAATGGCCAGCCCCAGGCCCGTGCCCTGGATTCCGCTGACCGTGGTGCTTTCCTCCCTGGTGAACGGCTCGAAGATGTGCTCCTGGAATTCCTCTCCTATGCCGATGCCGCTGTCGCGCACGCGAAACTCGTAGAGGGCGCGGCGCTCGTCGCGGCCGGGCTTCTCGACGACGCTCAGGCTGATCGTCCCGCCGGGGTTCGTGAACTTGACCGCGTTGCTCAATATGTTGAGAAGCACCTGCTGCAGGCGCAGGCTGTCGCAGACAAGCGTTTCGTGGACGGCGCCTTGCGCGTCGATGAGAAAGGTGAGCTGCCGGGCCTCGGCGTTCGCTTGCATGATGGTGCGCAGGTCGTGCAGGATGCGGGACAGCCGCGTCTCGCGTTCCTTGATGACGATCTTGCCGCTTTCGATGCGGCTCATGTCCAGCACGTCGTTGATCAGCGACAACAGGTGGCTGCTCGACACCGATATCTTCTCAAGGTAGTCCGCAACCAGGTCCGCGTCGTCGAGATGCTCTTTCGCAAGCTCGGTGTAGCCCATGATGGCGTTCATCGGCGTGCGGATATCGTGGCTCATGCTGTTGAGGAAGGTGGTTTTCGCGCTGTTCGCGTGCTCGGCAGCCAGCAGCGCCTCTTTGAGCAGGTTGTCCTGGTGGGCTTTTTCGCGCACCAGCTCGTCCACGTCGTAGTGGTAGCCGCGCAGCCGGTAGCCTCCCGCAATCGGGCTGGCCGTGCCGCCGCAGCGCACGTAGCGCTCGCCGAGCGTCGGGTGGATCCAAAGGTAGGTGTTCTCGTCGCGAAAGCCCGCTTCCATATGCGCCACGCTGTCGAGCACGGACTGCACGGCCTCGGGCTTGATGCGGCTATACCAGGCGTCGTACACGTCTTCGGGGGTCATGCCCGCCGCGTCGCGGTCAAGGCCGAGAAGCTCGAGCATGCGGGCGTCGGCGAGCATGCGCGGGCGCTTCCCCTCGACCAGCTCGATGCGCCAGGTGCCCATCTCGGCCGCCTCGATGATCGCCTGCATGGTGGCGAGCTCTGCCGATTTGCGCTGCTCGGCTTCCACGGCGGGACTTGCGTTGTGAAAGCCCAGCACCAGGTAGAGCCTGCCGTCCTCGCCGGTGAACTTGGCGGAGCTGAGCTGGTAGTAGTGGCTCTTGCCCTCATCGATGCGCCGATAGGTGAGGGAATTGACGCCGACCTCGGGCGTTTCAGCGAGGAAGGCCTCGGTGGTGGTGTGACGCCGCATGCGATCCTTGTCCTCGTCCGCGACGAACTCGTCAATATAGGCGAGAAGGCCGTCGCGGTAGTTCGCGCAGCGCAGCGTCTTGGTGAGCACAGGCTTGTGCATGCCCGTGAGGTCGGATTGGTAGTGGGCGTAGCTCTCCGTTTCGACGTCGACGACGAAGATGTTGTCGTAGGCGCTGCACAGCGCTCCGGTGACCTGGGCGTTTCGGCGTAGAAGCCGCATGAGGTCCTCGGGCGCGGCAGTGGGCGCGGGTCGGTTGGTGCCGTTGTTGCCGGGATCTTCGCTTCGCATCGTGCCCTCGATTCGATCGGGGTTTACCGGTTCACCTGCTCCTTTGGGCACATTATACGGGATGGCCTGCGTAATTGAAGCCAGACATTCGCGCGCGGTCCGCCTTCGCGCCCCGCCTGCCCCGACGCGCCCCGCCCGCTGTGGCCCCCTTACGCCTTCTCCGCTTGGATCAGGTCGATCATCTCCTGGCTGGAATGCACGTCGAGCTTTTGGTAGATATGCTGGCGGTGCGTGCTGACGGTGCTCTTCGACAGGTGAAGCTCCTCCTGGATGTATGCCAGGTTGCGGCCTTTCGCGAACAGCATCATGATCTCGGTTTCGCGCTCGGAAAGCCCGCAGCGCTCGGCCACGGCAAGGCATTTCCCGCTGAACTTGCGGCGGTTTTCCGTCGGCAGCAAATCAACCGCGAAGGCCAGGTCCCGCTCGGTGAACGCGGCCATTGCGCACATCATCACCAGAAGCGTCGCCGCAATGGCGCAGGGGTAGACCTCGGTCGGGCCGAACGCGGTGCAGCGGACGACGAACCTCCCCGCCAGCATGCCGATAAGCGGGCCCGCCGCCCAACCGGCGCGGACGAGGGCGAAGGTGCGCACGCAGGTTCCCAGGTAGCGATGGCATGTCCCGCAGATGAGCACCCAGGCCAGGATGGAGAAGCACTGGAAGGCGGCCGCGTTGATGGCGTAGGGCATGACGGCGCCTACCTGCGGGTAAAGCTGGGGGATGGGCAGCATCATGGCGCCGGCGGCGAGGAACAACATGAGTACGCGGTAGCAGATTTCCGGTGCGCGCGGGGTTTTCATGCTGACGAGCGCGAGCGTGATCAGGGTGGCGCCGAGGCCGATGATGAGCGCGGCGCCCGTCTGTATGAGCGCGTAGTTGCCGCTGCCTGCGCCCGCGATTCCCATCTGGATGTAAAGGGTGCGCGAAAGCTCGTTGGCGCAGCCGACCAGGGCGCTGCAGGCGGCCAGCGAAAAGGTGAGATGTTTGAGCTGCCGGCGGTCCCCGGCGGAGTCGGGCATGGCCTGTTCGGGAAGGGCCCTCTCGGCGATGGCGGCCTTGCTCTTCTCGGTGTGCGCGCCCATGTCGCGCAAGAAGGCGCTGACGAGCGGCATGCTGGCGGCGAACACGCACGACTCCATCGGCCCGAAGAACGAATACAGGCAGAACAGCGCCGACATGGCCAGGTAGCCCGTCGCCGCGATGGCCGCCGCCGCTTTCGCGGTGAACTTGCTGACCAGGATGCCGAATTGCATGAGGAACACGCCGGAAGCGGCGCCGGATGCGATCCCGGCCACCAAGGTTGCCGCGAGGGCGGGCGGCGTGAGTGCGCCGGCGCTTTCGGCCGCGAGCGTGCCGGCCGCCGCGAGCAGCAGGGTGGAGGCCGCCATGAGGACGGAGGCGCCCGCGCGCGTTGGGGCCTTCACGATCCATTTCGTGCAGCGGGCATGCGTGACGGCGATAGCCAGAAGCGTCGCCGTCAGCGCCACGATGGACACGAGGTACATCAGATCGAGCACTGCCTCGCCGTCGTCCCCGACGATGTTCAAGCTCTGGAACGTCATCGGCACCCAGGCGAGCATGCATCCGAGCGCAAGCCCCGTGAGCGCCTCGGTGCGTCCAAGCGCCTCCCGCGCCTTCGACTTGCTCTCGCCGATTATTTTCGCCGGCGACTTGCCGGCCGCCTTCCTCATCGCGGCCTTCGGTTGCTTCGAATCCCCCATGCGTCCCCTCTTCTCGTCGGACAGAAGTATAGAACGCCCGCGCCGCCCGCGGCGGCACGCTTCGCCTCCCCTTATTATCCAACTTTCAGAATAGTATGCGTTTCCCCAGGTCAATGGCATCGTGCTAGTGACATGATTTCGGAATTTGCGCCTCAACCATGCCACCGGCTGGATTTCAGCGCCCCTGTTCGCCCGCTACCGTCGCAGTTGTCGATCGCAGACGCGGCTTTCTCGCAAGGCAGCTTCGCCCCGCTTCAACAGACGGGCAGCTCCTTGCAAAGATCGCGCTGCGGGAGAGGCCGACGCCGGGCGAGGGGCCCGCGCGGTCGGTGCAAGGGCGCGACGGCGCGCCGGACGAGGGCGGCCGCCGCAAAAGGAGAGAGGGACGCAAAGGGCGTTCCATGCAGAAAGGAGGATGCATGGGCAAACTCACGATCACGCGCCGAACCTTCGCGAAGATGGCAGCCGCGACCGCCGCCGCAGTCGGCGTTGCGGGCAGCGCCACCGCCGCTCTTGCCGCAACGGGCGAAAGCTCGCAGTCGGCCGGCCAGGTCAAGCGCATTCGCTCCATGTGCCGCGGCTGCGGCAAGATGGAATGCGGCGTGTGGGTGTACGTGCAGGACGGCAAGGTCATCCGCAGCGAGGGCGACGAGGCCGCCTTCCAGTCGATGGGCAACCACTGCTCGAAGGGCCAGGCGTCGCTGCAGGCCGCGTACCACCCCGATCGCCTGAAGTACCCCATGAAGCGCACGAACCCGAAGGATTCCAACGATCCGGGTTGGCAGCGCATCACCTGGGACGAGGCGATGGAGACCATCGGCAGCAAGTTTTCCGAGCTGCAGTCCAAGTACGGCAACGAGACCTATTTCAGCATGGCCGGCACGTCGCGCATCTGGTCGATGGGCCCCTACAGCGCGCTGAAGCAGTGTTTCGTCAGCCCCAACGCCATCCAGGCGAACGAGATTTGCAAGGGCCCGCGCTTCTACGCCACCAAGCTCAACGACTACAACGCCTACAGCTGGATGGAGACCGTCGGCCGCCCGCGCGTGTACGTGCAGTGGGGCGGCGCGTCGGAGCTTTCGAACTACGACGACAGCTGCCGCACCACCGTCGACGTCGCCACGCGCGCCGATTACCATATCCTGGTCGATCCGCGTCAGACGAACCTGGGCAAGGAAGCCGACATCTGGCTGCCGTTGCGCCCCGGCACCGACGCCGCGATGGGCCTGGGCTGGATCAACGTCATCATCAACAAGGGGCTCTACGACGATCTGTACGTGCGCAAATGGATGAACGCGCCGATGCTGGTCGTCGAGGACAAGGACTGGGAGCCCTCCGTCTCCGATTCGCAGTCCACGCATGGCTCGAAGAAGAACCGCCTGCTCAAGCAGTCCGACATCGTCGAGGGCGGCTCGAACACCGCGTTCATGGTCTTGAACGAGGTCAACGGCGAGCTGACGTACTACGAGGCCAACGGCAAGTCCGTCGCGCAGTCCGTGACCGCCACGTCTGCGGCGAGCCTCGATTTGTCCGGCTCTTCCAACGGCAAGCTGCCGCACTGGGAAGGCGAGGACTGGTCGCCGGCAACCGCCGGGCGCACCGCCAAGCAGCATGGCCTGGACCTCACCGGCCAGGCGCAGGGCTTCGTCATCGATGCCACGCCGTTCATCGACGGGCTCTACCCGGCGCTGTATACCCCCGAGGGCGGGCTTGAGGTCACGCTCAAGGACGGCAAGAAGGTGCATTGCCGCACCGTGTGGGAGCACCTGTGCGACCGCGTTGCGGAATACACGCCGGAAAAGGTCGCCGAGATCACCGGCTGCGACGCCGAGCTGATCGAGAAGGCCGCCACCATCTACGGCACGCGCCTGGACCCCTCGACGGGCTACGGCAACGGCGGCATCCAGTACATGCTGCCGCTCGAGCACAGCTGCAACTCCCTGCAGACCAACCGCACCATGGACATCCTGTGCGGCATCACCGGCAACATGGACATCCCGGGCGGCATGCGCGGCTCCACCGCCGGCTGGCCGTTCTTCGACCTGGCCATGACGCTGCCTTCCGCCGCCTCGGTCAAGGGCAGCCCCGACCAGTCCAAGATCATCGGCGGCGAGCAGTTCCCGATGCTGGCCGATGCGAAATGCAATCCGAGCTGGGCGGACGCCACGTCCATCTACAAGACCATCGAATCCGGCCAGCCCTACAAGCTTTCCTGCGGCATCGGCCAGACCGGCGACCACATGAATCAGTCGAACAGCGTGTTCGCCTACGAGCAGCTGAAGAAGCTGGACTTCTGGGTGTCGATCGATCTGTGGGAGACGCCGACCGTGGGCATTGCCGACATCGTGCTGCCGGCGGCGCACTGGATGGAGCTCGACTGCATCCGCAAGTCGCAGGGTTCCTCCGGTGCGTTCGGCGCGACGGTGAAGTGCGTCGAGCCGCCCGCGGAGGCCGAGCCCGACCTGAAGATCATCATGCGCATCTTCAAGGCCATGGGACAGCCCTACTGCGACGGCGCGACCGACGACGAGAAATGGCCGATCGACGACGCCGAGCGCGTGTGCAACAACATCGCGCTTGCCGGGTTCAGGATTCCCGAATGGGAAGACTACAAGGCCGCTTACCAGGAGCAGGGCCCGTGGGATTCCAAGGTTGAGAAGCCCGAGGCCTGGGGCACCTACCGTCGTTACGAAACCGGCTGGGCAACCACGTCGGACAGCCCCGCCGCCGTGCAGGCCGTCATGGACCACCCGCAGGGTTGGGACACCTCGACCGGCAAGCAGGAGATCTGGTCGACGGTCATCGACAACTACTATCCGGACGCCGACCAGGCCATCCCGACCTTCAAGGAGGCCCCGCACGGCCCGGTCGCCGACCCCGAGATCTTCGAGGACGACAACGCCTTCCTGGCAACCACTGGCCGCCGCATCCCGGTGTACTTCCACAACGAGCACCGTCAGCTGCCGTGGTGCCGCGAGCTGTGGCCCGTGCCGCGCATCGAGATGAACCCCGAGGACGCCGCCCGCATCGGCGTCGAGCAGGGCGAATGGGTGTGGATCGAGACCAACTTCAACGGCGAGCAGCACAAGATCCGCGAAGTGGTCGACCTGTACCACGGCATCTCGCCGGGCGTGGTGAACCTTGAGCACCAGTGGTGGTTCCCCGAGCTGAAGCAGGCCGACAAGGGCTTTACCCTGTGCGGCGTGAACTGCCTGCTCGACAAGGACGCCCAGGACCCGTTCATCGGCACGTCGAACCTGCGCGCCTACGGCGTGAAGGTCTACAAGGCCACCGCCGAGAACTCGCCGTTCGGCAATCCCTGCCCGTGCGGTGACGACGGCACCGAGATCATCCACGACTCCAGCGACCCGCGCCTGAAGGCTTGGGCGCCCGACTACGAGGGGAGGAAGCAGGCATGAGCCATCCCGCAATCGTAACCGACCTGAACAAGTGCGTCGGCTGCCTGGCGTGCTCCGTGGCGTGCAAGGCGTTCAACGGCGTGCCGATCGGCAGCTTCTGGAACAAGACGCTGCGCATCGGGCCTTACGCCGAAGAGGGCGGAAGCGGTCACTTCCCCGACGTGTACACGTACTTTTTGACCGTGCAGTGCCAGCATTGCGCCGACCCGGAATGCGTGAAGGTGTGCCCGACCGAGGCGAGCCACGTGGCCGCCGACGGCACCGTGCAGATCGACAAGTCGAAGTGCATCGGCTGCCAGTTCTGCGCGATGAGCTGCCCCTATGGCGTTCGCTACCTCAACGAGGAAGAGCGCGTGGTTGAGAAGTGCACGCTGTGCGAGCAGAAGACCGCGCAGGGCGAGCTGCCCCAGTGCGTCACCCAATGCGGCGGGTTCGCGCGCTTCTTCGGCGATCTGGACGAGGGCATCGAGACGTTCCGCGGTCCGTACAACAAGACGCTTGGCGAGCTGACCGGCGAGGACGGCGATTACCCGATCAAGCCGTATACCAGCTCAGACGTGCATCATCTGCCGAACGTGGGCAACAACCCGTCGTTCCGCTACATCCTGCGCGGGCATGAGTGGAAGGGAGCGGAATAATGGA
>CAVGAF010000062.1:0-10382 GCA_963627055.1 Butyrivibrio sp. CAG:318 | reverse complement strand
GAGGGCGCTTTTCTATGCGCTTGATGGAACGCCCCTGGGCAGGTGCCCGGGGGCGTTTGTCTTTTGGTACCCTTTTCTCATTGGATTCAACTCGAAAAGGGGAACCTTGATGCAGCAGTCTCATTATGACTACCTGGTCGTCGGCGCTGGTATTTCTTCCGCCGTTTTCTGTCATGAAGCCTCGAAGCTCGGCAAGAGCTGCCTGGTTATCGATCGCCGCGACCATATTGCGGGCAATATTTATACCGAGGATGTTGAGGGCATTAACGTCCATCGCTATGGAGCCCATATCTTCCACACGTCGCTTCGCGCGGTATGGAATTACGTTAACCAGTTTGCCGAGTTCAATAATTACGTGAACAGTCCTGTGGCTCGTTATAAGGATGAACTCTATAACCTGCCGTTCAACATGAACACGTTCTCCAAGATGTGGGGTATCAAAACCCCTGAGGAGGCTCGTCAGATTATCGAGCAGCAGAAGGCCGAAGCTGCGGCGCAGATAGGCGATGGTGAACCCAAAAACCTTGAGGAGCAGGCGCTTTCCCTCATTGGCAAAGACGTTTTCGAAAAGCTGATCAAGGGCTACACCGAAAAGCAGTGGGGTCGCAGCTGCACTGAGCTTCCGCCGAGCATCATCAAGCGCCTGCCGGTGCGCTTCATCTATGACAACAACTACTTCAACGATCGTTGGCAGGGTATTCCCATGGGCGGTTATACGGCCATGGTCCAGCGCATGTTCGGCGAAACCGAGATTCTGCTAAACACGGAATATCGTGAGTTCGTCGCTGCCAACGAGGGTATTGCCGATCGTGTTATCTATTGCGGCCCCATCGACGAATACTTCGACTTCAAGCTGGGCACGCTTGAGTATCGCAGCCTTCGTTTCGAAACCGAAACGGTCGAGTGCGAGAATTGGCAGGGCAACGCGGTGGTGAACTACACCGAGCGCGAGGTCCCCTTCACGCGCATCATCGAGCACAAGCACTTCGAGAAGCAGGAATCTCCCGTCTCCGTCATTACGCGCGAGTATCCGGCCGACTGGAAGCCCGGAGACGAGCCGTACTATCCGATCAATGACGAGCGCAATTCCACGCTCTACGAGCAGTACGTGGAGCTGGCCAAGGAAGAGGGCGACGTTGTTTTCGCCGGCCGTCTTGGTGGGTACAAGTACTATGACATGGACAAGGCGATTGATGCCGCGTTTGATTTGGTCAAGGCTGAGCTTGGTGTCGACTTGCGCGCCTAAAGGATTCTGAGGTGCATTGGAAAAGCCCTCGCACGTGGCGAGGGCTTTTTGCATCTTTGGACCTCTTAGGTGCCGTTTGGTATGGTGCTTCCCCTTGTATTCCCGCCTCATGGATGCCTAGTTTGCCGCCGTGTTAATTGTGAGCGCCGGCGGCGAGGCGTTTTCCCGCACGGTATAATGGTGGAGAACAAAACGCGCTATTTGGAGGACTGATCACGTGGCTGAAATCTCGCAGGAAGTTCAGCAAACCGCAGAAGAGGCGATGGGAAACGACCGTAAGCTTGAGGACCTTGTTGACGCGCTGCACGCGTCGTCGCGTCGTGCTCGCCAGAGTGCAGCCTCTTCGCTTGCCTATGTCGCCCGCTTGCACCCGGATCTTATGAGCCCCTATTCGGCCCAAATCGTGGATGCTCTGAACTGCGCGGAAGCTCAGACGCGTTGGGAGTGCCTTGATATCCTGACGCTTATGGTGCCGAAGGATGCGCGCCTTTGCGAGAAAGCCCTTCCCGGTGCGGAGACGGCCCTATTCGACGAGGAGAGCGGATTTGTGCGTTTGGCCGCGACGCGCTTCTTGTGCGCGTATGCAGCCACGACGGAGAATCGTTCTGAGCGTTGTTGGCCGCTCATCGAGGAAGCGATTCAGTGTTATCACGGCGACGTCGAGTTTAACGACATGCTCAATGCGGTAGAGGGTTTTGCCGCCGGCAAGCTTTCGGAGCACGTTCGGGAATCGTTAATCGAAAGGATGTCGTTTGATGCGCATAATGGCAAAGGCGCATTGAAGCGAAAAGCGCAAGCGATCATCGACGCTGCGCAGCGCTCATAGAATTGGGAACCTCAGGCTGCGCTTCGGCGCAGCCTGTTTGCTTCTGAACCCGCCCGCAGGGTATGCGGGGGAACTGTTCAAACGCAAACGAAGGGCCGACGGGCATTCGTGCCTCGTCGGTTGGCGTTGAGCTGACGGGATTCGTCAGCTCGCCTTGACCCGATTGTGGCAAGGTTGCGCAAGAGAGAGGAGTGAGTATGGCTAAGCATACGGTAACGTTGATTCCGGGCGACGGGATCGGCCTGGAGACTTCGGCGGCGATGCAGCAGGTTGTTGAGGCTGCGGGCGCGGATATCGCCTGGGAGATTGCCGAGGCGGGCGCCGCGTGCGCCGAGAAGACGGGCACGCCGCTTCCCGATGCGACCGTTGAAGCGGTAAAGCGCAACAAGGTTGCCATTAAAGGCCCCTGCACCACTCCGGTCGGGACGGGCTTTCGCAGCGTGAACGTCGCTTTGCGCAAAACGCTGCAGCTTTACGTTTGCTTGCGCCCCGTGGTGTCGATGCCGGGTGCCGGCGGGCGTTACGATGACGTCGATCTGGTCATTGTTCGAGAGAATTCCGAGGACCTGTATGCCGGCGTCGAGTTCGAGGAAGGCTCCGACGGCGCGAAGCGCTTGATCCAACTCTGTGCGGACGAGGGCGCAGGCGTCATTCGCCCCGATTCGGGCATTTCGGTTAAACCCATTTCTGTATCGGCCACTAAAGATATCGTTCAATACGCCTTCGATTATGCCATCAAGCACGGTCGCAAGAAGGTGACCGCGGCTCACAAGGCGAACATCATGAAGTTCTCCGACGGCCTGTTTCTGCGCGAGGCGCGCGAGGTGGCGAAGGGCTACGAAGGAGCCATCGCGTTCGACGATAAGATCATCGACGCCTTCTGTATGAACATGGTCATCGATCCCTCCCAGTTCGATGTGGTGGTGTTCCCGAACCTGTACGGCGACATTGCGAGCGATCTGGCGGCGGGCCTCGTCGGAGGCTTGGGCATCGCGCCCGGCGCGAACATCGGCAAGGAATACGCGGTGTTCGAGGCCGTTCACGGCAGCGCGCCCGACATCGCCGGCCAGGACAAGGCCAATCCCACGGCGGAAATCATGTCGGCGGCGATGATGCTCGACCACCTGGGCGAGATGGAAACGGCACAGCGCATCCGTCGCGCCGTGCGCGCCGTGTATGCGGACGGCAGCGTCTTGACGGGCGATATCCGCAAGGCCACCGGCAGCTCTGCTGCAGCTGCGAGTTGTACTGAGTTCACGGAAACGCTGGTGGCGGCCGTGAAAGACCTTGCCTAGGAAAGCGTATCGACGCGGCGGCTCGCGCTGGGTGCGAGCGGCCGAAGAGGGGGATCAATGAACAACGAGAACTACGCCTCCACGCTGAAGGTGGGGGAAAGCGCGTATACGTACTATCCGATTGCGTCCGTCGAGGGTTCCGAAAAGCTGCCGTATGCGTTAAAGGTGCTGCTGGAAAACGTGCTGCGCAACGCCGAGTCGCCCGAGGCGGCCGCCGACCTTTCGCAGCGCATCGTCAGCGCCGGCGTTGCGGGCGAGGTGGGCTCGGAAGTTGAGTTCAGCCCGGCTCGCGTGCTGTTCCAGGACTTCACGGGCGTGCCGGTGTTCGTGGACTTCGCGGTGATGCGCGAGGCGTGCGAGCAGCTTGGCGGAGACCCGAAGAAAATCAACCCGCAAATCCCGTGCGATCTGGTCATCGACCACTCGGTTATCGCCGATGAGGCCGGATGCGCGTCGGCCATGCAGAAGAACATGGAGCTGGAGTTCCATCGCAACTCCGAGCGCTACAACTTCCTGAAATGGGCGCAGAAGTCGTTCGAGAACGTGCGTATCGTGCCGCCGGGAGCGGGTATTTGCCATCAGCTCAACATCGAGCAGTTCGCGCATGTCGCCATGACTTCGACGGCGGCCGGTGTTGAAGCACCGGAAGGCGAGAACCCGACGGTGTACTTCGACACGCTGGTGGGCACCGACAGCCATACGCCAACGGCCAACGGCATCGGCGTGCTTGGGTGGGGCGTTGGCGGCATCGAGGCGGAGGCCGCGGCGCTCGGCCAGCCGATTACCACGCTGGTTCCGAAGGTCGTCGGCATTCGTTTGACGGGCGAGCTTTCCGAAGGCGTGGCGGCGATGGACGTTGCGCTGGCGTTTGCGAAGATGCTGCGCGCCAAGGGCGTGGTCGGCTGCTTCGTGGAATGCTTCGGCCCCGGCCTTGACAGCCTCAACGCCACGCAGCGCGCATGCATTTCCAACATGACGCCCGAATACGGCGCGACGTGCACGCTGTTCCCCGTGGACGGCAAAACGCTGGATTATCTGCGCTTGACCGGGCGCAGCGAGGAGCAGGTGGCGCTGGTCGAGGCCTACGCGAAGGCCCAGGGCTTCTGGAACGACCCGGCCGCGCCCGAGCGCGTGTATTCCGACGTTCTTGAGCTGGACCTGGGCAGTGTTGACCGCTGCATCGCCGGCCCGAGCCGTCCGCACGACCGCATTTCCTTAACCGATGCGCAGCAGCGCTTCCACGCCATTTGCGATGAGCGCGGTCTGGATAGGGGCAAAACCGAGACGGTAAGCGTCGCCGGCCAGGACTGCGAGATCGGACATGGCGCGCTGGCCATTGCGGCGGTGACGAGCTGCACGACGGCGACCGACCCTTCCATGATGCTGACGGCGGGCCTGGTCGCGAAGAAAGCCGCGCAGGCGGGTCTTTCCCCGAAGCCTTGGGTGAAATGCATCCTGGCACCCGGCAGCCACGCGACTGAGCTTTTGCTCGAGCGCGCCGGCTTGCTGGACGGCCTTCGCCAGCTGGGATTCCATACCTGCGGTTTTGGCTGCATGAGCTGCATCGGCAACTCGGGCCCGGTGTTGCCGGCCATGCACGAGGTCGCTGACGATCTTGAACTTGCGAGCGTGCTTTCCGGCAACCGTAACTTCGAGGGCCGCATTTCTCCCGACGTTTCGCAGAATTACCTGGCGTCCCCGGCGACGGTCATCGCGTATTCCCTGGCGGGCACCATGGATGTCGATCTTCCGAACGCGGTGCTGGGCGAGGGTGAGGACGGCGCGCCGGTGAAGCTCGCCGACATCTGGCCGAGCGATTCCGAGGTCGCGGAGCTGCTGGAGAAGTACGCGACGAAGGATTTGTTTGCGGAAGGCTCGCGCGGCATGTACGACGGCGATGCGGCATGGCAGGAGCTGGGCAGCGAGCCGTCCGACACGTTCGCGTGGGACGAGGCCTCCACGTATGTGCGCAGGGCCCCGTATTTCGATGGCATGGGGAAACTTCCCGAGCCGTCGAAGCCGATCGAGGGAGCGCGCGCCTTGGCGTTTCTGGGCGACTTCATTACCACGGACCACATCTCCCCGGCCGGCTCCATTGCGGCGGATTCCCCGGCTGCGAAGTACCTCGAGGAGCGCAACGTCGCCCCGGCCGATTTCAACACCTATGGTGCCCGTCGAGGCAATCACGAGGTGATGATGCGCGGCACCTTCGCCAACGTGAAGCTGCTGAACAAGCTGGCAGATGGCAAGCGCGGCGGTTGGACGCGCGACTTTTTGTCTGATGAGGTGACGCCGCTATTCGATGCAGCCATGGATTACGAGCGCGCGGGCGTGCCGCTCGTCGTGGTCGCAGGCAAGATGTACGGATCGGGATCCTCGCGCGACTGGGCGGCGAAGGGGCCCATGCTGTTGGGCATTCGCGCGGCCTTTGCGGAAAGCTTCGAGCGCATTCATCGTTCGAACCTTATCGGCATGGGCGTGATGCCCCTGCAGTTTGCCGATGGCGAAAGCGCCGAGGGCCTGGGGCTGGACGGCTCGGAGCTCTATACGGTGGGGGCGGTGGACTTCTCCTGCGGCCTGCCTAACCCCGCCGTGGTTGACGTGAGCGCCGTGAAGCCGGACGGTTCGAAGATTGACTTCAAGGCCACGGTTCGTATTGATACGCCGACCGAGGGCAAGTATTTCGCCAATGGCGGCATTCTGCAGTATGTGCTGAGGCAGCTGGCAGAATAGTCGAGGCGCAATTCGCATGTGCGTTTGGGGCGGGGTCGGGTTTGATGCTCGGCCCCGCCCCGTGTTTTTCGAGGCACGGTGTCGATGAGCTCCGTTTTGCTATGATGGTGCGCATGGATAAGCGGCAGCGCTCGCAATTGAAGGCATCTCGGAGAAACGATGTTGGCGAGGGATAAAAGGCGGGGCGCAAGTGGCCGGGCGCAAAACCTGGCAATCCCGTTGAGCATGCAGAGGAGTTTTACATGCAACGCATTTTGTTCATATGCCATGGCAATATCTGCCGATCGACGATGGCTCAGTGCGTCATGCAGGATTTGGTGAATCGCGCGGGACGGCAGGCCGACTTTCTGATTGATTCGGCGGCGACCACCAATGATGAGATAGGCAGCACGCCGCATCGCGGAACGGTTGGGAAGCTGCGCGAGGTGGGCGTGCCGGTCGTGCCCCATCGTGCGCGCAAGGTGCGGCGCGAGGAGTGCGCCGAGTGGGACTTGCTCGTGTACATGGATGACGAGAACGAGCGACATCTCAAGGGGATTTTCGGTACGCTTGCGGAAGGCAAGTTCGCTCGTTTGCTGGCGTTTGCCCCCGGTGCAGGGCTTGTGGGCGAAGATGGCTCCGTACTGGCCGGCGCGCATGATGCGAAGGCCGTGCGGGCGGCCAGCGATGTCGCCGCAGATGTCGCCGATCCCTGGTTCACCGGTAATTTCGACGACACCTATCGCGACGTGCTTGCGGGTTGTTCGGGCTTGCTGGCCTGGTGCGAGGACGGGAAGCGTTAAAGGCTTCCGAGGTCGCCCGGGCAGCCTTGCGCCCGCAGCGGCTTTCGCTGGGGCGTTGCTTGGCTTGATCTTGGAAAGGGGCCATGCATGGTTCTTACGGAAAACGTTTCCGGCGCCGGCGTCGGAAACGCGGGGCCGGGTGCCCCTTGCGTACTGATAACCGGGGCCACGGGCGGAATAGGGCGGGAGCTTTCGCGGGAATTCGCGCGCGCAGGCAACGCGTTGGCGCTGGTAGGGCGATCCCGTAGCAAGCTCGATGCGCTTGCGCAGCAGCTGGCATCCGAGTTCGGCGTGCAAGCTCGCGCCTTCGTGGCCGACTTGGCCGAACCGGGCGCAACCGATATGCTGGTCGGCGAGGTTGAAGCGGCCGGCTTGCAGGTGGATGTGCTTGTGAACAACGCGGGCTTCGGCTACGACGCTCCCTTCGTGCAGAGCGACCTTTCCAGGCAGCGGGCGCTCGTGCAGACGAACGACATGGCACTCATGGAGCTTTGCCTGGCGTTCGCTTTCGACATGGCGGCCCGCGGCCACGGAGGGATCCTCAACGTTGCCAGCGTCGCGGGGTTCGTCCCGGGGCCGTACATGGCGACCTATTATGCCTCGAAGGCATTCGTCCAGTCGTTTTCCCAGGCCTTGCGCGTTGAACTGAAGCCTTTCGGCGTGCATGTGACTGCCCTGTGCCCGGGGCCCGTTCGCACGCCGTTCTGGGAAAACGCCGATGCGGGGTCGATTGCGTTGGCGAAGATGACCGTCGAGGCCCCGCGCGTCGCCCGCGCTGCCGTGCGGGCGCTTGGCGCGAACAAGCCCCTTTGCTGTCCGGGATTGCTGGCGCGGACCATCGTGACCGGGAGTCGTTTCGTTCCGCGTACGTGGGCGGCGAAGGCCGCGGCCGCGTTGCAGCGGAAATAACGAAGCGAGCCTGGTCGTCGGCGTCCCAAAGGGGATTCCGGCCATCAGGCTCGCTTCGCGACAAATTCGCCTCTTGGCGCTAAGCGCGCTGCTTTCCAGTGAAGCTTTCCACGTCGATGCAGTAGATATCGCAGCGGGCGAGCGCCTGGTCGGTGAAGCCCGGCTCGGCATCGGGAGCGAGGTGCTCCATGATGCGGGAAAGGCCGTAGCGCTTCATGTCGGGGCTTTGAATGCGGTGTATGGTTCCCATACCCATGATGGACCGGTAGGCATACGAGTATGCGCAGGCGAAGGTGCCGGTGATCACGCCGTCCTGCACATCCATTTCAATGGCGACGCGCGGCTGTCGGGCGAAGGCCTCCGCTTTGCGTCCGGCGGTGGCGGAGTGCACCCAGAGGGCCAAACGGGGCTCGTCGCTGCCTTCCTGCGGGTCTGCCCAGTCGTAGCCGAAGCTCATGGGGACGATAAAGGGGCCCTCCTCGTCGGCGAGGGCCACGCGCACCGTTGGACACGCCTCGACGATGGCGCGGAGTTGCGCGGCGCTTTTTACCTCGCGGCCGGCAAGGCGCATGGGGCGGCGGCTGGGTGCGTTTTCGGATTCTGCCATAACTCGACTTTCGTTTTCGGGGTTTTCGTCATGGTACGTCGGTATGCGGGTTCTTGCCGCGCGGCGGCGGGTGAAAACATGCATTCCGTATTCGCCCATGTGCCGTGCAGGCCGTGGGCTCGGGTGAGGCTTTGGGCAGGGTGGGGAATTCTCGGCTTATGCTCCCATGCGTATCTCGTGGTAGGGCAGTCCAGCGGGTTATTTCCGCACGATGCTGTTTGGTAGAATGTGCGGACACGTGAAGGCACGGCGCCCCTGTTCCAGGTTCGGTTGCCGTCCAAAAGAAAGGCAACAAAGCATGGCGGAGTTCATCTACCAAATGTATAAGGCGCGCAAGGCGCATGGCGACAAGGTCATCCTCGACGACGTGACGCTGTCGTTCTACCCGGGCGCGAAGATCGGCGTCGTGGGCCCCAACGGCATGGGCAAGTCGACGCTGCTGAAGATCATGGCGGGGCTTGAAGAGGTCAGCAACGGCGATGCGCGCCTGACCCCCGGCTATACCGTGGGCATCTTGCAGCAGGAGCCGCCGCTGGACGAGGACAAGACGGTGCTCGAGAACATCGAGTTGGCGTTCGGCGAAGTGAAGGCGAAGATCGACCGCTTCAACGAGATCGGCGGGCTCATGGCCGAGCCCGATGCCGACTTCGATGCGCTCATGGACGAGATGGGCAAGCTGCAGGACGCCATCGACGCCGCAAACGGATGGGATTTGGACAGCCAGCTGTCGCAGGCCATGGATGCGCTGCAGTGCCCCGACCCCGACATGCCCGTTAACGTGCTTTCCGGTGGCGAGCGCAGGCGCGTTGCGCTGTGCCGTCTTTTGCTCGAGGCGCCCGACTTGCTGCTGCTCGACGAGCCGACGAACCACCTGGACGCCGAATCGGTGCTGTGGCTGGAGCAGTTCCTGCATAAGTACCCCGGCGCCGTGCTGGCCGTCACGCATGACCGCTACTTCCTGGACAACGTCGCCGAGTGGATTTGCGAGGTGGACCGCGGTAGCCTCTACCCCTACAAGGGCAACTACTCCACGTACCTGGAGACGAAGGCCGCGCGCATGGCCGGTCAGAAGCAGCGCGACGAAAAGCTGCAGAAGCGCCTGGCCAGCGAGCTGGAATGGGTGCGCAGCTCCCCGAAGGCGCGCCAGGCGAAGAGCCGCGCGCGTCTGGATCGCTACGATCAGATGGCGGCCGAGGCTGCGCAGTCCAAAAAGCTCGACTTCACCGAGATTCAGATTCCCGCCGGCCCGCGCCTGGGCGCCGAGGTGCTGAAGGTTGAGCATCTGCATAAGCAGTTCGGCGAGCGCGTGCTGATGGACGACGTGTCCTTCGACCTGCCGCGCAACGGCATCGTCGGCGTCATCGGCCCGAACGGCGTGGGCAAATCCACGCTGTTCAAGATGATCATGGGTATCGAGCAGCCCACTTCCGGCAGCCTCTCGCTGGGTGAGACCGTGAAGGTCTCCTATGTCGACCAGGGCCGCGAAGGCATCGACGGCGACAAGAGCGTGTGGGAAGTGGTTTCCGACGGCTTGGATTACATGATGGTATGCGAGACCGAAGTTCCCAGCCGCGCCTACGTGGCGAGCTTCGGCTTCAAGGGCTCCGACCAGCAGAAGCCGGCGGGCGTGCTTTCCGGCGGCGAGCGCAACCGCCTGAACCTGGCGCTGACGCTCAAGCAGGGCGGCAATTTGCTGCTGCTTGACGAGCCCACCAACGACTTGGACGTCGAGACGCTCTCCAGCTTGGAAGAGGCGCTGCTGCGCTTCCCGGGTTGCGCCGTGGTGACCAGCCATGACCGTATGTTCCTCGACCGCGTGGCCACGCATATCCTGGCCTGGGAGGGCACCGACGAGAATCCGGGCAACTGGTTCTGGTTCGAGGGCAACTTCGAAAGCTACCAGAAGAACCGCATCGAGCGTTTGGGCGAGGAGGCCGCCAAGCCGCATCGCCTGCATCGCAAGCTGACGCGCGACTAAACGCTT
>CAVGAF010000061.1:9130-10401 GCA_963627055.1 Butyrivibrio sp. CAG:318 | reverse complement strand
ATGAGTAATCGATCGATGACGCGCCGCGGCTTCGCGGCTTTGGCGGGGGTTGCGGCCGCCTCCGCGTTCGCGCTGCCCGGCTGCTCGTCGGGCGAGGGCGCGAAGGGTTCCGCGACCTCGGCCTCGACCGATGCCGCCACCGGCGGCACCACGTTCTCCACGCATGCAGAGGCGCGCGACTTGAGCGGCTCGCCCGATCCGTGCGACGTACGCGTCGGGCTGATCATGGGCCCGCCGTCGATGGGCCTGTCGCAGTTCATCGTGGCCGCGCAGGCGGGCAAGACCACCAACAATTTCACGTTCGAACCCAACGGCGTGGACTACGTGGGCCTCTCGGCGCTGTTCAACAAGGGCGACTACGACATCTGCACCCTGCCGAGCAACATCGGCCCCATTCTGTACAACAACAAGGAGCTGAAGAACGAATACCAGGTCATCAGCATCAACAACCTCGGCGTGCTCTACGTCATGACCAACGACGCGTCGCTGTCCACCCTCGACGACCTCAAAGGCCGCACCGTCTACAGCTACGGCGAGGGCGGCACGCCGGAATACACCATCGAGGCGCTGCTGAAGAAGAATGGGCTCGAAGGCACGTTCAACCTGGAATTCAAGTCGAGCCCGCTTGAGGTGCTCAACATGATGCAGCAGCAGGAGAACTGCGTGGCCATTCTGCCGCAGCCGTTCGTTTCGCTGGCGAAAATCCTGGTGAACCCGCTCTACATCCCGGTGGACATCACGGTGGAGTGGGACAAGGCCTTCGCCGACACGGGCAGCCAGGCCGTCACCACCACGACCATCGTGAACAAGAAGTTCGCCGAGGAACATGAACAGGCCGTTATCGAGTACCTGAACATGGCCGGCCAGTCGGTTACCTGGTCGCTTGCGAACATGGGCGACGCATCGGCGCTGCAGGAGGAGCTGGGCACGTTCTTGAACAACTCGGTTGCGCTTGACGCCATGCCCTACATTTCCATGGTGAACCTGACGGGCGAGGACATGCGCACGGCGCTTTCCGGCTTTTTGAACGAGCTGTACCTGGCCAACCCCGACTCCATCGGCGGCGCCATGCCGGGCGAGGATTTCTACTACCTGCCGCCCGCCGGCCAGCTGGATGAGCGCTACCTGCAGGCGGGCCTGGCGGAAGCGACCAAGCACGAATCGAGCGCCGGCACCGGCAACGACGGCGTGTCCGCCAGCAAGGAAGACGCCCAGGCCGCGGTCGAGGCGTTCGGCGGCACGGCCAGCGGCAAGTAGCGCTTCGAAGGGAG
>CAVGAF010000061.1:0-8985 GCA_963627055.1 Butyrivibrio sp. CAG:318 | reverse complement strand
GAGGAGAAGGTCGCCCTGATGGCGAACATGATCCGCCAAAACGGCATGGCCGACTCGCAGATGGGCTTCATGATGCAGACGGCCACCGCCAAGGGCGTCACCTGCGAGGAGATTATGGGCATGCTCACGGCCATGGGCGTGCAGAAAAGCCAGATCGTGCGCGTGATGCAGGCGCAGGGCCTCATGGAAGAGGACGAGGCGCTGCGCATTCTGGCGGCCGAGCGCGCCGCCGCCGAGCAGCGGGCCGCCGCCGACAAGACGGCTGCGCGCAAGGCGTTTTTGCGCAAGGCGCTCATCATCGTGTTCTGGCTCATCGTGTGGGAGGCGCTCGACCGCATCGTCGATAACCGCCTGGTGCTGGCCGGCCCCATCCGCACGATTGAGGCGCTGGGCGACTTGGTGGTGCTGCCGAACTTCTGGGCCATCGTCGGCGCCAGCTTCGGGCGCATCGCGCTCGGGTTTTTGCTGTCGTTCGTCGTCGGGTTTTTGCTGGCGCTCGTGGCGTGCCGCGTGCGGCTGTTCCGCGACTTCATCGACCCCATCATCAGCCTGCTGCGCACCATCCCGGTGGCGTCGTTCATCATCCTGCTGCTCATTTGGGTGGGCAACCAGGCGCTTACCGTGTTTCTGGCGTTCTTCATCGTGCTGCCGCTCATCTACACGAACATGGTCACGGGCTTCGAAAGCGTCGACAAGCAGATGCTGGAGATGGCCCGCGTCTACGGGCTTTCGAAGTGGCGCACGTTTTTGTACGTGTACCGCCCGGCGTTCATGCCGTTTCTGCTTTCCAGCACCAAGATTTCGCTGGGCATGACCTGGAAAAGCGGCATCATGGCCGAAGTTCTGGCCACGCCGAAGCCTTCGATCGGCAAGGAAATGGCCACGGCGCGCACGTTTCTGGACACGCCCGACCTGCTTGCGTGGACCGTGGTGGTCATGGTTGCCTCGGTGCTGTTCGAGAAGGCGTTCATGGCGCTGCTGAAGCGCGCGAACCGCCCGCTCGGCGGTCTTTTGGGCAAGAAGGGGGGCGACGATGCCTAGGCAATGCGAGCTTCCGGCGATGGAGGCGCTCGCGGGCGTGCCCGACGTGGAATTCGACCGCGTGTGCAAGACCTACGGCGCGAACGAGGTGCTGCGGCGCGTGACGTTTTCCCTGCCTGGCGGCGGGGTTCGCTGCCTGATGGCGCCTTCGGGGTCGGGCAAGACGACGCTGTTCCGCGTGCTGCTGGGCCTGGAATCGGCCGATTCCGGAGAGATCCGCGGCATCAAGCCCGGCCAGATCAGCATGATGTTCCAGGAAGACCGCCTGTGCGAGACGTTGACGCCGGTGGAAAACGTGGCGCTGGTGCTGCCGCCGTCCGCGCGTCGTGCCGACGTGGCGCGCCTGCTGCGTGAGATCCTGCCGGCCGACTGCCTGGACCAGCCGGCGATGGAACTTTCCGGCGGCATGCGTCGGCGCGTGTCCCTTGCGCGCGCGGTGGCCTTCCCCAGCCGCATGGTGGTGCTCGACGAGCCGTTCACCGGCCTTGACCAGGCTACGAAGGAGAAGGTCATCGAGTTTCTGCTTGCGCATCGCGCCGGGCGCACGCTGTTGGTGGCGACGCATGGCGAAGACGATGCGCGCTTGCTCGGCGCCGACCGCGTGAACCTTGCCGACGTGCAGGATGGCGGGGCCGCGCTCACCGGCGCGAACGAGGCGTGGCTTGCGGGGTTCGCCGATCAGGAACAATCACCCGTTGCGGGAAAGGAATAGCGATGGATACGACCAAGACGATGCGCCAGCTGTGCGGCGACGAGCCTGCGCTGGAGTCGTTTCTGCAATCGAAGGGGTTCCCGTTCTCGCTGGACAACCCCATCGTCGATCTGGTGACGTTCGAGGACGTGTGCCAGGTGCGCGGGCTTGATCGCGACGAGTTTTTGGCCGAGTTCGAGGCCCACAAGGCCGCGCAGGCGTAGCGCTTTTCGCGCTCTGGAGAAGGGGAATTTCGTGTACTACGTTGGTATCGATATCGGTGCTTCGTCGGTGAAACTGGCGGCGGTGGACGCCGCGGGTTCCGTGCTTTCGGTGAGTCGCCGCGCGCATCAGGGATCGCCGCTGCCGTGCTTGCGCCAGATGTTGGACGAGCTGGCGGCGGGAGCCGGCGCGGCGGGCGTTGCTGCCGGCGAAGTTGCTGGTGGCGGCTCGGCTGCCGTGCCGCTTGCGCCGGCCGACTGCGCCGGGTTTATCACGACCGGCAGCGGCGCCGATATGGTCGCCACCCTGCTGCCGGGCGCCCGCGTGCTCGAGGACGTGCCGGCGCTTGTGCGCGGCGTGCGCGCGATCGCGCCCACTGCTGGCTGCGTCATCCAGATGGGCGCGCAATCGGGCGTGTTCGTGACGGGCTTCGCAGACGGAGACGCCCCGGAGTTCTCCATGAACGAAAGCTGCGCGGCCGGCACGGGAAGCTTCTTCGAGGACCAGATGGAACGCCTGGGGCTGCCGCTCGACAGCTATTCCGAGCTGGTGTCGCGTGCCACGAGCGTGCCGCGCCTGTCGGGCCGCTGCTCGGTGTTCGCGAAAACCGACATCATCCATCGCCAGCAGGAGGGCGTGTGCGTCGAGGACATCCTGCAGGGTTTGTGCCATGCGACGGTGAAGGCGTTCAAGGCCACCATCGTGCGCAACCTGCCGGTGGAAAAGCCGCTGGCGCTGGCGGGCGGCACGCTGCTCAACGCGGGCGTCGTGCGTGCCGTGCGCGAGGTGTTCGACCTTAAAGAGGGCGAACTCGTCGCCGACGAGCGGCTGGTGTGCGCGCAGGCGCTCGGTGCTGCGTTGGCGGCTGCGGACGCGGCCGCTGGTGGGGAAGGGGTTGCTCGCGGGGGTGTCGGAGCCGCGGGTTCTGCCGCCATGGTTTCCGCTGCTGCCCCTGCCGCTCCCGTCGCCCCGACGCTCACCGACCTTGCCGCCGCGCTGGCGGGCAGCACCGCCGCCGCGGCCGACGACCTGGTGCGCTTGCCGCAGCTTCCCCCGACCGACTGCACGCCGAACCGCGGGTTCGCGCTGGCTCCGACCCCCTGGAACCTAGCCGGCAGCCCCGCGCAGGAAGGTGCCGCCGTGCCGCGCTCGGCGGCGGTCGATTCGCTGCCCGAAGGCGCCCCGGTCCCCGTTGCGTTGGGCGTGGACGTGGGATCTACCAGCACGAACCTGGTGCTCATGAGCTTGGACGGAGTTCTGCTCGATGCGCAGTACCTGCGCACGCGCGGCAACCCCAAGCAGGCGGTGCGCGACGGCTTGGCCTCGCTTGCCGAGCGCGTGGGCGACAGGGCGCATGTGGTCGCGGCCGGCTGCACGGGCAGCGGGCGCACCATGATCGGCAACTTCATCGGCGCCGATGCCGTGCGCGACGAGATCACGGCGCAGGCGCGCGGCGCGGCCCAGGCCGACCCGCAGGTCGATACCGTGTTCGAAATCGGCGGGCAGGATTCCAAATACATCAGTCTCGTGCATGGCCAGGTGTCCGACTTCCAGATGAACAAGGTGTGCGCGGCCGGCACCGGCAGCTTCGTCGAGGAGCAGGCCGGGCGGCTGGGCATCGCGCTTCCCGATTACGGACCGCTGGCGCTTTCGGCGACCGGCCCCGTTGACCTGGGCGAGCGCTGCACGGTGTTCGTGGAGACGGCCATCAATGCCGCGCTGGCGAAGGGCGCGACCAAGGCCGAGGTGGCCGCGGGCCTGTGCCTGTCGGTCGTGCGCAACTATCTGCACAAGGTGGTGGGAACCAAGCCGGTCGGCAAGCGCATCGTGCTGCAGGGCGGCGTGGCGTACAACCCCGCCATCGTCGCGGCGTTTCGCGCGTATGCGGGCGAGAATTTGACGGTGAGCCCTTGGTTCGCGGTGTCGGGCGCGGTGGGCGCCGCGCTGCTGGCGGCCGAGGCGCAAGGCGTGCTGCAAGGTGCGCCAGCAGGCGCAACCGAACCGGTGCAAAACGGTGTAAACGCAGATGGAAGCGGTGCAGCCGCAGGTTTGGCGAAAGTCAGCGAGGCCGTGCCAGGTGCCCTGGATTCGCGTGAAGCAAGCGGGCATTGGCCTTTGGGCCATGCCCGTGAAGCTGAACGCAAAGGCAGGGTGCATGGCACGGCCGCAGCGTCGAGCACTTGCGATGGCCGACAGGCCATCGCAGCCTCTAACTTCAAGGGCTGGGACTTAAGCGGCGAATCGCGGCAGGTCAAGCGTGTCGATCCCGCCGAGATCGCGGCCAACCGCGCCTTCTTCCACAAGGTCGACGAGATGTACCTGGAAGGCTACAACCCCGTGCGCGACCCGCAGAAGAAGACCGTCGGCATCCCCCGCGCGCTCATGCTGCACAAGCTGTTCCCCATGGCGAACGCCTTCTTCACGCAGCTCGGCTTCAACGTCGTGCTCACCGACGCCTCCGACGAGGAGACGGTGCGCCTGGCGCAGGCCAGCGCCCAGGGAGAAACGTGCTACCCGGTCAAGCTCGTGCACGGGCACATGGCGCAGCTGCTCGACGCCGGGGTGGACTACGTGTTCATGCCGCACGTGCATACGATCCGCCACCTGAAATCGACCGTGCCGCACAACTACGCGTGCCCCTACATGCAGTCCATTCCGGAGATTGTGGCGAAGGAGCTCGACTATGAGGGACACGGCATCACGCTGCTGAGCCCGCAAATGAACCTCGATTTCGGGCAGGGCGCCATGGCCGAGGTCATGCTGGAAGTGGGCGCGCAGCTCGGGCGCACGCCGCAGGAAACCGCGCGCGCGATGCTCGCCGGCGGGTTCGCCGTCACCGAATTCACGCGCAAGACCGAGGAGCTGGGCGATCAGCTGCTTTCCAGCCTGAAGCCCGGCGAGCGCGTCATCGTCATCATCACGCGCAACTACGGCATCGTCGATCCGGCGCTGAACATGGGCATCCCCGATCTGCTGCTGGACCGCGGGCAGAAGGTCATCACGGTGAGTCATTTGCACGCGCATGACCTGGGGATTTCCGCCGACTATCCCGGAGTGGTGTGGCCGTTCGGGCAGCATATCCTCTCCGGCGCGAAGCTCGTGCGCCGCGACCCGCGCCTGTTCGCCGTGTATTTGACGAACCACGGCTGCGGCCCCGACACCATGATCAGCCACCTGTTCGCCGAGGAAATGGGCAGCAAGCCCTACCTGGCCATCGAGATGGATGAGCATTATTCGAAGGTGGGCGTCGAAACGCGCGTGGAGGCGTTTTTGAACGCCATCGAGCGCTACGAGGCGTCCGACTTGCGCGGCACGCCGACCTCGACGCGCGTGGTGAACACGGCGTGCGAACCCGTGCGCGCGGACGAGGTTGCGGGGCTTCCGTCGTTCGGCCCGTATGGCCCGCTTGCAGCGCAATGGCTGCGTGACCAGGGCATTTCGGTGCGCGAACTGGTGCCCACGCCGGAGACGCTCGAACTCGGCCGCAAGGAAACCACCAGCAAGGAGTACTACACCTTCGCCAGCCTCCTCGGAGTAGCGCTAGCCGCCGCCCAAGAAGGGAAGGTCGAGCTTGCGGACGTTTTGGCTGTCGAGAGTGCAGACGTGGAGGGCGTTGGGTTTTCTGGAAGCAACCCCCCTGAAGTTGGGGCGGCGGATGGCGAAGAGGGCGGCGCGAATGGCGCTGCCGGGGCATGTGGCCCTATCCGGCAGCTGTTGATGCCGTCGTCGCAGGGCGGTGAGGCCGATGGGCAGTTCGACCGCGTGATCCGCAGCGTGCTGGATTCGAAAGGGTTCGGCGACGTGCGCGTGGTGGCGCCCGACGTGGAGCTTCTGCCGTGCAACCTGGAAGACGCGGACGGCTTCTTCCTGCACATGCTCGCCGGCGACGTGCTTTGGGCCGCCGAGCCGCAAGCGCGCCTTGAACTGCGCAAGCAGCTGGAAAAGCCGAACTTGACGCTCAAAGACGTTCTGGTCGCCGCCGCGGCCGTCGGCGCCCTTGCGAATGAATCGCGGCATCCGGCAGAACCGCGGCATCCGGACGAACTGCGGAATCCGGACGAATCGCGGCATCCGGATGAACTGCGGAATCCGTCTGTAGGGTCGAGCGAAAGCTCGACAATTCGACCCGGAGGCACTCCGGGGCCAAACGCCTCCGCAACCGAAACTCCGGACCCGGAATCCCTCGCGGCAGAGACGCGGAATCCGTCTGTAGGGTCGAGCGAAAGCTCGACAACTCAACCCGGTGGCACTCCGATGCCAAACGCCTCGACAACTCAACCCGGCGGCACTCCGATGCCGAACACCCCCATAACCGCGCCCTCGGCGAAAACCCTCGCAATCGTGGGCGAATGGCCGCTCGTCATCGGCGACGAGCTGGTGGGCGGCATGTGGACGCAACTGGAATCGGAGGGCTACCGCATCCGCCGCGCGCCGTTCGCGGAATATCTCTGGTTCATCTGGGAAGACGGCTGCGACGAGGCGAAACACCAAAAGGTCACGGGCGGCCTCATGCCCATGATGGGTGAAACGGGCGCAAGCGCGACCCCCGGCCTGCCCGACCCGGTGCCCGTTGACCCCACGCCCGCGCCGGCCGATCCGGACCAAGCCCTCACCGCCGCCGACGTGCAGAACCTGGCATCCGGCTGCGACGCGTGCGCAAGCTCCGTCAGCTGCGCAACCGGCACCTCCTGCGACGGCGCGCACGACCACGCAGCCGCCGGCAGCTGCTGTACGCACGCGCACGACCACGCAGCCGATGCCAGTTGCAGCTCGCACGCGCACGCCGCACTCGCCACCGGTCCGCTCGAGGTGAGCCAAGCCGTGAAGGAAAACCCGCTGTTCGGTGCCGAGCAGAAAACGCTTCCGCAAGACGCGTGGCATAAGAAGTTGGACTGCTATGCAAGCTGGATGCAGCAGGTCTCCGACGCGCTGGGCGCCGCCTCGCCGTTTTCGCCCGACCGCGCAGAGCTGCGCAGCCTGGCAACCGATGCGCTCGGCAGTTTCTCCGGCGCGAACGGGCGCTATCGTTACGCGAAGGCGGTGCAGGCGGGACGCGCGGCCGATGGCGTGATCGTGGCGGCGTCGATGTACGAAAACACCGACATCATGCTACGCTTGAAGGGCATCCCGTCGAAGGCCCCGCTTCTGCACTTGGCGTTCGACGGCGCGCTCGACCAAAGCATAGAGGACCGCCTGCGCTCGTTCCTCTATTACGTGTAAGGAGGCATGCATGCCGCTTCGAAATCTGCCGACCGACGCCGCGGCGTCGCTGGCAAGCCTGATCGACCTCAAGCCCGGCCAGGTGTCCAGCATGGCGCTCACCCGCGACGCCGGCTTCGACCTCACCTTGCTCGCGTTCGCCGCCGGCGAAAGCGTCAGCGAGGAGGAATACTTCGGCGATGTGCTCTACCTGCTGGTGGAGGGCGCCGCGCGGGTGACGCTGCCCGATGCCGCTGTTGCGCTGAAGGCCGGCGAAGTCCTGCGCGTGCCGGCCCATGTGCTGCACGCGGTCGAGCCGGCCGACGGCAACGGCTTCAAGGTGCTGCAGCTCAACGCGCGGCAGTAAGGGCGCAGGCGGGCGCATCCGGCTGGCGTTGCGCTGGAGCTGGCACCGAACGATGCCGCCCTCGTCCGCACGGGCGCGGGGCGCGTCAGCGGCCGAATAAATAGCAGGCAAGGTAATCCCAAGCGAAAGGAACAAGCATGGCAGAACTCATCAAGAACGTGGAGCATGGCACCATTTTCGGCCTGAAAGACCTGGTCGAGCTTGAGGTGGGCAAGGTGAACAGCCTCACGCTGTCGCAGACCCCCGGCTGCAAGGTCACCGTGTTCGCCATCGACGCCGACGAGGGCATGTCGAGCCACGCCGCCCCGGGAGATGCGCTCATCACCGTGCTCGAGGGCACCGGCGAAATCACCGTCAACGACGTGCCTCATCAGCTTTCCGCTGGCCAGAGCATCGTCATGACCGCCGGCAGCCCGCACAGCGTCCGCGGCGTCACCCCCTTCAAGATGCAGCTCACCGTAGTAAAGCCCACGGAATAGCAAGTGCGGGCCCGCTTGGGGCATTGGGCCGGAAGCTCCGGTAAAACTTGCATTGCAGTTTCTAGCTTGAAGAGCACCTGCCGCCCGCCGCGCGAGGAAGCTAGTCTGGCGTTGAAATCGAGGAGCCAATTAGTTCGATCCGCCAGCGCGATAACGGTATCGTACGGGTCAATGCCGGCGGCTTCCCTGTGTGGCGGGTTTTCCGAGTTCCCGGGCCTACGCTCCCAGAAGCTGACTCCGCGCGTCCCTGTGTGGCGGGTTTCCCGACTTTCCGAATCGCCGTGCACGGAAACCGGGCTCCGTTGGCAGGTTTCCCGACTTTCTGAGCCTGCATGCAGGTAATTTGCTACAGCAACTCGGGAAACCTGCCACCGAAACCCCAAAACCCGTGCACGGCGGCGCAGCAACTCGGAAAACCTGCCACGAGGGGCCCGAAACGCTGCACGGAGGCTCGCAAACTCGGAAAACCTGCCGGCTCGGGGGTGGCGGCTACAGCAACTCGGAAAACCCGCCGGCTTACAGCTCGTGGATTTCGCCGCCTCCAGGTCTTCGAACAGGTCGAGCAGCTCTTGCTTCTTGTGAATGTCGAGCTTGGCGTACGGGCGGCGCATATGGGTGCGAATGGTGTTTTCCGACACCGCAAGCTCTTCGGCGACGCGCGCTACTCGGCGACGCGCGCTACCGTGTTGCCGTGGTCAACTGGAATGTTCCAGCTTTCTTCGTCATACGTGCAGCTATACTGAAACGAAATACTGATTTCCGTCAGCCGCGCCCGGGCGCGGCAAGGCGTCTTAAGCGATATGTAGGTAGGTTTGTCGTGGGCTTCGAAAATGCCGTCTCGGAAATAATGTCGATGCCGTTCAGCGCGTTTGCGGCGCATGCCGACGATGGCGAAACCGAAGAGGACGCGTGCGTGTGGTCGGCGTGCCACGTGAACTGCGAGGGCCGTTGCGCGTTGCGTCTGCACGTGAAAGACGGCGCGGTGT
>CAVGAF010000060.1:0-10648 GCA_963627055.1 Butyrivibrio sp. CAG:318 | reverse complement strand
TTCCGACCTGGTCTACTCCGAGCGCATCGCCAAGCTCGTCGGCCGCGAAGCGTAGCGCGTCGCCGGCCATCGATGTTTTTCGCAAGGACCCCGCAACTTTTTTCGAGTTGCGGGGTCCTTCTTACGCATGCCGGGGATGGTGGGGCGACATTCTTTTCGCCACCATATGTGGATGCGCGGCGCTCGGCGCGGGGGTTGCCGGTCTCGGCGGCCGGCTTGATGCGAACAGGCGTGCGCTTGCAGTGCGGGTGCGGGTGCGAGTAAGGTAGCGCCCACAGGCCACGCATGCTCCCCTTAAGGTAGGGGGTTGTTCCGTATGCTCACGTATTTCTCGAACGCCGCTTGCAACGGCAAGCGTCCCGGCCATCTCTCGTCGTTGCGTAACTACCCGCGCACCGTGCTCGTGGCCAAGCTCCTGGCCGAACGCGATGTCGCGCGCTTCATCGTCGCCCCTTCCGGCTATGGGAAGACTTCCGTCGCGCTCGAATACGCCGAAACGGTGTTCGGCTTCCACCATGTGTTCTGGCTCAACGGCAAAAGCCCGTGCTTCATCCGCGATCTGGACAACCAGACGCTGTTCAGCGAGCTTTCGCGCTTGGATCGGGATTCGTTTCTGGTTGTGATCGAGGACGTGCCGCTTTTGCATGCCGCCCGTGCCGAGAAGCTTGCTGGGCAGATCGACGAGCTGCTCGGGGCGGGAAACGAGGTTATCGTCACGTGCGAACCTACCTACGATGCGTTTTCCCAGATGACCGACCGCGTGCTGCTCGGTGGGCGCGACTTGCTCGTGCGCGACGAGGAGCTTGCCAAAGCGGCGGGCGCCTTGGCCTGGGCCCTGCCCTCGCCTGGCCCCGTCGCTTCCCAGGATCGCGTGGCCGCCCTTGTGTGGGGGACCGACGCGCCCGGCGCCGCGCAGGCCGCGTTTCTTCGCGCCGCCGTTGGCGAGGAGCTGCCGAGCGAGATGATGCTCGCCATGTTCGTGCTCATCACGCTTGGTTTTGGCGACATCGACGAGGTGGAGGGGTTCTTCGCCGTCGACCCCGAGCTGCTGCAATTGCTCAACCGGTCCTATCCCCATTTGGGAATCAACTTGCTGGAGGGGACGTTTCGCACGGCGAATTTCGGCGTCGACGCGCTCGCCGGCGCCTTCCTCGAGCGTCTGCCGGTGTTGGCGATGCGCTCCGAGCACGCAAGCGGCGATGCGCTTGCGTGCGCCCTGGCCGATGCCCTGGTGGCTCGCAAGCAGGGCGCACGCGCTTGCGAGCTGGTGCGCAAGTTCACATCCCGCGCATGCCGCGTTTCCTGGCTTGCGCGGCAAGGAGACGCGCTTATCGACGACTGCTGCTTGACCGAGGCGTCCTCGGTGTACAGGAGCTTGGAAGCCGCGCGGCTTGACGCCGCCCTCCATGCCGGCGAGGCCCTGCGCTGTGCCTTGCTGCAATCGGATGCGGCCGCCTGCGTCGCGGCGCGCAGGTGCGCCGGCGATGAGCGCATCGAGCTTCGTCTGGCGGGCGCGCTGCTGCTCGCCGGGCTTGCGCAGGGCTCTGCAGGCGAGGCGGCGCTTGTCGAGCTGGAAAGGCTCGCCGTCGAGGGCAGGGAGGGCCTGGATACCGATCTTGCCGCGACTGACGGGCAGCTTGATGCGGGAAATGCCGGCGCGCCGCCATCCCCGTGGCTGCACCTTGGCGACTTGTGCGGCGCCGCGGATGTGATGCTTGCGCGAGACGGCTCGCCTTCGCGGGGCGTGCGGGCGTGGCTCGCGGCATTCGGCGGCGCCGAGGGGCGTCTTGGCCCCGTCGCGTTTCTGTGCGCGGCGTGGCTGGCCCGCAGGTGGCTGGGCGAGCACGCCCGTGGCGGGAAAAGGGCGTCGGGGCTTTCGGCGGGAGCTTCGCCCAAGGCGTCCGGAGGTCTTTCCGCGTACAGGAAGATGTGCGCCCGCATCTCCGCCGCTACGCCGTGCTCAGGCGGGGCAGGTTCGATCGGCTTGCCGGAAGCGCTGGCGGTAAACGCGCTCGATGCGGTTTGGCGGCACGGCGAGACCGGCGCGCCCGTCTTCGACGAGGCGCTCGTTCGGGAATCGGCGTTCAAGTCGGGGCTTCTCGCCGAGCAGCGTGCAGCGCGGAGGCGCGAGCTTGGCGAGGCCTTGGATGCCCGGCTCGGCTCATCGGGCGCAAGGGCCGTCTCTCGCCGGCCCCCTATCCTGACCGTGAACATGCTTGGCGGCATGGAGGTTTCCGTGGGCGGGAACAAGGTGAGCCCCGACGCGTTCAAGCGGCAGAAGAACCGCGTGCTGCTTGCGCTGCTCGTCTTGAACAAGGGCGGGGAGATTTCCCGCGACAAGCTCATGGACATGCTCTATCCCGATTCGGAATACGACGCGGCCCGCAAGAACCTCGATTCCACCTGGTGCAGCGTGAAGAAGGCGCTTAAGCTCCCCGACGGCTCGTGCCCGTATCTGATCCGCCGCAACAAAAGCCTCGCCATCGACGCGTCGCTTCTGGCAAGCGACGCCTTGGAGCTGGAGGAAGTGTGCCGTATGCTGCTGTTCAACCAGCCGGGGCAGGGCGGTTGGTCGCACCTCGTCAAGAGGGTCGAGGACGTTTTCGCCGGCGATCTGCTTCCCGGCGACGCGGATGACCGGGCGCTCGACAGGCCCCGTATGGAGATGCGCGCGCGGCTGGTCGACGCGCTCGTCGCCGCATCGCTGTCGCTTGTGCGCTCGGGCCAGGCGCAGCAGGGACTTTGGTTTGCCCAGGCGGCGCTGCGCCGCGACGATTCCCGCGAGGACGTCTATGCCGCGCTCATGCGCGCCCAGATAGCGGCGCTGCAGCGCACGGCGGCGCTCCATACCTACTTCAACTGCCGCAAGATGCTCTCCGAGGGGCTTGGAATCGATCCGGCCCGTGAGATCGTGCAGCTCTACAACAGCATCATCGACGCCGACGGAGTGCCGGCCTAGTTCCCTGCGGCTCGCCCCGGCGCGTCCGGCGCGAGCCGCCGCCAGCGCGATAAAGCCTCGCAACCTAAGAAAAAGGTGTCGAGATTGCCGAGCGCGCGGGGCGGGGCGCACCTATATGCTACAGTTAACAAGATTGTTCGAAAATTCGTATAAACGCGGCCGTACGGCCGTGAAAGGGATGGCGCGTTCATGGCAGGTTTCCTCTCAAAGCTGCTCACCTTCGGTGAGGGCAAACAGATGAAGAAGTACCAGGCGACGGTCAATGCGATCAACAGCCTGGAAGCGCAGATGCAGGCGAAGTCCGACGAGGAACTGCGCGCGGTGACCGCCGAGCTGCGCGAGCGCATAAAGGCCGGCGAGACGGAGGCCGACGTGCTGCCCGAGGCCTTCGCCGCCGTGCGCGAGGCATCGGTGCGCGTGACGGGGATGCGCCACTTCGACGTGCAGCTCATCGGCGGCATGGCCCTAAACGACGGCCAGATCGCCGAGATGCGCACGGGCGAGGGCAAGACGCTCGTCTCCACGCTGGCGGGTTATTTAAACGCGCTGGGCGGCGAGAACGTGCATATCGTCACGGTCAACGACTACCTGGCCCGCCGCGACAGCCAGTGGATGGGCCGCATCTACGCCTTCCTCGGCATGAGCGTCGGCCTTATCCAAAACGGCATGCGCCCCGACGCGAAGAAGCGCGCCTACGCCTGCGACGTCACCTACGGCACCAACGCCGAGTTCGGCTTCGACTACCTGCGCGACAACATGGTCACGCGCGCCGAGGGCCGCGTGCAGCGCGGGCACCACTTCGCCGTGGTCGACGAGGTCGACTCCATCCTCATCGACGAGGCGCGCACGCCGCTGATCATCTCCGGCGCGGGCACGCAGGCCGCCGACACCTACAACAAGTTCGCCCGCGTCATGCCGGCCTTGAAGCTCGACGAGGATTTCGAGATGGACGAGGCCAAGCGCACCATCAACGCCACCGAGGTGGGCTTGACGCGCATTGAGACGATGCTCGGCATCGACGACATCTACGCCGACCCCTCAGGCCAGCTGCCCAACCACTTGCAGCAGGCCTTGAAGGCGCAGTTTTTGTTCCATCGCGACGTCGATTACGTGGTGGTCGACGGCGAAGTCAAAATCGTCGACGAGTTCACCGGCCGCATCATGGAGGGCCGCCGTTACTCCGAGGGCCTGCACCAGGCCCTGGAGGCCAAGGAGCACGTGCTGGTGCGCGAGGAGAACCAGACGCTGGCCACCATCACGCTGCAGAACTACTTCCGCCTCTACGACAAGCTTTCCGGCATGACCGGCACGGCCATGACCGAGGACGCCGAGTTCCGCCAGATCTACAAGCTGCCCGTCGTGGCCATCCCGCCGAACAAGGAAGTCAAGCGCATCGACGAGGACGATCTGATCTACCGCACCATCGAGGCGAAGTTCAACGCCGTCGCCGACGACGTCGCGGCGCGCCATGAAGCCGGCCAGCCCTGCCTGATCGGCACCGTTTCCATCGAAAGTTCCGAGAAGCTCTCGCGCCTGCTCGACAAGCGCGGCATCAAGCACGAAACGCTCAACGCGAAGAACCACGAGCGCGAGGCGCACATCGTCGCGCAGGCGGGACGCCTCGGCGCGGTCACCATCGCCACGAACATGGCCGGCCGCGGCACCGACATCCTGCTCGGCGGCAATCCCGACGTGCTTGCCGACGACGTGCTGCTCGCCCGCGGCTTCAATCCCGACCTGGAACCCGGCATGGAGCCGGAAGAGGGCGGGCTTCCCAGCGCCACAAAGGAGCAGCGCGCCGAGGCGCTCGCCGAGGCGAAGGCCACGTGCAAGGCCGAGCAGCAGCGCGTGCGCGAGGCCGGCGGCCTGTGCGTCATCGGCACCGAGCGCCACGAATCGCGCCGTATCGACAACCAGCTGCGCGGCCGCGCCGGCCGTCAGGGCGACCCGGGCACCACGCAGTTCTACCTGTCGCTCGAAGACGACCTCATGCGCCTGTTCGGCGGCAGCCGCATGGACAAGATCGGCGCCATGATGGAAAAGACCAACATGCCCGACGACATGCCCATTCAGGCTTCCATGGTGTCCAAGGCCATCGAAAGCGCGCAGCGCCAGGTTGAGAGCATGCACTTCGCCGCGCGTAAGAACGTCCTGGAATACGACGACGTCATGAACCTGCAGCGCAAGGCCATCTACGAGGAGCGCAACGCCATCCTCGACGGCAAGGACATGGACGACCGCATCCCGCAGATCATCTCCGACGCGGTGGAGGCCGTGGTGGAGGAGAACTGCCCCGAGAAGCTTCCTTCCGACGACTGGGATATGAAGGCCGTCGATTCCTGGATCACCAACATGACCGGGCGCACCGACTTTATCTGCGAGGACGTCGATCACGACGACGATCCGGCGGCCCTTGGCGAGGCCATCGACGAGTATCTTGCCGGCGCGGTCGAGAAGAAGAGCGACGAGCTGGGCGCGCCCATCATGCGCATGCTGGAATCCCAGGTCATGCTGCGCATCATCGACCGCAGGTGGATGGCGCACCTGCAGGACATGGACTACCTGAAGACGGGCATCGGCCTGCGCGCCTTCGGCCAGCGCGACCCGCTGGTGGAGTACAAGAACGAGGCCTATCGCGCCTTCAGCTCGCTCACCTCGAGCATGTACGAGGAATACCTGCGCACGCTTCTGCGCCTGCAGATTGCCGCGAACACCGCTCCCCAGATGCCCACGCAGCCCGACCCGCTTGCCGGCCGCGTGAGCTATTCGAACCCCGAGCAGGCCATTGGCAACACCGGTGTCGGATCGGCCGTGCGCGAGCAGCAGGCCGCCCGCGCCGCCGAGCAGGCCGCGGGATCGGCGCCGAAGCCGGCCCAGGGCAAGGTGCAGACCTACGTCAAGGACAAGGACGACCCCTTCGCCAACGTCGGGCGCAACGACCCGTGCCCCTGCGGCAGCGGGCTGAAGTTCAAGAAGTGCCACGGCAAGGATCGTGAGTAGCAGCAAGCATTTTTCACGTGCGTTAAGCGGCATCGCCTCGGTTTGTGGCGGTGCCGCTTTTTCGTTATTATGAGTGGATAGGTATTCATTTATGCGCAATTCCGCATAATTCGAGAAGGAAGGTCCCCAGCATGTCCAATCGATTCAAGCCAGGTATTTTCACCCGCGCGGCCGTGGCGGGCGTGCTCGCGGTTGGCCTCGTTCCGACTGCCGCCTTCGCGGCCACGTCGTCCGACGAAGGTTCCAGCAATGATTCCCTTATCTCGGCGATGGCTGATGAACAGGTAAAACTGTACGGCTCCGTTAACGCCACGGGCAACACCAACCTGCTGTATTCGGCGGCTTCGTACTCCGACGGCGTCGATGCGTCGCTCGCTTCGACCACCATGCCCGCTTCGTTCGATTTGCGTGATCAGGGCACCGTCACGCCGGTGAAGGACCAGACCCCCTGGGGCACCTGCTGGTCGTTCGGCTCCACCGCCGCTGCCGAGACCTCGATCCTAAACAAGCTCGGCCTCACCTATGACGAATACAATCTCGACCTTTCCGAGCTTCAGACCGCTTGGTTCTCGCGCTCGCTTCTGCCCGAGGGGTCGGGCTCGCAGGCGGGCGAGGGCGGCGCGGCCGTCGAGGGCGCCGATCCGCTGAACAGTGGAGGCACGGCGTTTTTGGCGAGCTCTCTGTATGCATCGGGCGTCGGCCCGGTTGACGAGGTCGTGGCGCCGTATCGGAACAAGGAAGGCATCACGCTGAGCTATCGCGACCTGTTCGGCAACGACCTGGCCGAAATCAAGAAGGCAAGCGACCCCGCCTTCGACGTGGACGCTCCCATGAGCTATTCCCCGAAGGGCGACTGGTCCGTGGACGAGGCGCTGCGTTTCCAGAAGGCTTACCAGCTTAACAATGCGAACCTGCTGCCGTCTCCCGCCAGTTTGTCCACCGACGTGTTCGGCGCGACGGCGACCGGCTATTCCTATAACGAGGACGGCACCGCCGCCATCAAGCAGCAGCTTATGGCCGGCAACGCCGTGCAGGTCTCCTTCGCCTCCGACAATTACATGCCGGGCAAGGCTTCCTCCACTCCGCAGTACATCAACACCGACACTTGGGCGCACTACACCTGGAAGCCGTCGACGTCCAACCATGCCGTCACCATCGTGGGCTGGGACGACGACTACTCCAAGGAAAACTTCCTGGAAGGCCATCAGCCCGCCAACAATGGTGCCTGGATCGTGAAAAACTCTTGGGGCTCGTCTTCGGAGGACTTCCCGAACAACGGCGGCGGTTGGGGTAACGACGGCTACTTCTACCTGTCCTATTACGACCAGTCCCTCTCCGACATCGAGGTCCTCGACTTCGATGTGTGCCAGGAAGTGAGCAATACCGCGCTTGTCGCCGATTCCTACTCCTACATGCCGGTCAACACCCTTTCTACGGCCTCGGTCGATGACAAGGTGAGCATGGCGAACATTTTCACCGCGCAGCAAGACCAGGTGATCACCTCGCTGTCCACTGAGACGGGGTCGGCATGCGTGACCGCTACGTTCGATATGTACCTGCTTGACGACGACGCAACCAGCCCCACCGACGGCAAGCACGTCGCCAGCAAATCGGAGACGTTCGAGTACAGCGGCTTCCATCGCGTCGATTTGAAGAGCGGCGTGATCATGAAGGAAGGCCAGCGCTACTCGGTCGTGGTGACGCAACGCAGCGTCGATGGGAAGTACCAGACGGTGCAGCCATCGGGCATGAACGAAGCGTTCACCGAGCGCCTCGGCGTCAAGAGCTATTGCGTCGGCGTGGTGAACAAGGGCGAGTCCTTCCTGGGCTCGGGTGACTCGTGGCAGGACTGGACCGATGGCATCGTTGAAGTGAGGGCGAAGCTCAAGAAGGCCTGCGAGGCTTTGGGGATTGACGATTTGAGTGAGCAGATGGATTTCGACAACCTTCCCATCAGGGCTTACGGAACCGTGTACGCCACGCCCGCGTTTAGCGACGTCGCCGAGGACGCCTGGTATGCCCCTGCGGTTGCCAAGGTGGCCGATGCGGGGCTGATGACGGGTTTCGAGGGTTCCGATGAATTCGGCGTGGGCCATGCGCTCACGCGCGCGGAGCTGGTCACCATCCTGTGGCGCAACGCGAACCCGGTGGATGCGGAAGCTTACGACTACACCGCCGTGAACATCACCGACATGGACGACGTGGCCGACAACGCCTTCTACACCGCCGCCGCAGACTGGGCCGTGGCCAACGGAGTCGTCGACGGCGTGGAGACGGAGAGCGGCCGCGCCTTCCAGCCCGACCGCGCGGTGACCTTCGAGGAGGCCGTGGCGATGATCGCCAAGTACGCGCAGGCTGCCGATGGCGACGCGGCTTCGTTGAGCAGGTTCGCGGACGCCGATGCCGTGTCCGACTGGGCGCGCGGCACGATGGCCTGGGCGGTCGAGGCCGGGCTGGTCAACGGCGAGCCGACCGAGGCGGGCCTTATGCTCAAGCCCGCCTCCGACATCATGCGCGAGCGCGCCGCCGGCGTGCTGGCCAACGCGATCGACCTGAAGATTCTCGGGTAGGCAAGAGCGCTTCCGCGCCTTGCGAAATAAACAGTTAGCAAGCTGCCCCGAAACGGCGGGCCGCAAAAATGGAAAGGATACCTGAATGACTAATCGTTTCAAGCCGGGCGTGTTCACCCGCGCCGCCGTGGCCGGCGTGCTCGTGGCGGGACTCGTGCCCTGCGCCGCGTTCGCGGGTTCGTCTTCCAACGGCACATCCGACGGGGAGTCTTCTTCGGCCATCGATGCCATGGCCGAGCAGCAGTTCGAGCTTACGCAGGCGGTTGCCGCCACGGGCAACGTGAACATCCTGACGAATTCCAGCGCTTCTAACGAGGGGCTTGACGCGACGCTCGCCGACGCCTGGCCCGAAGCCTACGACCTGCGCGACGCCGGCACGGTCACGCCGGTGAAGAGCCAGGTTCCGTGGGGCACCTGCTGGAGCTTCGCCGCCGTCGCCGCTGCCGAGACGTCGATTCTAAACGAGCTCGGCACCACCTACGATGCCTTGCAGCTCGATCTGTCCGAGCGCCAGCTCGCCTGGTTCTCGCAGACGGTGCTGCCGGAGGGGAGCGGATCGCAGGCGGGCGAGGGCTACACCGCGTTCGACCCCAGCCAGCGCCTGAACACCGGCGGCAGCCCGTTCGTGGCGACGTCCATTTTCGCCGAGGGCATCGGGCCGGTGCTCGAGTCCGACGTCCCCTACCAGAACAACGACGGCTCCACCGAGTCGTACCGACAGGCCTACGGCGACGACCGCGCCGAGGCTATGAAGAAGACCAATCCCGACTTCGATGTGGACGCCCCCGACTGCTACGCCTCGGCCGGCGACTGGAGCGTTGACGAGTCGTATCGGTTCCAGTCGGTGATGCAGCTCGAGGACGGCAGCCTGCTTCCGTCCCCGGCCACCTTGACGATGGTTGCGCCTAAGGACGGCGTAATCGATCTGGAAAATGTACAGTATGAGTACTCCTACAACGAGAACGGCACTGCCGCCATCAAGGAGCAGCTGCTGGCCGGCAACGCCGTGCAGGTTGCCTTCCATGCCGACTCTTCGCGCCCGGGCCAGACCAAGGCGTCCGAATACATCAACACCGACACCTGGGCGCACTACACCTATGAGCCATTGGCTGCAAATCATGCCGTCACCATCGTGGGGTGGGACGACAACTACTCCAAGGAGAACTTCAAGGAAGGTCACCAGCCGGCCAACAACGGCGCCTGGATCGTGAAGAACTCTTGGGGATCGTCTACCGAGGACTTCCCGAACAACAACGGCGGCTGGGGCGTCGATGGCGAGGGCTACTTCTACCTGTCCTACTACGACCAGTCCCTCACGCAGATCGAGGTCTTCGATTTCGACACGTCGAGCCTGTACAACGACTCCGATCACTACCTGATCGATTCGTATTCCTACATGCCGACCTCTTCGACGGGTGCTGAGAGTACCGACGACACAACCCTGATGTCGAATATCTTCACCGCCAGCGAGGACCAGGTGGTGAAGTCGCTGTCCACGGTCACGGGCACGAACAACGTGACCGCCACCTACGACGTGTACCTGCTCGATGACGACGCCGCCAGCCCCACCGACGGCAAGCACGTGGCGAGCACCTCTGAGACGTACCGCTACAGCGGCTTCCACCGCACCGACCTCGCAAGCGGCGTCGTGATGAAGGAGGGGCAGCGCTATTCGGTCGTGGTGACGCAGCGCACTATCGACGGCAAGTACCAGTTCGTCATGCCTTCGGGGGGCGGCGAGGAATTTGCCAAGGTCATGAATCTGTCGAGCTATGCGACCGCCGTGGTGAACAAGGGCGAGTCGCTGTTGTATTCCGAGGGGAAGTGGGAGGACTGGACCGACTGCATTGCCCAGGTCAAGACGAAGAATAAGGCGATGGCCGAGGCGATGCATACCGCGGACACCAGCGAGTGGATGCAGTATGACAACCTGCCCATCAGGTCTTACGCCGACCCGTACACCACGCCGGCGTTCTCCGACGTATCCGATAGCGATTGGTTCGCCGTCGCCGTGGCCAAGGTTGCCGACGCGGGCCTGATGAGCGGCTATGCGGGCAGCGACGTGTTCGGCGTGGGGCATGCGCTCACGCGCGCGGAGCTGGCCACCATCCTGTGGCGC
>CAVGAF010000059.1:9041-11736 GCA_963627055.1 Butyrivibrio sp. CAG:318 | reverse complement strand
CACCTCGGGACGCGGATTGCCGGCCTACCCTTCCAGCGCCTTCGTTATGGCCGGGACGATTTCGGCGTAATCGCCCACGATGCCGTAATCGCACGAATTGAAGAACAGGGCGTCCTTATTCTTGTCGATGACCACGACCTTTCCCGATTCGTACATGCCCATGGTGTGCTGAGCCTGACCCGACGTGGCAACGCCGACGAACAGCTCGGGCTTCACCGCAACACCCGATGCGCCGATATAGGTCTCGCGGGGCATGAGCGGCTTCGGCAGCACCGGGAGCCATGACGAAGACGGCATATGTGCCGCTGGACTTTTCGGTCACGATGGCCTTGCCGCCGAATTTGATGTGCGATGCTTCACCGCCGGCAAGCGTTTTCACATCGACGATGGCGGCACATCCCAGCTGCCCAGCCACAAAGGCAGCGGCGTTCACCATGCGACGGGTAGCGCCCACGAGCACCACGCACGAATCGGCCTTGGCGGCTTCATCCGCGACAACCTTCGCCGCGCTCTCTTTCAGCGACCCGTCGGGAACGCTCGCGACGACGACGGCCGAAATGCCCGCCCGCGCAACGACCTGCGCCGCTTCGGCATCGAACTGCACGGCGACGATCTCGTCAGCACCAAGTTGCTTCGCGGCTCCGATAAGCTCGAGCGCGCTTTTGGCATCTTCGGAAAATACAACGCATTTCATATTCGAATCCCCTTACAGTACGCCGTCGTTGGTCAGTTTCTCGATGAGCTGGGCCGCAATCTCGTCGGGCGAGCCGGAAAGCATCGTCTTTTGGCGGCCGGGTTGCTCGGGCGCGGCCGTGCCGATTGCTTCGATCGCGCGCATTCCCATGTCGAAATCGGCGACGGTAAACGTCTCGACGGGCTTCTTCCCTGCGGCGAGCACGTCTTTCAATGCCGGAATGGGAGGCTTGTTGATAGTCGATGCGGTGACGATAACGCATGGCGTCGAAAGCTCAACGACCTCGATCCCATCTTCCAGGTCGCGCTCGGCGATGATGGCCTCGCCTTCGACGCGCATGGAATCGACCGCGGTGACGCATGGCCAGCCGAGCATCGCCGCCACGGTAGACCCCGTAACCCGCTGATAGCGGTCGGACGACCCTTCGCCGCATACGACCACATCCGCCCCGGCCTTTTCAGCAAGGCCGCACAGCACGCGCGCGATCTGCGCGGTATCCGCCTCGGCGACGGCATCATCGACTACGCGATAGAGCGCCGAGAGGTTTCCGTGCGACATGAGGTCTTTGGTCAGTTTGCTTTGATCTATTTTCGCAGGACCGACGGTGAGCGCGACCGCTTCGGCACCGGCCTCGTTGGCGATGTCGCTCGCGGCCTGTATCGCCTGCAAGTCGTAATCGCTTACGCTCCATTTCGCCTTGGAGATGTCAACCGATCCGTCATCGGACAGGCGCACGTCTTCCGTGTCGGGGGTGAATTTGCAGCATACGGCTATTTTCATAAGGCATAATCCTTTCGATTATTCTTTCCCACACATGGTTTCATTTCCCCTCGAGCGCCAATGAGAAAAGGGGTCCGGACGCGCTTCGCCCGGACCCCTTTCCGACATGCGTTTAGCAGGGATGCACGTCGTTGCAATAGCCCTTGGCCATGGCGGTGTACATGATGGCCTTGTCGTCTTTGGCCTCGATGAGGTTAAGCGCGGTATTCATGAGCGCGCGGGCCGATTCGAGCTTGATCTTCAGCTGGACCAAACGCTCGACGCGCTTTTGCCAAGAAGCTCGGTGCGCGTGTCGTCGATCTCCCGCACCAGGACGATCATCAGCAAAACGAGCATGACGGAGCCCAATGCAAAGCAGCCAGCCGACGTCGCCCACGATGGCAACACCTCCAGACAGCGGTACGCACAGGCGCCAACCAGAAGAGCCACGGGAATCGCCGCACGCGTCTGCCCGAGCACCGCCCCGAAGTCGCCCGGCGCCGTGCGCCTCAGGTGGCAGAGACTGGAATAGAACACGATATGGAACACGTTCATGACGACGAAGCCCAAAAGGACCAAAACGACCCCAAGCCGCTCGAACAACGCGTTCGAGTATGCGAATAGGCCCAAGACGAGCAGCGTGCCCATGAAATTCAAGGTAGCGGCGAGGCCGTTAAGCCCGGCAAAAGCCCTTGAAGCCAAGAGCGCGACAAGCGCGACGATTATCAGCGCGGCCAGCGCAACATACGTCCCCACGCTCAAGCCGAGACCGTCTTTCCCGATTTCAAGATTCGCGCAGACGAAGGCGCCGAACGACACCGCGGCGATGGCGATGAGGGCCTCGATGCAGGGCAATTTCTGCTTCGAGAACATGCTGATATCGCCGGCGGCCGCTGCGACCTGCTCTTTCTCGCCAGCATAGCGAGGCAGTTTTTTAGCGGCGGAAATCGGGACGATCGAGTAAAGAAGCGCCGCGGCACACACCCGGGCTTCGGGAAACACGGCAAGGAGCATCGCATACAGCGCAGCGGCCGCAATCATCGAAAGGCACACCAGGGAAAACGAGGCGGCGGGCGAAATGCACGAATAATGCCGGTACCAACAAGAAACGAGCAGCGTGTTGCCGACGGAGCACGCGATTACCCCCGGAACCTGCAACAACGCCGGCTCCGGGCAATAGCAGCCCGCCCGCACGCACACCAGGCCCGCGGCGAACAGCAGCCCTCCAAGCAACGAGGCGCG
>CAVGAF010000059.1:0-8462 GCA_963627055.1 Butyrivibrio sp. CAG:318 | reverse complement strand
CGGAAAGCGGCTCGTGCAGCCGCTCGATCGAGGCCATGCGGATGGCCATTGAGGTCTCCTGACCGCTCTCGGTCAGCGCCGCCTCCACGTTGCGGAAGCTCTCGGCACTGCGCCGTTTCGCCACCAGGCCCTTTTCGCAGAGCGAATTCACCGCACGCGTGATGTGTTCCTTCGACACCGCGAGGTTGTGCGCCAGCTCGGTCATGCTCGACGGCCCGAACAGCGCCAGTGCCATCACGATGTCGGTCTGGGCCTTCGTCAGGCTCGAGCGGTTATGCATCACGGCATTGCGCGATATCGCATCGAAAGCGCACGACGCCTCGAGAATGACCTCTTCAGGAGCCAAAGGCTCGACATTGCCCGCGCCGAGCAAGTCGTTGGAAGCGTGTTCCGTCATCGCCTGCACCTCCTTCTCGTCTTCTTGCCTCAGCGACCATTCTGCCTTATTTCAACAGCCGCAAGGTCTTTCACTTTGCGACTATTTTGTGATGTCGGTTGATATTTGTCAATCAATTTCGCTACCCTACACAACTGACAAATATCAATTGTATTGGCCGCGCACCGCACCCCGCGCAGCGACGGAGGCGACACCCGAGCGAAACCCGACACGCCCGGGCGTCGGCTCCGCGCCGCCCGACGCGCCGCGGCCACCCGACCACAAGGAGGATTGATGGGTTTAGGAATTGAAAAAGACAAGCAACGCATGATTGGGGTGTTGCTTGTCGGCACGTTTATCACCGTGCTCAACGCCATGCTGCTCACCTCGGCGTTGCCCGCGATTATGAACGACATGGGCGTCTCGGCGACGACCGTGCAGTGGCTCACCTCGGGCTATTCGCTCACGGAAGCCGTGGTCATCCCGCTGGCGGCGTTCCTCATGGGACGCTTTGACACCCGCAAGCTGTTCCTGGGAGGCATGACCATCTTCGCCGTCGGCAGCATCGTGTCGGCCGTCGCCCCCGTTTTCGGGCTGCTGTTGCTCGGGCGCGTGCTGCAGGCATGCGCGACCGGCTTCGTCATGCCCATGGTGTTCAGCGTCATCCTGCTGATCATCCCGCGTGAACGCCGCGGCTCGGCCATGGGCGCCATCGGGCTCATCATCGGCTTCGCCCCCACCATCGGCCCCTCGCTTTCCGGCGTGCTCGTGGACACCGTCGGCTGGCGCTCCATCTTCGCCATCGTGGCCGTGTGCGCGATTCTCGTGGTGATCGGCGCGCTGAAGGCCGTCAAGCCCTACGGCGACTTCAAGCGCTCGCGTTTCGACGTGCCCTCGTTCCTGTTTTCCACGATCGGCCTGATTTGCCTGCTCTACGGCCTTTCCAGCCTGAGCTCTTCGACGAACATCGCACTGAACATCGGCCTGATCGTCGTCGGCGTCGCGCTGCTGGCCCTCTACGCACGCCGCCAGCTGCATCTTGAGCAGCCGATGCTGCGCGTGGACATCCTGCGCACCCGCAACTACCGCGTCGCCGTCATCTGCGTCGCCGTGTTCCAGGCCACCGTCATGGGCGTGGGCACCATCATGCCGCTCTACATCCAGGGCGCGCTCGGCCACACCGCCACCGTCAGCGGCCTGACGCTGCTGCCCGGCGCCGCCATCAGCGCCTGCGCCGGCCTGCTTTCCGGCCGCATCTTCGACTCCCGCGGCGTGCGCATCCCGGTGCTTTGCGGCATCGTGATCATCATCTGCGGCGCCGCCGGGTTCACCCTGCTCGGCATCGACTCGTCCATCATCGCGGTGGGCGTGGCCTACGGCCTTCTGGTCATCGGCATGCAGTTCGTCATGACGCCGCTGAACACCTGGGGCGTCAACTCTCTGGCCAACGAGGCCATCCAGCATGCGCAGTCCACGTCGAACACCATCAACCAGGTGGCGGCGTCCTTCGGCATCGCGCTGCTGGTGACCGTGTCGTCGGCCGTTTCCGGCTCGACTGCGACGGGAAGCGCCGCCGAGCAGCTGTTCGCGGGCTACCATGCGTCGTTCTACGTGGTGGTGGCGCTGGCCGTCATCGCTGCCATCCTGATCATCGTGCTGGTGCGCGATAAGAAGGCGGCGAAGGAGACGGCCGGCGCGAGTACCGCCGCTGCTGGCGCAGGCCAGGCTGGGGCTGGCAACGCGGCCCCGGCTACCGCTGCCGCCAGCCCCGGAGCCTCGGCAACCGGCGCCACCGCCGACATCCTCGACGCCCCGCAAGCCGAACCAGCCTTCGCCAAGGCCGCGAAGGGCGCCCTTGCCGGCTTCGAGCTTTCCGACGTGATGAACGCCAACGCCGCCACCGTGCCCGACACCGCCACGATGCGCGAGGTCATCGGCATCATCGCCGCGACGAACACCTCCGGCGTATCGGTCGTGAACAAGGCGGGCGAGCTGGTCGGCTACGTCACCGACGGCGACGCGATGCGCTACCTGGCGCGCACCGACGTGAACATGTCCGTGGGCACGGCCGGCATCAGCTTGTCGGTTTCCGACCCCGAAAGCATCGAGGCGCGCCTGGCGAACCTGGCCGACCTCAACGTCATGGAGCTCGCCACCAAGCGCGTGGTGTCGGTCGAGGTGGACACGCCGCTCGACGTGGCCTGCGGCGTGCTGGCAGGCAAGCGCATCAAGAAGGTGCCTGTCACGAGGGGCGGCAAACTCGTCGGCGCGCTCAGCCGCCGCAACATCCTGCGCGCAATGGTGAACGCCATCGACTAGCGAAGACGCCCCGAGCGCAAAACCTGCGCCGGCGCCCCTTGCGCCCCAAGCGCAAACGCACGAACGCCGCCGAGCCCGAAAGCTCGGCGGCGTTCGCTTTGCTCAGGTGTCTTTGACAAGATAATCAACTCCTTGCCGAAAGTCCTATAATGGCATCGTTGTAATCCTCGATTAACTTATAGGAGCACGCGATGCGCTTCCAGACTGTGGGCGACAAGTCAAACCCCGCAATCCTCTTCTTCCACGCCATGGGCGTCACGGGGGAAAGCAGCGGGCGCGTGGCCGAATGCCTGGCCGACCGATTTTTCTGCATCATGCCGACTTCGACGGTTTACTGCGCCGGCCAGACCTACGTCGGCAAGGCCGACGAGATTGCCCAGGTGGAGAAATTCCTCGCCGAGACGGGCGTGCGCCGGCTCGAGCTCGTGGTTTCGTCGTCCATCGGCGCCGACCTCGCATGCGCGTTTTTGGCCGAAACCGTGCTGCCGGTCGAACGGGCCTTCTTCGACGGCGGCCAATTCGCGCAGATCAGCCTTAGAATGCGGCGTATCATGACGCCGATGCTGTACCTGGCCATCAAAAGCCTATGGTGGTCGCGCGGCGGCACGCTGAAGCACATCCTGTGGTGCGACGACGATGCCATCAAGCCGTATTTCACGGTGGCGGGCCAGGCGCTTACCTACGGCAACCTGCGCCGGCAGCTCGCGGACAGCCTCGAGGACAAGCCCTTCCCCGACCTATCCGACGACCTGCAGAAACGTTCGTTCTGGGAGTTCGGCAGCGTCGAGGACCATTTCAAGTACCGCGATGCCGTGATGGCGGCCTATCCGCAGGGGAATTTCCCCGTGTTCGAGGGCCACAACCACATGCAGTACCAAATCACCGACCCGAAAGGTTTCGCCGAAATGCTCGCCGCCATCATCGACGAAGGACGGCTCCCAAACCTACCGTTCGCACATTAGTCCCCATCCCAAAGGGTGACAAAGGGACACACCTACTGTCACCGAGCAAGCAGGCGAGCTCGAAGCCTCTCGAGCCTGTTTATGCAGAAAGGAACGCCCCTGGGTCGGATGGGAAGGTACCCAGGGGCTTTTGGGATGGGCATGTCGGGCGTTGTAGAAGATTGGGAAGGTCATCCCCGACATGCTTCTAGACGCATGGTAGCACGCTCGAAAATACCCGCAAGATAGCACCCCGACCTTCACCCATTAGTTGAAATCGAGGCGACCGACGGGATCAAGCAAGAACCGGCATGCGTACCGGTGACATTTGGGGTGTCCTTTTGCCACCCTGCCGGTGGGCCTACTCCTCGTCCGCCGCGCCCTCGGCGGCGCCTCCCGCGCCGGCGGCCGCCTCACGCTCCAGGCGTGCGCGGCGGGCGCTGTAGGCCGCGAATCCCGCGCCGGCCGCCGCCGCGGCCGCGAGCGCCGGCGTGAGCGACCCGAGCGCGCCGTCGCCGGTCTTCGCTCCGGCCGAGCCTTTGCCCGAACCGGATTCGTCATCGCTTCCGCCGTCGCCCGAGCCGCCATCGCCGCCCGGCGTCATGTCATCCGAATGCACCTTGCCCTCCAAGTCGTTGTCCACCGCCGACGCGATGGTCAGCTCGACGGTCTCGGAGTTGCTCTCGGTCGTGCCGTACATCGCCACGCCGGAGCCATCGACGGTCACCTTGCCGGAATTCGGGTCGACGTAGCTCAGGTCAGCCGAAGGGGTGGTGACGGTGAGCTTCTTCTTCCCGCTCCAATCCGCCGGAATGTCGATGGCAACCATGAACAGGCGCTCCTGCCCCGGAACCAAGGCCGCGTCTCCATTTTCGGCCACCAGAATGTTGCGCTTGGCCGCCTCCGACATGGCGTCGCTGGGGTAAATACCCTCGTACAGGCCGCTGTTCTGGGCGTTCTCCGCTTCCTTGAAGTTCAGGACGGCATCGCCGATCGATTCGCCCGTCTCCGCATCGGTGAACAGCAATTTCGCCTGCGTAAGCACCGTATTGCCGGTGTTGGCCACCGCGATGGCGAACGAATTCGCCTGCCCCGCCCTGACCGCGGCGGCAACCGGGCTGACCGCAGTGGTGGCGATGGAGCGCAAGAACGGCACGCTGAACGAATACAGGTCGGCCTTCGAGGAATCCGCCTCGGTCACATGGCGCACCACGAACGAGCTCGTGGACGGCGTGTCGTTGGCATCCTCCACCGCCAGGAACGAATCGATCTCCGTATCGCACTCGGCGAAGACGAACGACTGGGTGAACACGCCGTCCACCAGCGTAAGCGCCTTGATTTGACGGATGGGGTCCTCCACATGCGGCTTGGCCCGCCCGTCTTCGTAGTCATAGCCCCTCAAGCCCGAATGGTTCACCTCGTAGTAGCAGTACTTGTGGCCCTCCCTTATATGCAAATCTCCGAGTGGCACCCGCTCGGGGCTGACGCAGGAAATGCCGAACGTGGCGAATCCGGATGTGGCGCCCACATGCTTCTCGATCTCGGCGACCGAAGGCAGCGTCGCCAGCGCCAGGTAGGCGAGCGAACCGGCGGCCATGACGTCGACGTCGGTGGAGACCGACGCGACCAGGCTCTGCGCGCTCTCCCAGGGGCTTAGGCGCTTCACATACGGATCGACGTCGATGACGGGAACCACCACAGCCGAGGTCAGCTTGTTGCAGCCATCCTCGCCCATTTCGTACGCAAGCCTGAGCGAACGCACGCCCGACCCGTCATTGACCATGAATCCAAACGTTGCGAAGATGACCGACGAGTCGCTCGGCGCCACCTGCGCGCAATCGGGAACGATCGCATGCGTTCCCGTGGGCATGTTCACCGACAGCAGCTGCGCCGTGTTCTTGTCGCCGAACGCGAAATGCGCGACGTTCATGCCCGTCTTCACGCAATCAGGGCTGAGCAGCTCTTCCTTGGTGTCTGCATGATCGACCAGGAAGAAACCGAACTCGTGGTCGCACCCGTCGGACTCGATGCGTTCGTACGCGGAAGCCGAGATGTCGTCGCGGACCACGAGATACGGCTTGCGGAAGGCGTAATACCGCCCGGTCTCCTCGTAGGTGGGCGATTTCCACGAAACGTTGCCCTTCGCGACGAAGGCGCCCTGCGCGGCGGCCGCCGACGCATCGCGCAGCCCGAGCCGAACCGCGGTGGCGACCGTGGCCTCGGCGGCTTCGAAGATGGTGGTCTTGTCGCCGGCCGGGCGCTCGCCGGAAACAACCATCAACAGAATGTGCGGGTCTTGCACGTCCTTCTTCGAGATGCGCACGTCGAAATCGTAGTCGTGGAGGGAATCGCGGCCCACCCCGATGGCGCTCGCGTCGAAGGCGACCGGGAAGGGCTTCGACACCGCCGTTTCGGTGATGCTCTGGTACACGACGCGGCCGAGCGTCTTCCCGTCGTAGGTGACCGGCGCGATGCGGAACAGGTAGCGCGTGCCGTTGACCTCGATGAGCTTGCTCTTCGAGGCGCTGAAGACGTCCTTGGCCACCAGGTCCATGTGGCGCGGGAGGACGCCGCCGCGGCTTCCCAGCTTGTAGATGACGTCGTCGCCGGAGGCGCGGTCGTCGAATTTCGCGTCGTGCCCCTCGGTCCAGGCGTAGGTATAGTCGTCGGCGGAAACCGTGGTCGCGGCGGCAAGGCTGCTGTCGCCGTCGGCGGCGTCGACGAGCGTCGCGACCGCAGCGGATGCCGTCATGGCGGCCATCACGATGTTATCGGCGGTAACGGTCCATTCGTCGGCGGAAAACGCGGCGGCGCGCAGGGGCTCCGCCGCGCCGGCCGCGGCAGCCGTGGCATCGCCAACAACGTCGCTCGCAGCCACAGCCGCGCCGCCAGCAGAACCCGCAACACCGGTCGCCGCGAGCGAAGCGCCCTCTTCGGCAGCCGCCACAGCAGCCACAGCCGCCTTGCCCGTCGAGACGATAATTTCGGCGCGCGCGGCGAGCTCGGATTCCGAAACGATGACGAACTCGCCCGCATCGACGTCGTCCTGCACGCCATCGGCGGCAAGGGCCGCGTCGGATCCGCCGGAAATATAGTATTCCCCGCCCTCGCTCATGCAGTCGTAGCGGGCCTCGATCGCGGCGATGTCCGCGTCGGCGCTGGCAAGCGAAGCCGTGCTCGAGCCGCCCTCGTCGGTGTCGTAAAGCTTCGGCCACTTGCCGTCCGCAAGCTTGAGCGACTTCTTGAAGAACAGCACCTCCACGAAAACGGAGAGGTCGACCTGGGCGCCGAAAATCAGGCGCGGGTCGGGCTTGCCCTTGTAATCGACATCGGCGTTCTGCCGCCATTCGAAGGTAAACGACAAGCCGCCGCTGGCGCGCACGCCGGCGGAAAGCACCTTGTGAATACCGACGCCGAGCGTTGCCGCGAGCGCGAGATTGAAGGCGAGGGAGGCGGTTCCGTTGGGATTGAACTTCAGGCGAGACAGGATGCGGGAGAGGTTGTCGACCGGCTTGGAAGGGTCCTGCAAATCCGAACAGTCGGCCGAAATGCGATAAGACAGGCTCGCGGCAACCTCAAGCGAAAGCTCGATGCACACGTACAGGGGAATGCAGATGATCGTGAACGGCTGCGTGTAGCTGCCGTCGACCTTGCCCCCGAGCACGACGCCGAAATCGCCTTCCCACTTCTTTTCCTTGGAGTCGTAATCCAACTCCGCAATCAGCTGGAACGAGATGGTCAGCGTGATTTCCTTGGTGGCCTGCGGGGTGATCTTCTTCCCGTCAATGGCGTTGCCCACCATTTTGGCGGTCTCATTGAATTCGTTCTTATAGAACTGGATCTTGCGCGCAAGCTGATTGGCGACGCTGCCGCGCGGCTGGGACCGCCATGCGGTGTTGCCGTCGTACTCGTCCGGGGCGTTCGTGTAATTAAGCAGCTCCAGGTCAAGGCCGAACATGATGTGGCCGGTGGGGTCGTAGCGCAGCACGATGGGGAAACCCGGGGTCCAGCAGCTGAACTGCAGGCCCCTTAGGCACTTGAGCATGTGGCTATCGTCGGGCAGCGTGATCACCTGGTCTTCAACCTGGCGCAGGCCCGTGCCCTCCTCGCTTAGAAGGGTCGCCTCGTCGCCTTCGCCCCCTGAGGCGGAAAGGCTGCTTGTCTGGGAGTCGGGCGAGAAACCGCTGTTGACGGGCGACATGGTGTCGTTGGCCTGCTTGAAGCCCTCGTCGCACGGGGCGCGGAAGACGCCGAAGCCGGTCGTCGCGGTGAACGCGACGTTGCCGCCGCTGTCGCGAACCTCCAGGGACGCGACGTCGCCGGGCTCAAGCACCAGGGCGCTGCGCGTGGTGAGCAGGAACTGGTCGGTGAAGGTGACGGTCTTGAACTCGTTCGCCTTGCCTTCGACCTTCTGCGCATCGGCGAGGGCGCAGCCGACGCGCGAGTCCGTGGCGCTCTTGCCGATGACCGGCTTGATGGTGTAGCTGCCGTCGGCCGGGAAGAACAGCTCGCACTTCAGGTCGTGCTTGGCGTCGTTGGACGGGGAGAGCACGAATTCCTGCTCGTTGTACTGAATGTCCCAGTCGTCGAAGGACAGGGTGCGGAAATACGGCTTGCCGTCGAGCGCGCGCGTCGGAACCTGGATGGCCAGCCCGTCCATGATATGCATGCACGGGATGCTCACCTCGCGATGCCCGTCGGCGGTGACGGTGATGGCGGCGTCGAACTCCATGAAGTCGCCGGCCTGGTCGGAGTGCATCTTGCGCGCGAGCGGCTCCACGTCGAACATGACGCGCCCGTCGCTGCCCGACGTGCCCTCGACTTCC
>CAVGAF010000058.1:10069-11880 GCA_963627055.1 Butyrivibrio sp. CAG:318 | reverse complement strand
TGACCGCGCGCAAGGACGTGCTCGCCAGCGCCCGCACGACAATCGCCTCGCGGGAGCTGGCGGGGTCGGACACGCCGGTGTTGCTCATGGTGTCGGGCGGGTCGGACTCCACGGCGCTCGCCTATCTTGCGCATGACCTTTCCGCCGAAGGGTTCGTGGGCCCGCTGGCCATGCTGCACGTGAACCACTGCCTGCGCCCGGGGGACGCCGATGAGGACGAAGCGTTTGTCTCGCACGTGGCCGAGCTGCTGAAAATTCCCCTGTTCACCTGCAGAATCGATATCGCCGCCCAGGCGAAGGCCGAGGGCGGCAACGTCGAGGCGGTAGCCCGGCGCGAACGCTACCTCGCTGCGAACGAGGCGCTTGCGAGCCTGTGCCGCCACGTGGGCGCGCCGCTGTCCGAGGGGCGCATCTTCACGGCGCATACGGCCGACGACCGCGCGGAGACGTTCTTCATGCGCTCGATGGTGGGAACGGGGCCGGGCGGGTTCCGCTCCATGAAGTACCGAAACGCTTCGGTGGCACGCCCGCTGCTCGACGTGGGGCGGGAGGATCTGCGCGACTACCTGGCCGTGCGCGAGAAGGCGGGGCTTCCCTGCGTGCGCGACGGCGAGGGGAGCTTGTGGCGCGAGGACGCCACGAATGCCCACACCGACCGCTTCCGCGCTTACGTCCGCCATGAGGTGATTCCCGCGGTGAAGCGGCGCAGCCCGCAGCTTTTGGACGTTTTGGGGCGCACGATGAACCTCATTGCCGACGAGGACGATATGCTCGACGGCATGGCGGCGGAGCTGCTGGACGCGCACGTGGCGTGGATTGAATCCGCGCCCGGCCGCGACCCCGATTGGCGCGAAGGCGGTGTGCTCGCGCCCGAGCTGGGCAAACAGCCGACGCCACTGGTTCGGCGGGTTGTGGTGCGCGTGTTGCAGCTCATGCTGGGGCCCGACGCGCGCGTTGAGACGTCGTCGGTGGACGCGGTGCTTGCGGCCTGGGACGACCTGGGCCTTGTGCAGGCGGCTCCGCGCGGCGGCTACGTGGTCAACGTGCAGGGCAACATCGCGGTGAGCGCGAACAAGCGCGGCGTGCGGCTGGAGCCCATGGCGGCGTTCCGCGCACGCAGGAAGAAGCAAAGCAAGGGAAGGAACCTTTGATGACGAATACCGAAAACGCCGCGAACGAGACGGCGGCTGCCGACGAGCCCCTCGCCTTCGAGGTGATCCTGGCCAGCGGAAGCCCGCGTCGCCGCGACCTGCTTGAGCGCGAGGGCGTGAAATTCACCGTCCGCGTCTCCGAGGTGGACGAGACGCTCGAGCCCGACCTTGCCGCCAATCCGCCCGAGGCCGCGAAGAAGCTTGCCGAGCGCAAGGCCGGCGCCGTGATGCAGGACGTGCTTTCCGGGGACTTCGTCGGCATGGCGGCCATCATCGGCGCGGACACCATGGTGGTCTGCGACAACGAAATCTTCGGCAAGCCCGCCAGCCTGTCGGACGCCAAGCACATGCTGCGGAAGCTGCAGGGCCGCACGCATCAGGTGATGACCGCGGTGTCGGTGTGGCTCGTGTCGGCGCCCACTGCAGAAGACGTGTCGCTGGGCTTCCGCACGTTCGTCGACGTGGCCGACGTCACCTTCCACCCGCAAACCGACGAGCAGCTGGCCGAATACCTGGCGCTGGGCGAGTCCTTCGACAAGGCGGGCGCCTATGCGGCCCAGGGCGAGGGGGCGCGCCTGATCAAGCACATCGAGGGCGACATCGACACCGTCATCGGCCTGCCGGTGACCCGCCTGCTCAAGGAATTCCCCGACCTGCGGC
>CAVGAF010000058.1:0-9944 GCA_963627055.1 Butyrivibrio sp. CAG:318 | reverse complement strand
CGGCGCGTGCGCCTCTCTATTTATGTGGCGTTACGGTATTGTCACGTGGGCTTGATGGGCGAATGGTAAACTTACCAACCACTAGGCGCGCGAGCGCCTTATGCTGGTTAAACGCAACAAAGAGGTTGGCACCGTGCATAACGACATCGATCGCATCCTGTTCACCGAGGAGCAAATCGCCCAGCGCGTCGCGGAAATCGGCGCAGGCATCACGAAGGATTACCAGGATGCCGAAGACGGCATCATCCTCATCTCCGTGCTTCGCGGCGCGGCCATCTTCATGGCCGACCTGGCGCGGCAGATCGAAATCCCCTGCGAAATGGACTACATGGCCGTCTCATCCTACGGCAACGGCGCGAAGAGTTCCGGCGTCGTGCGCATCTTAAAGGACCTGTCCTCGAAAATCGAGGGGCGCCACGTCGTCATCGCCGAGGACATCCTCGATTCCGGTCTCACCCTTCGCTACCTGCTGAAGAACCTGCAGGCGCGCAACCCGAAGTCCATCGAGGTCGCCACGCTGCTTCGCAAGAAAACCCGCGCGCAGGCCGATATCGAATGCGCGCACGTCGGTTTCGAATGCCCCGACGAGTTCATCGTCGGCTACGGCATGGACTACGCGGAGCGTTACCGCAACCTGCCTTACATCGGCGTCCTGAAATCCGAGCTCTACAATTAAGAAAGCAAGGCTATGCCGCAAAACAACAAATCGCAGCTTCAACAGCCCAATCCCCGCACCACTATCGTCGCGGTAGTCGTGTTTCTGCTGTTCGCGTTCGTCGTCGGGCAGCAGTTCATGACCATGCAGCAGGCCGGCAACACCACCACGGACAAGCTGGTCACGTCCGAATTCATGCAGGCCGTCGATCAGGGCCGCGTGACGGAGGTCACCTACAGCGCCGGCGACTACACCATCACGGGCAAGTACTATCCGGCGGTGACGGCGGGCAGCACCGCGTCCGACGCCTTCAACGACGCCTTCAACTCCATGAACGCGATCATCGCCACGCAGAAGGATTCCGACGGCAAAACGCTCGGCGGCGTGGGCACCACCGACCTCGACGAGCAAAGGCTCGGCGAGGAGCACAGTTTCACCACCACGTGGGCCGGCAGCTCCCTTTCCGAGCTGATGTCGAGCCATCCCGAAATCAAGTACGAGGTGAAAACGCCCAGCCCCTGGGGCGACATCATCGCGACGCTTCTGCCCATCCTGCTGATCGGCGCCATGCTGTTCTTCCTGTTCAACCAAATGCAGCGGGCGAATAACTCGCAGATGAACTTCGGCAAGGCCAAGGCCAAGCAAAACGTCGAGGAGCGCCCCGACGTGAAGTTCGAGGACGTGGCCGGCGTGGACGAGGCCGTCGAGGAGATGCAGGAGATCAAGGACTTCCTGGCGAACCCGGCGAAGTACCAGTCCATGGGCGCGAAAATCCCGCGCGGCTGCCTGCTGGTGGGCCCTCCGGGCACCGGCAAGACGCTGCTCGCGCGCGCCGTGGCCGGCGAGGCGGGCGTGCCGTTCTTCAGCATTTCCGGTTCCGACTTCGTCGAAATGTTCGTCGGCGTGGGCGCATCCCGTGTGCGTGACCTGTTCAAGCAGGCCAAGGAAGCCAGCCCGTCCATCATCTTCATCGACGAGATCGACGCCGTGGGCCGTCAGCGCGGCACCGGCTTGGGCGGCGGCCACGACGAGCGCGAGCAGACCCTAAACCAGCTGCTCGTGGAAATGGACGGCTTCGAGGCCAACGACTCCGTGGTGCTCATCGCCGCCACGAACCGCTCCGACGTGCTCGACCCCGCGCTGCTGCGCCCCGGCCGCTTCGATCGCCAAATCGTGGTGGACGTGCCCGACGTGAAGGGCCGCGAGCGCATCCTGAACGTGCACGCGAAGAACAAGCCGCTCGGCAGCGACGTCAACCTGTCGAGCGTGGCCAAGCTCACCGCGGGCTTTTCCGGCGCCGACCTGGCGAACCTGCTCAACGAGGCCGCGCTTTTGACGGCGCGTCGCAACAAGAAGATCATCACGCAGCAGGAAGTCAGCGAGTCCATGGAGCGCGTCATCGCCGGACCCGAGCGCAAGGGCCGCGTGATGGACGAGCAGACCAAGCACACCATCGCCTACCACGAAAGCGGTCATGCCCTGGTGGGGCACCTGCTTCCGAAGGCCGACCCGGTGCACAAGATCAGCATCATCAGCCGCGGCCGCGCATTGGGCTACACGCTGTCCATCCCGAAGGAGGACAAGGTCCTCAACACGGTGGGCGAGATGCGCGACGAGCTGGCCGTGTTCATGGGCGGCCGCGTGGCAGAGGAAATCTTCTGCGACGACGTGACCACCGGCGCCAGCAACGACCTGGAGCGCGCTACGAAGATGGCCCGCGCCATGGTGACGCAGTACGGTATGTCCTCCGAGCTGGGCACGCAGGTGTTCGGCCAGCCCAACCACGAGGTGTTCTTGGGCCGCGACATGGGCAACACGCAGGACTACTCCGAGGAAACCGCCAAGCGCATCGACGACGAGGTCGCCCGCATCATGAAGGAGGCGCACGACCGCGCCTACGAGATCCTCATCAGCCATCGCGAGCAGATGGACCTGATGGCGAGCGTGCTGCTTGAGCGCGAGACCGTCGAGGGCGAGGCGTGCCAGGCGCTTCTGGACAACGCCTGGTCCGACTACCTCGAGCGCGAGGGCGACATCATCGCCAAGAAGGAGGCCGAGGAAGCGGCCGCCCGCGCCCGCGACGAGCAGCTGGCCGATCCGAACTGGAACGGCGGCGTCCCGCAGGACGGCAGTGTCGCCCCGGCAGCCCCCGAGCAGCCGGCCGCCCCGGCAGCCCCGCAGCAGCCGACCGACGGCAGGCCGCCGGTTCCGCCGACGCACGGCAACGACGGGCAGTAAGCTTCTCCCGGGCTTTCCCGGGTAACGACATTGAATAGTTTGTTTGGAAAGGGTCGCGCCGCAGGTTGCGACCCTTTCAGGATGCGGCCCGCGCACGGCGGGCCCACGGAAAGGCGATCGACATGCTTTGGAAATGCGGTTCGTTCGAATTCGACACGCGCAGGCCCGTGATCATGGGAATCCTGAACGTCACCCCCGACAGCTTCAGCGACGGCGGCACGCATAATGCGCCCGATGCGGCGATCGCGTGGGCGCAGAAGCTCGTCGACGACGGCGCGCATATCATCGACGTGGGCGGAGAATCGACGCGCCCCGGCTCGGACGAGGTGACCGTCGAGGAGGAAACCGCCCGCGTGCTTCCCGTGGTGCGTGCACTTGCCGAGCAGGGCGTGTGCGTGAGCGTGGACACGCGCCATGCCGAGGTCGCCCGTGCCTGCGTCGAGGCGGGTGCGGCCATCATCAACGACGTGTCGGGCTTCCGCGACCCGGCCATGGTACGCCTTGCCGCCGAAAGCGACTGCGGCGTGGTGGTCATGCATATGCAGGGCGAGCCGGGCACCATGCAGGAAAACCCCCAGTACGCCGATGTGGTCGCGGAAGTGCGCGACTACCTGCGCGATCAGGCTGAAATGCTCGAAGCCGCCGGCGTGGCGCGCAACCGCATCTGCGTCGATCCCGGCCCGGGGTTCGGCAAGACGGCTCAGCAGACGCTCGAGTTGGTTCGCAACTTCCATGAGTTTTGCCGCCTGGGATATCCGGTCATGGTGGCGGTTTCGCGCAAGAGCTACCTGGGCTTCGCCTACGGCATCGAAGACCCGGTGGAGCGCGACCATGTGAGCGCGGTCGAGGCGCTTGCGGCATGCGAGCTGGGCGCGTCGGTGGTGCGCGCGCACAACGTTGAGGAAACGGTGAAGACGCTGGCCGACCTGCGTCCCTACGCGCTGTTGGCGCTGGGGTGCAACGTGCCGCTGGTGGCCGAGCCCGGCGAGGAGCGCGAGGGCAAGATCGCCATGCTCAATCAGGCCATCACCGAGCTGTGCAGCCTGCCCGATTCGCAAATCGTCGACATCTCCAGCTTCTACGAGAGCGAGCCGGCCTATTACGAGGACCAGGACACCTTCATCAACGCCGTGGTGCTGCTGCGCACGGGCATCGCGCCGAAGGAGCTTTTGGGCTACCTGCACGCCATCGAGAACAGCCTCGGCCGCGTGCGCGAGATCGCCAACGGTCCGCGCACCTGCGACCTGGACATTCTCGACTACCAGCTCTACGTCACCGACAACGAGGTGCTCACGCTGCCGCATCCGCGCATCCTGGAGCGCGATTTCGTGGTGAAGCCCCTGTTGGAGCTGCTGCCGTCCCATGTGCTGGCCAACGACGTCGCGGTCGCCGCGGCTGCCAAGCCCGAGGCCGAGCGCTACGGCAAGGCGACGAAGATCGAGCGCTAGGCCGGCCATGCACTTCCGCGTTGAGTCGTACGAGTCCATCACTTCGACGAACGACCGCATCAAGCGGGCGATTGAGACGGGCGAGCCGGAAGGCCTCGCCGTGCGTTCGCTGCGTCAGACGGCCGGGTACGGTCGGCAGGGCCGTGCGTGGGAAAGCCCGCTCGGCGGCATGTATCAGTCGTTTCTGCTGCGCCCCTGTGTGCCGCCGGCGCAGCTGCCGACGCTCAGCCTGTTGGTGGGCCTTGCGGTGCGCCGCGCCGTGGCGGGGCTTTTGCCGGGTCTTGCCGACCGGCTGCAGGTGAAGTGGCCGAACGACTTGGTGGTGGCGCCTGCGGGTGGGGCGGGGGCGAGCGGCTTGCGGTCTGCGTTGCGAGTCGCTGGCGACCCTGCGCCGCATGTTCCCGCTGCTGATGCTGCGCAGGCCGCTGGCGCCGCCGCGCCGTATGCCGCCGCCGGTGACGCGCCGTATGCCGCCGCCGGTGACGCGCCGCACTCTGCTCCCGCCCCATGCCCGTTTCTGAAGCTCGGCGGCATATCGTCCGAGCTGCACGCGAAGGCATTGTGCGTCGGCGTGGGCATCAACGTCGCCCGCCCCGAGCAGCTGCGTCCGGCGGCGGGAAAGAACATCCCGATATTCCTCGATGAGCTGGGTTTTGCCGAAGGCCCGGTTGAGGTGCGCATCGAGACGGTGGCCGACGCCCTGTGCGCCCAGCTGGCCGAGCTGTACCCGCGCTGGTGCGCCGAGGGGTTCGCCCCTTTCGCGCGGGAGCTGGACGAATGCTCGGCGCTCACCGGGCGCTTTGTCAGCATGGAGGACATCGAGGGCAATCCCCTTTCCATCGGCAAAGTGACGGGCATCGCGCCTGATGGGCGTCTGGTTTTGCAAACGGCCGACGGCGGGGAAGTGCTCGTCGCTTCGGGCGAGGCGCATATTCGCGCATAAGCGGACGCTGACGCGTGCGGTTGCGCGCGCAGGAGCCCACGGCCGCGTGGGCGTGCGCGGCTGCTCGGCAAGGCGGTTCCGCCCTCGGGCCCATCGCGCCGCCTCTCCGGCAACCGGGCTTATCGTGCATCCAATTCCGCCACGTGCGCCGCTATGCGTAGATTCCCCGCAAGACACGCCCCCGGGTGTAGCTAGTTTCACCTGCCCGGTCTAGAATGAAACGAAAACGAAAAACTCAACGGGTCGTGGAATAACGCCCAACTCGAGAAACGCTTGAAAGGCAATGCGAAGTAATGACTGCAGCACCCGATAAGCGGCAGGACGCCGCGCCCTCGAACACCGAAACGAACGAACAGCTCCCCGCGAAGGATTCCGTAAAGGCCCCCGCGAAGGACGGCTCCGCCAAGAGGGCGCCGCACGGCAAGGTCGCCCGCATGGGCACCGAGTCCATCCCGCGCCTCATCACCGAGTTCGCCGTGCCGTCCATTTTGGGCATGCTGGTCAACGGCGCCTACAACGTCATCGACTCCGTCTTCCTCGGGCAGGCCATGGGCGAAATCGGCCTGTCCACGGCGACGGTCGCCATGCCCATTATGACGGTGTTCATGGCGCTGGCCATGCTGGTCGGCAACGGCGGCAACGCCCTGGCCGCCCTGCGCATGGGCGAAGGCAAGGCCGGCGAGGCCGAGCGCAGCTTGGGCAACACGGTTTCGCTCGCCATCATCCTGTCGGCCGTGGTTGCGGCCGCGGTCTTGTGCCCGCCCGTCATCAACGGCCTGCTCACCGTTTCGGGCGCCACGGCTGAGGACTGGGACTACGCGCGCCTGTTCATCCAGATCGTTTCGTGCGGCTTCATCTTCCAGTGCATCGGCATGGGCGTGAACAACTTCATCCGCACGGCTGGCGCGCCCAACCGCGCGCTGGGCACCATGATCATCGGCGCGGTCGCCTGCACGGCCTTCAACGCGCTGTTCGTGCTGGCCCTGGGGATGGGCGTTGCGGGCAGTGCCTTGGCAACCGTCTGCGGCCAGGGCATTTCCTGCGCCACCGTGCTGTGGTACTTCTGCTGCACGAAGGGCGTCCCCATGCGCCTGCATCTGCATAAGATGCGCCTGCATGGCCCCACGGTGCGTCTCATCCTGTCGCTGGGCTTGGCGAGCTTCGCGGTGCAGGCTGCCATGGCCGTGGTGAATTTCGTGCTGAACAACCTGCTGAACGTCTACGGCGCGCAAAGCGCCATCGGCGCGGAGGGCGCGCTGGCGTCCATCGGCGTGGTGCAGCGCGTGGCCGCATTCGTGGTGCTGCCGCTCATCGGCATGGCCATCGCCATCCAGCCGCTTCTGGGCTTCAACTACGGCGCGCACCTGTTCATGCGCGTGAAGAAGACGCTGGCCTGGGGCATCGCCGGCGCGACGAGCATGGCCGTGGTTCTGTGGGCGCTCGTGCACATCTTTGCGAACGAGGTGGTCGGCTTCTTCGGCATCACCGATCCCGAGCTCATGTCGTTCACCGTCTTCGCGCTCAACGTTCAGCTCGTCATGATCCCCTTCGTCGGCTTCCAAATCGTCGGCTCGAACTACTTCCAGGCGACGGGTCAGCCGGCGAAGTCGGTGTTTCTGTCGCTCACGCGCCAGATCGTGTTCCTCATCCCGGCGCTGCTTATCCTGCCGCACCTGCTGCCGACGATGTTCCCGCAGTACACCGGCCTGGATGCGCTGTACTTCGCCGCCCCGGTCGGCGACTTTTTGGCCATCTTCACCACGTTGATCTTCGTGCTGGTCGAGTTGAAGCGCCTGCGCAAGCTGGAATCGGGCGAGCTCCAGGCGAAGTTCTAACCCGCGCCCTGCCGGTTTTGCGCGTTCGAAAGGGCGCGCTTTCGGCGAAGGCCGACTTCGGACATGGCGCGTATTCCGCAACACTTCTTCGGTCGCGATGCTGTAAACACTTGCGAAACCCGGCTGCCTGAAGGGGGCTACGTGCTACAATGCCCCCGCAATCTATAGGAATAGGGTGATAAACGCGAGCGGTTCCGTCATCGTTTCCGGAACACGCGTTGCCGCCCGCCGTGTGCGGATCTTCGCCGCGGAGCCATCCGGGTAGGCCGAGGGGCCGAAAGGGGAGGAAATGGAACAGGTGCAGAAGAAGGCCGCGACGAAGTCCCGTACACGCTCGATCGTGTTCGTGGCGCTGACGGTGGCGATCACCGCCGTGTCGGCGTGGGTGACCATCTCGGTCGGCCCCGTGCCGTTCACGCTGCAGATCTTCGCCGTGGCGTTCATGCTGTTGGTGCTTTCGCCGAAGGAGGCCGTGGCTTCCATCACGGCGTATCTGGCCCTCGGTGCCGTGGGCGTCCCGGTGTTCAGCGGCATGCGCGGCGGTATCGGCGTGCTGGCGGGCGCGACGGGCGGCTTTCTGTGGGGTTATCTGCTGGGCGTGGGCCTGGCGCTGGCGGTGCGTGCTGGCTTAAAGGCGGTGCTCGGTCGCGGCGAGGCGCTGACTGGCGCTAAGGCGTTTGCCGTCGACTTCCTTACCGGGTTCGTGTTTTTGCTGGTCGCCTACGTGTGCGGCTGGGCTCAGCTGATGGCCGTGGCGCATTACTCGGCCGCGCAGGCGTTCGCCGCCGGTGTCGCGCCGTTCATCGTCATCGACCTGTGCAAACTGGTTGCGGCCGTCGCCTGCGCCCGCGCAGTCAATTCCGCCCTCGGCCGCAAGGCGGCGTAACAGGCGCAACTGCGGCCAGGACGCAGGGGGTTCCGGGGCTCGTTGACCATGCCGACCGGCGGTCAACGAGCCCCGACAGGTTCTACGCCTCGTACAGGATGGCGCCGCTGGTGAAGCCGCCGCCGAATCCGACGAGCACCACCTTGTCGCCGGGATGGATGTTCCCCGACTCGTACGCGTCGGAAAGCGTCATCGGGATGCATGCCGATGACGAATTGCCGCGATGCGCGATGGACACCTGGAAGCGCTCGATAGGCAGCCCCATGCGCTTGGCGGCGTAACGGATGATGCGCTCGTTGGCCTGGTGCGGCACGATGAACTGCACGTCGTCGATGGTGAGGTTCGCGCGGCGCAACACCTCCTCGATGGCGGCGGGCATGGCGCTTGTGGCGAACTTGAACACCTTCTGCCCGTGCATGTACAGCGCTTGGCGCGGCGCCCCGGCGGCGATGCGTTCGGTTTCCTCGAGCTCGGCGGCAATGGCCGCGTCCCCTTCGTCGGGCAGGTCGAACGCGGCGACGTCGATGCCGTCGTGTGTGAAGGGCTGCGGCGCATCGAAGGCCGAGGGACAGGTCAGCGCATTGGTGTCGTCGTCATCGTTTCTGATGTACCACGAAAGGATGCCCGGCTTCTCCTCGTTCCACTCAACCACGGCGGCGCCGGCGCCGTCGCCGAACAGCACGCACGTGTTGCGGTCTTTCCAGTCCACGATGCGCGTGAGGCGCTCGCTTCCCACCACCAGGGCCCGGCGCACCGGGTTGCGCCCCGCGGCCCCCGCCGATCCGGGTGCGGTGGCCGCCATCATGGTTTCCGCAATGGTCAGCCCGTAGATGAAGCCCGAGCACGCGGCGTTCATGTCTAGCGCGGCTGCGTTGCAAAGCCCCAGGCGACGGCGCAGCACCGCCGCGCACGTGGGCACCACTTCGTCGGGCGTGATGGTGGAATAGATGATGAGGTCGATTTCCTCAGGGTCGATGCGGCGGGTGGAAAACCCGTCTTCGTCCCAACCGAGCGCTTTGCGGGCGGCTCCTTCCGCAAGGTCGACGTTGGTTTCGTCGACGCAGATGCGCCGCGACAGGATTCCCGTGCGCGAGGAAATCCACTCGTCGGAAGTGTCGACCAGCTTCGTCATCTCGTCGTTCGGCACGTCAAGCGCCGGCAGCTGTTTTCCGCAGCCGATGATGGTGCAACCCATGCGTACTCCTTATGCGAAGGCCATTCGTCTTCGAAATCCGTAGTCGTTCAGTACTCGAGTATAGCGCGGCCGTTATCGCTTTGCCCCGAGCTTGCCGGCCATAAAGGCGTTTGCGGCGTTTTCCGCCGCGTCGTCAAGCGGGGCGAGCGCGGGGGCGGCCTGCCCGGTCCGCTTCGCGTGACGCTCGAGGGCGCGCGCGAGCAGCCAGTCCGCCACCTGCGGGTTCTTCGCCAGCAGCGGGCCGTGCAGATAGGTTCCGACCACATTCTTATAGCGGATGCCGTCGCACTTGGTTTCCTCGTTGTTGCCCAGCCCCGTGTTGGAAACGACGGTGCCGAAGGGTTTGACGCCCTCGTCGAGGTAGGTGCGCCCGGCGTGGTTTTCGTAGCCGATGACGGGCGCGTCGGCGAGCTCGCAGGAAAGCGCGATGTTGTTCACCAGACGGTCCGCCGAAGTGCCCGGACGTCCCGTGGTCATGCCCACAAGCCCCAGGCCGGGAACCTTTTCGCCATCGACGAGCCATTCGCGCCCGAGCATCTGGTAGCTGCCGCAGATGGCCAAAAGCGGGCCGTCGTCTTCGACGTAGGCGGCCAGGTCGTCGCGCATGGCGACGATATCGGCGCTGGCAAGCTTTTGCTCGCGGTCGGGGCTGCCGCCCATCATGATGAGGTCGACGCCCGCGAGGTCTACGGCGTCGCCATGGCGCACGCGGCGCACTTCGACGGGGATGCCGCGCCAGGAAAG
>CAVGAF010000057.1:6300-12159 GCA_963627055.1 Butyrivibrio sp. CAG:318 | reverse complement strand
TGGTCATGCCGCCGCTTTCCGCATGCGGGGACAACGCGGGCATGATCGCGCTCGTTGCGCTCGACCGCTTCCGCGACGGCAAGTTCTACGGTCTCGACGCCGACGCCCAAGCCCATGCCGACCTAGAAAAACCCTACTAACCCCCGTCGATTTTCCTACGCTGTCGCCGCCTCGATTCTTTGGTTCCTCGCGGTGCTTTGGTGCGCTTGGCGAAGGGACGGGCGGTCCTGCCTGCTTGCGGGTATACTGAGACGGCGAACGAACTTCGACGATGCGCCAGCCCGCGTGTCACGAGGTTGCGAACGAATTCCGGCGCTGCGTCCCGCCTTCGCGTGGCGTGCCGTTGCGAACTATACCTGAAGGAGCAAGCACATGCCGATCGACACCGCCACCGGCCAGGAAGCGCCGGCCGAGATATCCTCCGAACGCGTGAAGGACATCTTCTCGACCATCGCGAAGAAATATGAGCGCTTCAACGCCATCTCCAGCTTCGGGGCATACAAAGCCTGGCTCGCCGGCATGATGAAACAGGCTTCCATCAGCGAAAACGACGACGTCCTCGACATCGCGGGCGGCACCGGCGACGTCACCTTCACCGTCGCGCGCGCCAAGCATCCGCGCCACATCCAGTGCACCGACCTGGTCAACGAGATGCTCGACGTGGCCCGTGCGCACTATGCCGACGGCGCCTCGGACGGCGTGCCGGTCGACTTCGAGGTCGTCGATGCGCAGAACATCCCGTACGCCGACGCCAGCTACGACGTCATCACCATGGCCTACGGCATCCGCAACATGCCCGACCGCCCCAAGGCGCTCTCCGAGATGTATCGCGTGCTCAAGCCCGGCGGCAGCCTCGTGTGCCTGGAGTTCTCCACGCCGCCCAACGCCGTGTGGCGCGCGCTGTACAACTTCTACCTGAAACACCTCATCCCGTTCTGGGGCGGGCTGATCACGGGCGACCGCGACGGCTTCGTCTACCTGTCGAAGTCCATCAAGGCGTTCCCGAATCAGGAGGGCCTGGCCCAGCTCATGCGCGACGCGGGCTTCTCCGATATAACCTGGAAGAACTACACGGGCGGCATCGCCGCAGTTCACGTGGCGAAAAAGCCCGAATAGCCGCCGCGTGGGCCGCAGCTGGCGAACTCTCGCCGCCCCCGGCCCCGCCGGCTCCGCTGACCCCGCCGCGCGACCTTCCCCAACCGAAAACACGAAACCTGAAAGAACCCTGAAAGCCAAAACGCTGGTTTCAGGGTTCTTTCAGTCCTTCCCCCTACCATGTGGGTCATGGTCGACGGCGAGCGCAAAGGCGCCGGCGACCGGCGGCAATCGCGGGGCCCGGCGCCATGAAGCGTCGAGAGCGCATCTCCCCATGCAGCGCTCTCGGCAGCGCCGGAACCCGCGGCCATCGTGGCACCAACGAACTATAAACGCAGCATCATCGCACCAGGCCGCCGCCCGGGAAGAGAGGAAGACCTTATGGCAACGTTCACCGACACGTTCGAGCGCAAGGAAGTCAAGTACCGCCTCAACGCCGCCCAGCACCGCGCGGTGCTCGAGGCGCTCGAGGGGCGCATGGCCGCCGACGAATACGGCCGCACGCGCATCACCAGCCTGTACATGGACACGCCGCGCCGCGACCTGATCGCCCGCAGCCTCGAGAAGCCCCTGTACAAAGAGAAGCTCCGCGTGCGCTGGTACGGGACGCCGAAAAGCTCCGAGCGCGTGTACGTCGAGGTGAAGAAGAAGTACAAGGGCATCGTCTACAAGCGTCGTGTGGGCTGCTCGAACGCCGCTTCGCAGGCGTACTTGGTCGGGCGCATGCCCTACGAGGACGCCTGCGCGCGCTTCCCGTTGGCAGACGCGGCGCAGCAGGAGGAGTCGCTGACCAGCCATAGCCTGCAGATCGCCCGCGAGATCGACCAGTTCGTCGCCCGCTACGGCAATCTGCGGCCTTCCATGTACATCGTCTGCGAGCGCACGGCCTACGCGCCGCTGCCCGGCGCCGAGGCGGACGATTTGCGCATCACCTTCGACACGGGCATCGCGTACCGCGACGTGCTGCAGGCGGGCGACCGCACGCGCAGCTCGTACCATCCGCTTCTGGGCCTCGGCGAGGCGATCATGGAAATCAAGACCGCCAGCGCGTTCCCGTTGTGGCTGGTAGACGCGCTGAACGGTTGCGAATCGTACCCGTCGTCGTTCAGCAAGTACGGCGCGGCCTACGAGGCCTGCGAGCGTCGCGATGCCCTGAGGCGTCGCAGCGCGGCGGCCGGCCAGCACGGTTGGCGCGGCGAATCGCCCGCGTTCGAGGTCGCCCGGGCCTGCGCTTCTTAAGGCAGTCCCGCCCAGCCTGCCCAGCCCGGCGGCCTGACGGTCCGCTAGCCAGCCCCGGCCACCCGGCGGCCAGCTAGCCCGCCTGCGCCGCCGGGCGCCCCATCCGCCGGCTCGCCCGGCAAACCCCCGACATCCATCCCCCACAAGCAGAAAGGAACCCTGCTATGCTCGACGCCGCCCTGACATCGGTGTTCGGATCGACCGACTCCCTGGTGGCAAGCGTGTCCACCGTTGAATTCCTCATGTGCTGCGCCGCATCCATCGTGCTCGGCGCGGCGGTGGCGGCCATCTACATGTTCCGCCACTCCTACTCGAAGAACTTCGTGGTGACGCTGGCCCTGCTGCCGCTCATCGTGCAGATGGTCATCACCCTGGTCAACGGCAACCTGGGCGCGGGCATCGCCGTCATGGGCGTGTTCAACCTGGTCCGTTTCCGCTCCATCCCCGGCAGCGCCAAGGACATCGGCAGCGTGTTCCTCGCCATGGCGGTCGGCCTTGCCACGGGCATGGGCTTCATCGGCCTGGCGGTGCTGTTCACGGTGATCGTCGCCATCGTCAACGTCGTCTACGTGCTTTCCCCCTTCGGCAAGCCGCAGCAGCCGGCGAAGGTCCTGCGCATCACGGTGCCCGAGGACCTGGAGTTCGACGGCATGTTCGACAGCGTGCTTCCGCGCTACGCTTCCGACTACGAGCTGACCGAGGTGCGCACCACCAACATGGGCAGCCTCTACCAGCTGGAGTACAGCGTGCGTCTGAGCGGCCCGGGACTGGAGAAGCGCCTCATCGACGAAATCCGCTGCCTGAACGGCAACCTGAAGGTGAGCCTGGGCAACGCGCAGGCCGTGCGGGAGGTGTTGTAAGTGACGACGCGGGAAAGATCGTTCGTTCGCGGCGCGGTCAGGCTCCTCGCCGCGGGCGCCATCATGCTGGCGTTTTTCGCATGCACGGCGCTTCTGGAAGGATGTTCAGCCAGCAGCACGAGCCAGGAGGCGGAAAACTCGGTCGCCTCCCTGGCCGCGGCTGCGGGGGAGTCCTCAAGCGGGGAAACCACGTTCGAAGAGATTGCGGCGCAGTTTGACGAAAGCGCGCTTGACTTGGACTATTCCAAGCGCGACCTCGATGCTTCCTACGACGCGGCCAGCGCCACGACGATTACGCTCTCCGGCACGTCGGCAACGGTTTCCGGCAGCGGGGCGAGCGTTTCCGACGATGGCGCCACCGTCACCGTGAGCGCGGCCGGCACCTATGTGGTCACCGGCGAGCTTGCTGACGGCCAGCTGGTCGTGGAGGCCGGCGACGACGACAAGGTGCAGCTGGTGCTTTCCGGCGCGACCATCAATAACGCCGACGGCCCGGCCATCTACGTGAAGAACGCCGACAAATGCTTCGTCACCTTGGCCGACGGGACGCAGAACACCCTGACCGATGGGACGGCGTACACGCTGGAGGACGGCTCCGACGAACCGTATGCAACCCTGTACAGCGCGTGCGACCTCACGTTGAACGGCGCGGGATCGCTTGCCGTGACGGCGAACTATCGCCACGCGATCTGCTCGAAGGACGACCTGGTGGTGACGGGCGGAACTTACGCCATCACTGCCGTGGAAGACGGCCTGCGCGGCCGCGACAGCGTGAAGATTTGCGACGGCACCTTCACCATCAACGCCGGCGGCGACGGCATCAAGTCCAACAAGGACGACAAGGCCACGAAGGGCTTCGTGAGCATCGACGGCGGCACCTTCACCATCCAGGCGGGCGACGACGGCGTGCAGGCAAAGACGCTCATCCGCATTGCCGGCGGGACCATGAACGTCGCCTCCACCGACGACGCGTTCCATTCCGACCTTGAAATGCACCTGCTGGGCGGGACGCTCACGGTCGATGCGGGCGACGATGCCTTCCATGCCGAGACCAAGCTGACGGTCGATGACGGCCTGGTGAACGTGACCAGCTGCTATGAGGGTTACGAGGCGGAGAAGATCTACGTCAACGGCGGCGAAAGCCACATCACGGCCAGCGACGACGGCGTGAACGCGAGCGCGGCCGACCTGTCCGACGACGCGGACACCGATACGGTCAGCGACACGCTTCCCAACGGCGAGGCTGTCGGTGGGCCGGGTGCCGGAGGCGCCGCTCCGGGCGGGAACGCTGCTTCCGGTAGTGAACCCCCGAGCTTGCCGGACGGTGAAACCGCAGGTCAGCAGAATGCCGCGCAGGGCGGGCAGTCCGGCCAGGGCGGCCCGGCGGCCGGCGGCCAGGGCGGCAACGCCCCGAGCGGCCAGGGCGACCCGGGTGCAGGCGGCCAAGGCGGCCAGCAGCCCGGCTCCGCGAGCGGTAACGAGGCCCAGGCCAACGGCGGCGCTCCCGACGGGGCCTTTGCCGAGGGCACGGGTGCGGGCGGCAACGGCGCCGGCAACACCATGGGCGACGAGAACTGCCTGATCCAGATCAACGGCGGCTACCTGATCGTCGATGCGGCCGGCGACGGCATCGACAGCAACGGCAGCGTTGAGGTCACGGGCGGCGTGCTGCTGGTCAACGGCACCACGTCGGGCGGCGACAGCGCCTTCGACTACGACCTGAACGCAACCGTTTCCGGTGGCGTGGTCCTGGCGGTCGGCTCCACCGAGATGGCGCAGAACTTCACGGGCGGCACGCAGCCCTTCGTGTTCACGACGAGCGCTTCCGGCCAGGCCGGCGATACGGTCGCAATCACCGACGCCGACGGCAATGTGGTGGCGTCGCTCACCGCGACGAAGAGCTTCGGCATGGTGCTGGCGTCCGGACCTGCGCTCACGGAGGGCGGCGAATGCTCGCTGGTCATCGGCGGAACCCTGAGCGGGACGAACGCCGACGGCTTCACCTCGACGGGCACCGTTGACGGCGGCACGTCCACGAGCTTGACGGCGAGCACCACGGCCTCGAGCGGCATGGGTGGCTTAGGCGCAGGCGGCGGCGCGATGCCGGCCGGCCAGGGCGGCGACGTGCGCGTGGGCATGCGCTAGGGAATCGCCGGGCAACCCCGGCGGTGCCGCCCTCACGCGGTGCGCGGCGCAAAACGCCAGATCTCGCTGCAGCGGGATCAACACGCGAAGGCGAGCCTGCGGATTTCCCGCGGGCTCGCCTTCGCACGCTTGCGGAGAAGTCGCGCAGCCGTTCGCGGATTGCCCGGGGTGCTTTAGCATGATGGAGTACAATACCGTCGAAGCTGCGAAGAGGAAGGTGCAACGGATGAGCGAGCTGAGAACCCCGGAGGTTGAAGACCTGCTGCGCGTGTTGGCGAAGCTTGACGACCCGGACACCATCTTCTCGCTGTTGGAGGACCTGTTCACCGTTCGCGAAATCCGCGAGACGTCGCAGCGCCTGGCCGTCGCCCGCCAGCTCGACGCCGGGAAATCCTATGCCGCCATCGAAAAGCTCACCGGCGCCTCGGCCACCACCATCGCGCGCGTCTCGAAATGCCTCGGCTACGGCGCGGGCGGCTACAACGCGGCCCTCAACGTCCTCGACGACGCCAAGAAGTAG
>CAVGAF010000057.1:4962-6237 GCA_963627055.1 Butyrivibrio sp. CAG:318 | reverse complement strand
ATCCTTGCCCGATCCCTCCCGTTTCCTTCATTGTCGAAGCTTCTTGGAGAAATCGTCCCTTCCCTGCGAATAATCTGGCTTATGCGGCGCATGAACAGGTGCGATTCCGTATACTGAATTATGCAAGCGATCAAAATCGCCGCACGCGAGGGGAGCGTCGGCGTTGTTTCGAGGTGTTTTCCGCATGTCCAAAAACCAGCTTATCGACCGTCGTCTGTTCGTGTCGGCCGCGTCTGTTTTCGGCGCGTCCACGCTGCTTGGCTTCGGTCGCGCATGGGCTGACGAGGACGAGGATGCGCAGGACGCCGACAAAGACGAGGACTCCGACGAGTCCAAGGAAGACGAGCCGACCGCCGAGGAAAAACTCGCCCAGGCCGATGCCGTCTACCAGCGCGTCACGTCGCTGCAGCACGAGCTGGCCGAGGCCGCGCAGAAGTACTACACGGCGCTCGACGAGCACGAGCAGGCCGTCAAATCGGTCGAGGACGCCCAGCAGCGCATCGACAGCGCCGACGAGCGCATCGCGGTCCTGCAGGATCGCCTGGCCAAGCGCTGCGTCGGCATGTACAAGGCCGGCAAGTTCACCTTCGTCGATCTGCTCATGGGCTCGGCGTCGTGGAAGGAATTCGCCACGGGGCTGGACATGTACCAGGCGCTCAACGAAAACGACGAGAAGATGATCGAGGAGAACCGCGCCCTGCGCGACCAAATCTCCGACGACAAGGTGGAGCTGGAAGAGCAGGAACAGGCTGCGGCGGAAGCGGCTGAGGAAGCAGAGCGCATCAAGAACGAGGCGCAGCAGAAAGTGCAGGACATGCAGGCCATCCTCGAGCAGCTCGACCAGGAGGCGAAGGAGGCACTCGAGGCCGAGCAGGACCGCGACCGCGCCGAAGAGGCCGCCGCATCGTCGGCGGCCGTTCGCAAGCAGTACGCCTACAGCATCCCGTCGGTGGCCATCCCGTCGAACGGGTCGGTGGTGGACTACGCGCTCTCCCGCATCGGCTGCCCGTACGTGTGGGGCGCCGAAGGCCCCGAGACCTTCGACTGCTCGGGCCTGGTTCGCTGGGCGTATCTGCAGGTGGGAATTTCCCTGCCGCATCAAACGGAGTCGCTGTACTATTCCGCCGCCGCAGCGCTTCCCGTCGAGGAAGCCGAGCCGGGCGATGTGCTGTGGATCAGTTACGGCGACGGCTACAACGGCCATGTCGGCATCGCCTGCAACGAGGGCGGCACCCACTACGTGCATGCGCCCACCTTCGGCGCCTTCGTGCGTGA
>CAVGAF010000057.1:0-4799 GCA_963627055.1 Butyrivibrio sp. CAG:318 | reverse complement strand
ACTTTTGCGTTCGGGCGAATATCTCCAGAACCAACTGCAGACGCGTGCCCATCGGCAGCTTGTTTTGCTGCAGGAATCGCCCCACGTCGGCCAGCGGCAACGTGAACACCTCGATGAACTCGTTCGGTTCCGGGTTTGCCTCTCCGGCCTTCGTCACCTGGGCGAACACCGTCTGCACCGATTCGTCGCTCATCCCGGTCGACGAATGGCCCGCCTGCGGCAGCAGCTCGAGCGCCTCGGCCTCGGGGATGTCGCGGCGCAGCGCGTAGCCGGTTTCCTCGCGAAGTTCGCGATCGACGGCGCAGGCCAAGTCCTCGCCCGGCTCCACAAGCCCTGCGGGCAGCCCGACAACCCAACTGTTGAGCGGGTAGCGGAACTCGCGGATGAGCACGAGCTTCCCGTCGTCAGTCTGCGGCACGATGGAAACCGCGTCGGCTGTCCGGCGCGCACCGGCGCCCGCCTGCGCCGCCGTGGCCGCGGCATGCCCGAAATCGGCAGCACCGGCATCGATGGCCTCGATAATGGCCGAGCTGCGCGCTTCCAAGACCTCAAGTTCGGCCCGGTAGGCGGCAAACTTCTTGCGCGAGGCGCTCTCGTATTGGAACGACGTCCCGTCGGGCAGGGCGTACGTCAGGATGTACTTGTTGATCCAGCCCTCGGATACCTGCTCGATGCTGGAAAGACGCGGCGTTGCACGCATGGAAACCCCTTTCGTTCGACAGCGCCCATGGTAGCCGAACGCGATGGCCGGTTGCACCGTTGCTTGCACCTGCGTCCAAAATCCGTAGCCAAGCGCGGGATTCGCGCGATACCCGACAGCGCCGAAGGCGCAACGCCGACTCGCTGCGGCAAGGTTCGCCTTGCGGAGCAAAAGCCAAAGGGAAGGGAAAGCGAAAAGAAAAAGCGGGGGCGCTATTGGGAAGGATGCGCCCCCGCCGGCTGCGGGGCATGGATGGGAAGGCGGCCCCGCAGCCATCGCGCAGGTGGGAATCCCGCGCGTTCCTTAGTGCCGGGAGTCGGTGGGAACTCCGCACCCCGGCAGGATCGCGGATGGGAAGGACGCGATCCTTAAAGGGAAGGGAAAGGAACAGTTGTTATAGTACGCGCGCATTCTGAAAGAAGCCTTAAAAGTTGGTGAACGGGATATGGAGTGCACAGTTTCGCCACGGGTTCCCGCTGCGTGACACGCCGATGACGCGAAGGTAACGCGTTAGCACTCTCGCTTGCAGAGTGCTAATTCCGGGACTATAACAACAAGTGTTCAAAAGGAACGCGACCCCTTCAAGGGCCGCGCGAAAGCAGCAAAGTGGTTGTACGGCACGCCGTCGCCAACGCGAGGAACCAAGGTTTCCAAGCGGCGAAGCAATCGGGGCAGGCGGCGTCTCCGGCAACCGGGAAACGGAGATGACAATGATGTCCATGCTGGTACCTACTCGTAGCAATCGCGGCTTCTTCAACGACCTGATGGCCGACCCCTTCGACAACTTCTTCGGCACGATGGCTTCGCCGAGCGTGAAAACCGCGCCGAACCTGATGCGCACCGACATCAAGGAAACCGAGGCCGGCTATGAGCTCATCATCGACCTGCCGGGCTTCGACAAGGAGGGCGTGCAGGCCGAGCTGAAGGACGGCTATCTGACCGTCACCGCCGAGACCAAGTCCGAAACCGAGGACACGTCGGGCAGCGGAACCTATGTGCGCCAGGAGCGCTTCACCGGCAAGTGCAGTCGCACCTTCTACGTGGGCGACGATATCGAGGAAGAGGATATCAAGGCCCGCTTTGAAAACGGCACGCTGCAAATCGACGTGCCGAAGAAGGTCGCCAAGCCCGAGCCCGAGGCTCGTCGCAGCATCGCGATCGACTAAGGTTCGCACGCGGGCGTCAGGGTCCGGCAGCGGCGGCAGGCCGCCCATCGCAAGCGCATCAGGCCCCCCGAAAAGCCCGCAAACCACAGAGATTCCGCGTGAAACCGCGCAACTGAGACGCCCTTCGGGACCGACCCGAAGGGCGTCTCGCCGTCTTCGGCACCATCATCCCCAAGCCTTCCGAAACATCATCCTTACCCCACATTCATCAGGGAAAACATCAACTTCACCCCCCGGGGGTACTAGGCGCGCGCACGTGATCGGGCGCACTATGGCAAGCGTCGGAAGAGGGAAAGCGAATCAAGAAGGAGGACCCTATGGCTGAAGACGAGAAGACCAGCCAGCCCGCGGCCGGCGCCGCAGGCTCCGATGCGCAATCGGGCGCGCCCGCACCCAAGCGCAAGGCCAAGCGAGGCTGGATCGTCGGCGGCGTCATCGCCGTCGTCGTCATCGTGGCTGGCGCAGGTTTCTGGGTGTGGCATGAGCAGCCCAGCTTCTGCAATTCCATTTGCCACAAGCCGATGGACAGCTACGTGGAAAGCTACTACAGCGGCAACAGCGGCATGCTGGTGACCGCGCACGCCGAGGCCGGCAAGAACTGCCTCAGCTGCCACGAGCCGATCATCAACGATCAGATCACCGAGGTTATGAAGTGGACCGCCGACAGCTTCGAGATGACTGCCGACGGCACGCATCTGGCCGCTGACGAGGTGACCGCCAGCGAGGAGTTCTGCGCAAAGAGCGGCTGCCACAACATGGAAGAGGTCGTGGCGAACACGTGGGGCTTCGAGGGCAACGACGAGAAGTACAACCCGCATAGCAGCCACCAGGACCTGGCCCTTGAGTGCGGCGATTGCCACAAGGTTCACGAGACCAGCGTCCTTATGTGCGCCCAGTGCCACAGCTTGAACGTGCCCGAGGGATGGGAGACTCCGCATGACGCAGCAAACTAACGGCTTCGATCGCCGCACCTTCCTGAAGGGCGCCGGCATCACGGCAATCGGCGCCGCCGCCATGGGCGCGCTGTCCGGTTGCGGCAACGGCACCACGGTCTCCGAGGGCCAAGAGGCCGTCAGCGCCTCTGCCGGCGAACTGCCCAGCACGCCGAGCTGGCTCGGCGAGGCCCCTGTCATCGCCGAGAAGGACATCACCGAGACCATCGAGGTCGACGTCGTGGTGTGCGGCTGCAAGACCGGCGGCCTGCCGGCCTGCATCTCTGCCGCCGAGAACGGCGCCAAGGTGCTTGGCATCGACCGTGCCACCAAGGTGAGCTCCCCGCGTGAGGACATCGGCTCCATCAACTCCAAGCTGCAGAAGGCTTCTTTCGCCGAGTATCCGCAGTTCGAGATCGACAAGATGGAAGCCATGGAGGACATCGTCCGCTACGCCAACGGCTTCATCAACTACGACCTCGTGAAGCTGTGGTGCGACGAGTCCGGCGACATGGTCGACTGGATGACCGAGATCGTCGAGCGCGACGGCCGCCTGCGGATGGACTTCGAGGGTTCCGTCGGCACCGAGGGGCAGGGCGCGCGCGACAAGGCCTACGCCACCGGCCACAGCCCGAACAAGACCGAGCTGGGCAAGCAGGACAAGAACTTCAACTTCGGCGTTTCCCTCATGGAGTACGCCGAGGAGAAGGGCGCCGAGTTCCGTTGGGCGACCGAGTTCGTCAAGCTGGAGCAGGACGCCAATGACCGCGTTGTCGGCGTCATCGCCCGCGACGTGAAGGATCGCCACTACATCCGCATCAAGGCTCCCAAGGGCGTCATCCTGACGACCGGCGGCTACGGCAACAACGTCGAGATGATGCAGGCACGCCAGCCTTGGAACCAGAAGATCCGCATCGCGGCTTCCGGCAAGGGCGGCAACCCCACCGGCGACGGCATCAAGGCCGCGCTGTGGGTGGGCGCTGAGATGGATCCGCTGGGCGCCGCCTGCACGTTCAACCGTGCGTGCGTCAAGCCCGACGAGCTGGCCGGTGACGGCATCGTCGGCGAGTGGTGGTGGTTCGGCGAGCAGCCGTTCATGAAGGTCAACCTCAACGGCAAACGCTTCTGCAACGAGTCCGGCCCGTACGACTACATGCTGCACTCCACCATCATGCAGCCTGGTCACACCTACTGCGACATCTTCGACAGCGACTACCGCGAGCAGGTCAAGCAGATGAACGAGGTCGGCTGCTGCCGTCTGTATCCGTTCGACAACGGCTCGCCTTCGAACCGCTCCATCGACGACATGCCGGCCCTGTTCGAAAGCCTCGAGGAAAAGGGCTTCCTGATGAAGGCCGACACGCCGGCGGAGCTGGCCCAGAAGCTGAACATCCCCGTGGACAACTTCGTTGCGACGTTCAACCGCTACAACGAGATGGCCGAGGCCGGCAAGGACGAGGACTACAACAAGGAGCCCTACCGCCTGATGGCTCTGAAGACCCCGCCGTACTACGGCATCCGCACCGGCGCCTGGTTCCTGGCCACGCTCGACGGCATCCGTATCAACACGAACATGCATCCCGTTCGCGAGGACGGCACCGAGATCGAGGGCCTCTACATGGCCGGCGACTGCTCGGGCGGCTTCTTCAGCGTGAGCTACCCGAACCTGTTCACCGGTCTGGCCTGCGGGCGCACGATGACCTTCGGTCGTCGCGCCGGCCGCCTGGCCGCCACCGGCGAAGCCTAAGGTTTTGCGGGAAAATCTGCTACGCGTAAGCGTATCTAAGCGGGCCGATGCTGCCACCAGGCGGCATCGGCCCGCTCTTTTGCAAACAGGTGCCGCCCTTCGAGCGCTTTCTGGCAGCAGTCGAAGGATGCAATCGGGGTTGACGAAATCTTGTTGCGGGTGGTTAGTTGCCCCGGGAGCCGCTTTCTTCTTATCACTCAATTACATTTTCGGCCCCGCCGCGAAACCTGAAATCCTCTGACCTGGGAAAACGC
>CAVGAF010000056.1:0-12303 GCA_963627055.1 Butyrivibrio sp. CAG:318 | reverse complement strand
GGCTCGCCGAAGTCGACGTCGCACTTCTCCTCGAGGTCGCAGATGAGCTCGACCATGTCGAGCGAGTCGATGCCCAGCGAATCGAACGTGGATTCGTCGTTGACGGTTTCGGGGTCGATGTCGAGGTTCTCTTCCAGGACTTCCTTGACGGTGTCGATGGTAGCCATGTCGGCGTTCCTTTCAATAGGTTGCAATGCAGGTATGGTACCACAAAAAAGCAGGCCGGCCCGCGTGCGGACCGGCCTGCCGGCATTCAGCATATTTGCTGTTCAGCAGCCTGTTAATCCTTCTGCTTCAACAGGCCGTAGCCACCGCCTGCACGGCGGTACAAGACGTTGACCATGTTGGTGTCGCGGTCGGTGTAGGCGAAGAAGTCGTGGCCGAGCAGGTCGATCTGCACGAGCGCCTCCTCTTCGGTCAGCGGCTGGAACTCGATTTCCTTCACGCGGACGACCTCGTCATCGGCGGAAAGCTCGGCCATCAGGCTGTCGGGATCGAATTCGGCGACGGGAGCCACGGCGTCCTCGCGCACCTTGCGGTCGAGCACGCGGGTCTTGAACTTGCGCAGCTGGCGCAGCACCTTCGCGGCGGCCACGTCGATGGCGGCGTACATGTCCTCTTCGGCTTCCTCCACACGCACGATATGGCCCTTGGTGCGAAGCGTGACCTCGCAGATGGCCGGCAGGGCGTTCGCGGGGTTTTTCTCCATTTGCAGAACGACTTCGGCGTCGAGCGGATTGATGTCCATGACCTTCATGGAGTTGCCGATCTTCTCCTCGGCGTAGCCGCGCAAAGCTTCGGTGACGGGCATTTTGCGTCCGGTGACGGTAATGGTCATGATAACCACCTCTCCTCGTGGGGACAAAAAAGTTCGACTTGGAAAAAGGCCTGCTCAAAGCCGTAAAGGCTATTGCGAGTTGCGGGGCTGGCCAACTCCTTTCGTCGAACCGTTGAGACAAGCATAGCGCACTTTGCGCCGTTTTTACCGGCGATTTTCCCATCATTCGGAAACGATTTGAAAACGCTCGGACCACGTCTCCGGGCGTGGCCAAAACGGCTTTGGTAGACTGTCGTGAACCTGATTCGCGCGCCCGCGCAATCACCGACCAGAAAGCAGGGACATGACCGACAGCCGCATCTACATTTCCGAGGTTCAAGGCCATCAAAGCCGCTACCAGAAGCTCATCCAGCTCACCCATTCCTCCACCCGCGCCGCCGGCGTCATGCTGCTTGCGGCGGTGGTTGCGCTTATCGTGGCCAACACCGCGGCCTACGATCCGTTCCTGGAATTCTGGCATACGCACGTCGGCGTCAGCTTCGGCGACGCCGAGAAGGAGATGTCGCTGGCGCACATCATCAACGACGTGCTGATGGCCGTCTTCTTCTTGCTCGTGGGCCTGGAAGTGAAGTACGAAGTGACCGTGGGCGAGCTGACCAACATCCGCCAGGCGCTGCTGCCCATCATGGCGGCCGTCGGCGGCGTGGCTGCCCCCATCGTCATCTATTCGCTCTTTAACCTGGGCAATGCCGAAACCGCCGGCGCCTGGGGCGTGCCCACGGCGACCGACATCGCCTTCGCGCTGGGCATTCTGGCGCTTCTGGGCAACCGCGTTCCGGCCGGCGTGCGCGTGTTTTTAAGCACGCTCGCCGTGGCCGACGACATCATCGCCATCCTGGTCATCGCCATCTTCTACGGCCAGTCGCCCTCGGTGGGCTGGCTTGCGGCGGCCGGCGTGGTGCTCATCGTGCTCATCGCCATGAACCGCGGGCACATCTATTCGCTCGCGCCGTATATCCTGATCGGGTGCGTTCTGTGGTACTGCGTTTACATGTCCGGCGTGCATTCGACCATCGCCGGCGTGCTTCTGGCCTTCACCATCCCTTCCGGCTCGCGCGTGAATCTGCGTACGTTTTCCGCCTGGTCGGGAACGAAGGTGCGCGAGGCGCATGAGGCTTACGACCCCGAGGCGCCGGTACTCGGGCAGGCCGGCTACATGAAGACGGTCGAGCATCTTTCGCACGTGGCGCGCGAGGTGGTCCCGCCGGCCACGAGGCTCGAGCACAAGCTTTATCCGTGGGTGTACTTCGCCGTCCTGCCGCTGTTCGCGCTCACCAACGCCGACGTCAGCTTCACCGGGCTTGACGTGGCATCGCTGTTCGCCTCGCCGGTGTTTTTCGGCGTGTTCTTCGGCCTGGTCTTGGGCAAGCCCATCGGCATCATGGCCATGAGTTTCCTGGTGGTGAAAACCAAGCTGGCAAGCCTGCCCGAGAACGTGAATTGGCTGCATATGCTGGGCGCTTCCATCTTGGGCGGCGTGGGCTTCACCATGGCCATTTTCGTGGCGAACCTCGCGTTTGCCGACGAGGTGCTCATCGCCACGGCCAAGCTCGGCATTTTGCTGGCATCTCTTGTGGCCGGCGTCGTCGGCTTCACGTTTTTGCTGGTGCAGGCGCGGCGCGCGCAGAAGCGCGGCGTCGCCTTCGTCGAGACCTCCGACGACGCCGACGCGCTGCCGACCGCCGCGCGCGAGTCGGTGCTCGACTCCAGCGAGATCCTGGGCGAGGCCGGGGGCGAGGCCGGGGGCCAGGCCGAGGGCCGTTAGCTCGTAACGAACGCGCTTTCCGCCCGTGTGAGCGCCGCCCATATGCCCGGGCGGCCGTCCCGGTGTGCGCAAGCTGCGCAGACGGTGCGCCCGCGGCTTCGGCTTGGAGTATACTTTCGCCTTACGTACTACTACCCAGCGAAAGGATAGCCATGGAAGCCGCCGCGATCGTGCTGGCCGCAGGTGCCGGAACCCGTATGAAGTCGAAGAAGCCGAAGGTCGCCCACGAGGTTTTGGGCCGCCCGCTCGTGCGCTGGGTTGTCGAGGCCGCGAAATCCGCCGGCGCCGCGCGCGTCATCACCGTGGTGGGCCACGAGCGAGAGCAGGTCATCCCGCTGGTCGAGGCCGACACGCAGGTGGTCGTGCAGGAGAAGCGCGACGGAACCGCCGGCGCCGTGCTCGTGTGCGCCGATGCCCTGGCCGACTTCGACGGCTCGCTCGTGGTGCTCACCGGCGACAGCCCGCTCATCAAGCCCGAGACCATCGCGCGCCTGACCGCCGTGCGCGACGAGAACGACGCGGCCGTCGTGGTGCTGACCATGAAGCTTACCGACCCGACCGGCTACGGCCGCATCATCCGCGATGAGGCGGGGCATGTCGAGCGCATCGTCGAGCAGAAGGACGCCACGCCCGAAGAGGCCGCCGTCAACGAGTGCAATTCCGGCTTCTACTGCTTTGACGCGCGGGCTCTGTTCGAGGCGCTCAAGCAGGTCAACGACGACAACGCCCAGGGCGAGCTGTACCTCACCGACGTGCTGGAAATCTGCCGCAAGGCCGGGCGCGCCGTGCTCGCGCTTCCCACCGACGACGCGACCGAGTGCCTTGGCGTGAACTCGCGCGTGCAGCTGGCCGAGGCCACCAAGGCCGCCCAGCGCCGCATCAACCACGCGCACATGATGGCGGGCGTCACCATGACCGATCCCGACCAGGTGTGGATCGGCCCGGACGTCACCATCGAGCCCGACGTGGAGCTTCTGCCGCAAACCTTCCTCATGGGCGCCACCTCGGTGGGTTCCGACAGCGTCATCGGCCCGAACTCGCGCCTGACCGACACCAAGGTCGGCCGTGGCTGCACGATCGAGGAGACCGTCGCCATCGAGGCGCAGCTCGACGAGGGGGCGACCGCCGGCCCGCGCGCCTACCTGCGCCCGGGCACGCATCTGTGCGAGGGGGCGAAGGCCGGCACGCACGTGGAAATCAAGAAGTCGACCATCGGCGCGGGAAGCAAGGTGCCGCACCTGTCCTACATCGGCGACACCACCATGGGCGCCGGCGTCAACATCGGCGCGGGCTCCATCACCTGCAACTACGACGGCAAGAAGAAGTGGCCGACCGTCATCGGCGACGATGCATTCATCGGCAGCGATACCATGATGGTCGCGCCGGTCACCATCGGCGCGGGGGCCATCATCGGCGCGGCCTCCTGCATAACCAAGGAAGTGCAGCCCGATTCCTTGGCCCTGACGCGCCCCGAGCAAGTGGAAATTCCCGGATGGGCTGCGAAGAAGCGCGCCAAGCAGGCCGCGGGCGAGTAGAATAGCCGCTATCTGACAACTAATCTAGGCGATGCGAAGGAGCACGCGCATGACTGCGGAGATGGAAAAGAAGAAGCGTATGGCCCTGTTCTCGGGTTCCACCAACCCCGAGCTTGCTGACGAGATTGCTCGTGAGCTGGGCGTTTCTCTGGGCAATGTGAAGCTGGAGAAGTTCGCGAACGGCGAGATTTACGCCCGCTACCTGGAAAGCGTCCGCGGCGCCGACGTGTTCATCGTGCAGTCGGTGTGCGGATCGGCCACCGGTTTCGACGTCAACGACGCGCTCATGGAGCTGCTCATCATGATCGACGCCGCCAAGCGCGCCAGCGCCCACAGCGTCAGCGCCGTCATCACGCATTACGGCTATGCCCGCCAGGACCGCAAGGCCGCTCCGCGCGAACCCATCACCGCCAAGCTCGTGGCCGACCTGCTCACCGCCGCCGGCGCCGACAACGTCATCGCCATCGACCTGCATCAGGACGCCATCCAGGGCTTCTTCGACACGCCGGTCAATCACATGACCGCGATGCCCATCTTCGTGGATTACTTCAAACAGATGGGCTTCGACGCCGCCGATCTGTGCGTGGTTTCCCCCGACGTGGGCCGCGCGAAGGCCGCGAAGAAGTTCTCCACGCTGCTCGACTGCGACATCGCCATCATGCACAAGGACCGCCCCAAGCACAACCAGGCGGAAATCACGGCGCTCATCGGCGACGTGAAGGACAAGGTCTGCATCCTGAACGACGACATGATCGACACGGCGGGTTCGCTCGTGGCTGCGGCCACCACGCTTCAGGCCAAGGGCGCCAAGAAGGTGTACGCGTGCGCCACCCACGGCCTGTTCAGCGGCCCGGCTTACGACCGCATCGCCAATAGCTGCATCGAGGAGGTCGTGGTCACCAACGCCGTGCCCGTGCCGCTCGACCGCCAGAGTGGCAAGATCAAGGTGCTCACGCTTGCGCCCCTGTTCGCGCAGACCATCAAGAACGTGTACAACAACGGCTCGGTTGCGAGCCTGTTCGAATAGGCAGCCATGTTTCTCATCGTCGGCCTGGGCAATCCGGGCGAGGAGTACGAGCACACGCGCCACAACGCCGGTTTCGACACGCTAGATTTGGTTGCCGAAGCCGCGGGCGCGCGCTACTGGAAGACCGAATGCGGCGCGCTTACCGCCAAGGGCGTCTGGCACGATAATGACGTGGTGCTGGCCAAGCCGCAAAGCTACATGAACACGTCCGGCGGTCCGGTGAAGCAGCTCATGAACGCCTACGGTATCAAGCCCGACCACCTGATCGTCATCCACGACGAGCTCGACATCGACCCGGGCACCATCCGCGTGAAGTTCGGCGGCGGGCATGCGGGCCACAACGGCTTGCGCTCCATCTGCGACAAGCTGGGCACGCGCGACTGGTTCCGCGTGCGCTGCGGCATCGGACGCCCGCCGGGGCGCATGCCGGTAGTCGATTGGGTGCTCGGACGCCCGAAGAAGGAAGCGGCGGACGACTTCGCGCAGGCGTGCGATTTGGGCAGCCGCGCCGCGCTTTGCCTGGTGACCGACGGGTTGGAGAAAACCCAGCAGCAGTTCAACTGACGCGCGGGCCGCTTGCATGCAAGGCCGGCTGGCTACATATTCCCTGTTCACTATTGTGGTGCTGACGGCGGCTTGCGGGAATCTCTCGCAGACCGCCGTCAATGCCATGATGACCGCCATCGTCGGCGAATTCGGCGTCGGCGTGGAGCTGGGCCAGTGGCTCACCACCGGTTACATGCTCGTGCTCGGCGTGACGGTGCCGGCCATCACGTGGATGGCAAAGCGCTTCAGTGCGCGGCAACATGTTCTCATCGGACTTGCGTGCCTGCTTATCGGCGCGCTTTTGTGCCTCTTCGCGCCGAATTTCGCGTGCCTGTTCGCGGGGCGTTTGCTGCAGGCGGTTTCCACGGGCATGCTCCTGCCCTTGATGCAGAACGTCGCCATCACCAGCTTCCCGCCCGGCAAGCAGGCCACCGCCATGGGCATCGGCGGCGTGGCCATGGGCTTCGCGCCGAACATCGGGCCGACCGTCGGCGGCGTCATGGTGGATATGTGGGGCTGGCGCAGCTTCTTTCTGTTGCTTGCCCTGTTGGGGTTGGTGCTGCTCGTGTGCGCGCTGGCGCTCATCCGGCCGGGCAGCGCCCTTGACCGCGCGGCGCGCCTCGACGCGCTCTCGCTCACGCTTTCGACGCTCGGATTCGGCGGGCTGTTGCTGGGGCTGTCCAATGCCAGCAGTTTCGGTGCAGCTGACGCGCATGTCTGGGCGCCCGCGCTTGTGGGCGGTGCGTGCCTTTTCGTTTTCGTTTTCCGGCAGCGGCGCATTGCAAACCCGCTCATCAGTATGGACATCTTCAAGAACCGCCAGTATATCGACGGGTTCGTGGTGCTGAATCTCCTGTTCGCGTCGTTCATGGGCGTGACGCTTGTCGTGCCGCTGTACGTGGAGGACCTGTGCGGCGGGACGGCGCTCGAGGCGGGGATGGTGCTTCTGCCCGGCACGGCGGCGGCGCTCGTGCTCAACCCGCTCGCGGGCGTGCTGACCGACCGTTTCGGCCCGCGGCGCGTCTGCGTGGCGGGCGGGGCGGCCCTGGCCGCCGGTGCTTGTGCGATGGTGCTGCTAGACGGCACGTCCCCGCTATGGATGGCGGTTGTGTTCCAGGGCGTGCGCGCCTGCGGCGTGTCCACGCTCATCGGGCCGCTAAGCCAATGGTGCCTGGCCGATTTGCCGCGCCCGCTCGTGCCGCATGGCAGCTCGTTTTCCATTGCGACGCGGCAAGCCTTCGCATCGTTGGGCACATCCGCGATGGTGCTGCTCATCGCAGTGGGGAAGGGGCTGGCCGACGCGAGCGCGGGCGTGTGCGATGTCGCGTTGGACGCTGCGACGGACGCCGCAACGTTAGCCTCATCGGGTTTGGCCTCTCCTGCGGCCTCAACGTTTACCGCTGCGCTGCCATACCATCTCGCCTTCGCTTTTTCCGCCCTCGCCGCCCTGGCGACCTTCGCAGTGATCCTGCGCCGCGTGCGTTAACGGGGGCGCCGTCCAAAGCGCATTCCAGAACAGCATTTGCCGCAGGCGGCATTTGAAATCATCTAATATTCTTGATAGTATCTCGAAGTATCAAGAATATTAGATGAAGGGAATAAGCATGTCGCAATTATCTGCTCAGAAAATCGGTTCCTTCATAAAGGGCCTTCGGCGCAGCAAGGGCATCTCCCAGGACGATTTCGCTCAATCCATCGGGGTTTCCCACGCCACGCTTTCTGCTCTTGAGAATGGCAAGGGCGTTTCTTCCCAGACGCTTCTCTCGGCTTTGGAAAATTTGGGGCTCAGCCTCCGCGTTCATTCGGAAGAGGGCTGCTTGAACTTGTCTTTCGTCGGCGGATGCGGTGATGAAGAAGAACAGCTAGCGAAGCCGTCTGATTTTGATGAGCGAAAAAGGGTCTTCGATGCCGTCGGCGCTTCATGCAAGCTGTTTCCCGCCATTTCGCGTGCATACTTGTTCGGCTCGTTTGCCCGCGGTGATTTTGACGATGCGAGCGACGTTGACGTTCGCGTAGAGCTCGACGAGGCGTATGCCTTCAATCTTCGTGATCTCGCGCAGCTTGCAAAGCGCATTGAGAAAGCAACTGGCAGGGAAGTAGACATTGTGTCTGCCCGCGATGTTAAGAATGTCTCTCTCAAGCAGGCGATTGAACAAGACAAGGTGATGGTTTATGAGCGCTAAAAGCACCGACTTCGCACGGTTGCAGGAGATATATGACATCATCACGCAGACTTGCAGTCAGATAGAATCGCTTTCCTTCACCAGGGATCGATTCCTTGATCCGAAATCAGACGAAGACGACCTGATCGCCGAAGGAATCTTGAATAGGGTTCTGAGAGTCACCGAAGAGGCGGGGAAACTATCCGATGACTTATCGGAGCAATACGGTTTCGATCGTCGCGGCGCTTCGGGCGTTCGGAATCGCTTGGCTCATGCATACGGGGAAGTGAATCGGGAGATCATCTGGTCGGTCCTGCAGGATGACTTTCCGGCATTGCTTGAGGCCTGTGAGCGCTTTGCGCGAGATTATGGGGTTGATTTCGAGTGACGTAAGCGTGCGAAATACGCTTCGATTCTGCACCGTGGCATATCCCTCTCAAGCTATATTCGCCACTGGAAACATACCGCTCGGCGAATATCCTACGGAACATATAATATTTTTGTGCGCGACTATAGCAGCTGAACTATAATGCTGGCGAGGACATAACAGATTTTGAGAACAAATCAGACCGAGGACATATGTGCAGAACCTCCAATAATGCCATATGTCGCAAACTTGAAAAGCACAGCTTGGCTGTGCTCTCTTGTGTTGTGACGTTGCTCCTTGTGCCCTGCTTGGCGGGGTGCAAGAATTCCGACGTTCTCAACGAACTTATTAACGATCAGGAAATCGGCGAGCTGGACGAGTCGCTGGAGCCCCTTTACAAGGAGAACCCTGAAGCTCCCGAGGACCCCACGCGCGTCAGCAAGTACGAAAGCCAAAACGACAACATCGCCGAGCAGGAGAACGTCGAAGCCACCTTTGACGAGAACCCCAATACGGAAGACGAGCAGACCGAACAGCGCGAGCAGGCTCAGACCAATCACGACTACGAGGCCACGCAGGGCACGCAGGAAGACGGCACCAAGGGCCGTACCCCGGAGATTTCCAGCAACGACACCGCTGGCGGCGGCGGTGGCGCCGACAACAGTCAGAAGGTGTCCCAGGGCAAGGGCGGCGGCACGAAGGTCTTCGATTCCGAGGCTGCCGCCACGTTGATTCCGGAAAACGTGCATACCGTCGCCGCCGCCGGCAGCTACGGTATTTTGGTCGAGATGCTTTGCGGGCAGGGCGCGCTCGTCGGCACCGATGCCAAAGCTCAGCAGATGGTCTCCTCGACCGGCGCGTTCCCCGGCGAAGGTTTCGAGAACGTCGCCACGTGTTGGGACGACGACGGCAACCCTATCCTGAGCGAACTCAAGGCCCAAAGCCCGGCCTGCATCCTGCAGTCCACCGAAACCCGCGCGCTCACGCAGGACGAGATGGACGCCCTCACCGAAGCCGGCGTGTCGTGCGATGTCCTCGTCATGCCTGACATCGACGAGCCCACGGCAACCGACGCCGATCTCATGTCCGCCGTCACGACGGTGGGCGAGCTTATGCACCCCGCGGCCGGTGAAACCTCCGCGTACGACTCGAGGCAAAGCGCGAGCGAATTCATCGAGCTGCACGACCAGGTTATCAACGCGTGCGTGTCCGTCAACGGCGGGTACTCCTACAAGGTCATCAATGGCAGCCAGTTCGGCTATGTTTATCAGGGGGAACCCGGTTTTGGAACCGCGACGGCGAAGCTTTCCGCCAACCGCTACACGACCGTATTCGTGGACAGCTGGACCTCTGCCCTTTCCTCTACCGTCCCGTCCTCACGCACGTTCAGCAGCGCATCGGTGGGGTATCTATCCGACCCGACCGACGTCTTGGATGTCTCGGGGGGCGTGGGACTTTCCCTTTCGGGGCAAAACGCGGGCTTTCTGCTCATGGACTATTACCTGCAGTGCGCGGGCGTCGTCGACAACTCCTTCGAGGGCGATGCGCCCGTTGCGGCGACCGTTTCGACGAATCAGGCTCTACCGTGCGTTATTTCCGCAGGTAGCAACACCGGGCTTGAAGTCGGCGTGCAGGTTGCCGGCCGTTCGACCCCCTCGGCTTTGTGGTTTAGCTCTTCGGCCAACTGGAACAGCGATACCACGCTGATCGGAGACGCGAAGTTCCCGGGCATGTTCGTGCGCAACGGCGACATCGCGGACAAAGTGAGCGCTTCGGCCGCCCTGGCCAACGGCTTTTACAACGTCGGGCAGGCGTTCGGCATCTCCGTGATGCCCTCCGGCATGTTCGGCAGCTGGGCCGACGGGGGCCTGGAGAGCTATCTGCTTTCCGCGTACGCCCTGGGCTATTACGTCGGCAACGAAAGCCTGCAGGCCACGTTTGGCGATGCTGCGGGAACCTATATGTCGAAGTTCTACCGCTCATCGGGGGTGATCTCCCTGTCGTAGCAGGTTTTTGGGAAGTTTGCGCGCTTTCGTCTCGCGGCTTCTTCTCGAGCGCTTCGATTATTTTTCGGTGAAACGTTCGAGAAGGCGTCTCGTTTGCGAAACGTCTTGAAGGGCGGCGATAAGCCGCAAGGTACATGCGCCGCCAAGGTGCAAGAGGAAAGGAATCCTATGAACTGGAAACTCAGGTCAACCGTTGTCCCGATGGTTGCCGCGACCGGCCTCGTCGTCGCGCTCGGCGCCGGCACCGCGTTCGCCGATGAGACCGCTTCCGTCGACGCCCTGAGCACTGACGGCTACGTCACCGCCGCTGCCACGCGCGCCGCGCAGCCCGCTCCCGAGATCCTCGGCCTGTCCGGCATCGAGGAGACCGGCAACACCTCCGACTCCCTTGACGATCTGTTGGACTGGGGCAGCCCGAAGTACTACTTGATGGCCACCACCACCTACAACACCAACCCGAACCCGTTCTTCTACAACTACATCTACAACACCTCGGGTAGCAAGAGCATCATCAACCAGAGCCGTTCCGGCGCCATGGGCCCGCGTGCCGCCCTGGGCGCTTACGGCACCGATGCCACCGACGACGCCGTGTGGAACGCGCTGCCCGACGTGGTCATCGGCACCATGGTCAGCAGGGGCGGAGAGATGGCCGACTACTCTTCCGCCGCTTACGCCGGTGCCATCTCCGCTGCCAAGGGCGTTACCTACAACCCCATCGGCGTGAATTACAAAATGACGGACAACAGCGAGTTCATCGACACGATGTACAACATCGCCGAGGCCGCTGACAAGGTCGTCGCGAGCGACTCCACCAAGAAGCTGCGCTACGGCAACGCCACCGACATCGCGACCGACTACGAGTCCTACATCCGCGGCACCCAGGGCTACATCCTCTCCCAGCTCGCCGCCAATGACGAGTCTCAGAAGGTCGTCGCCTCCATCAACAGCTACGACCCGACCACCCAGACGTACCGCATCATCGCTTCCGGCTACTCCGAGGGCACCGCTTCCACGAACCGCTACCTTGAGGCTTGCGAGTCCGTGTCCGAGAACCTGATCGACGAGCTCGGCCTGGAGGTCGACGAAAACGGCCTTGCCACCTGCACCGTTGCCCAGCTCAATCAGGCCGACCTGCTCCTCGTCGGTTGCCAGACCGATGAATCCAACAAAGAGGACCTTGCTGACGTTACGTCGATTCTGAACACCATGACCGACGAGATGAAGGACAAGAGCTTCTACGTGGTCGACTCCAACTGGTCTGCCGGCTCCATGTACGGCGTCGTCATGAACTCGCCCGAGAACGCGCAGAACATCGGCCGCATCCTCGGCTGCCTGTATCCCGAGTACGTCGACCAGGACGACTGGATTTGCTACTACTACGACAACTTCTATCACATCAAGTCCGATAAGCTTGCCGAGGCCATCGACAACGCCATGGACGGCGTGCGCAACTGGGACAGCTCCGACACCTCCACCGAGGCTGCGGCAACCGAGTGGACGACCGCCGACGCCTCCACGTACAACGAGGCCGACGTGCAGGCCAAGATCGAGTGCGGCATGATGTACCTGCAGTCTCTGGGCGAGGATGCGGGCAGCATCCTGGCTCCCACCGAGCATGCGCTCCGTGATGCCGTCGACATCACCGAGGCCGCCCAGGACGCCACCGCCACGATCGACTACATCCCTGCCGTGATCTATGACGGCACGGCCGCCAAGCCGAGCGTGACCGTTCGCTACAACGGCTCCGAGCTGGTTGAGGGCGTCGAGTACGACGTGGCGTACGCCAACAACAACGCCGCCGGCATCGCCACCGTCACCATCACCGGCAAGGGCGCCTTCTCCGGCACCATGACCACCACGTTCCGCATTTTGGCTAGCGAGTCCCAGAAGAGCACCTTCTCCGACGTGACTGACGCCGACTGGGGCAAGGAGGCCATCGAGTTCTGCAACACGAACGGCCTGATCACCGGTTATGCGGGCTCCGACAAGTTCGGCACCTATGACAAGCTGACGCGCGCCCAGGCCGCCGTCATCCTGTGCCGCCTGTTCGACTCCGC
>CAVGAF010000055.1:0-12536 GCA_963627055.1 Butyrivibrio sp. CAG:318 | reverse complement strand
TCAGCAGCGCGTAGGCCGCCACGCCGGCGATGGCGCACCACAGCAGCGACTTCGTCTTCCACGCGACCACGCCCACCACCACGGCGGCCACCAACGGCGCTGCGGCGGGCCAAATGCCCGCGTCGAACATGCCCGGCTTGAGCAAATCGTTCGCCACCAGCGCGGCGAAGGCGGCCGGCGGGATGAATCCGAGCGCGCGCTCCACGCCCTCGGGCAGCGTGCGCCCCTTCAGCGCAAACAGCGGGACCACGCGGCAAACGAGCATCGTGGCCAGGCAGCAGGCGAATATGATGCCGAAATCTCCCCAGCTCATCGGTCGTCACCGCCCGTATCCATATCGCGGCGCAGCTGACTTACCAGCATGGCCGCCACAACGCCGGACAGCGCGCCCACGAGGATGGCCGGGCCGGTAAGCCCCACGAGCTTGCACACGTACACGCCCAGCACGGCCACCACCACGGCGACCACGTTCTCGAACGTGACCTTCTGCGTGACCAGCAGGCAAATGAAGATGGACGTCATGGCGAACGACGCGATGGCCAGCGGAATGCCCACGGCGCTGCCGATCAGCACCCCCACCACGTTGGAAAGCGTCCACGACGTCAGGCTGAGCAGGTTCACCACCGTGGCGCGGCGCACGTTCCACGTCCCCGTGGCGAAGTTCGCCATGTTCACGCCGAAGCTCTCGTCGGTAACGGTCGCGGCGAACAGAAACGACAGCCCCCGCGGCTGCCCGGCGACAAGCGGCGCGAACGAGGCCGAATAGAGCATCTGGCGCGTGTTCACCAGCGACACGCTGGCCACGATGGAGGCAATGGGGCTTGCCGCCAGCCACATGTTCGGAATCATGAACTGGCCCGCCCCCGAATAGAACAGGCACGACAGCAGAAACACCTGCAGGGCGTTCATGCCGATGGAATCTTCCAGAATACCGCACGGAATGCCGATGGCGACATAGCCGAGCATGATGGGAACGGCCGCCTTGAAGGCCGGTTGGATGTCGTTCGATAGTTTCATGGTCGCACGATTATACGACCGGCTGCGCAGCCGCACAACAAAGGGTTGAGGGCTGCGGCCCTTGGTTGGCGAAGCCGCTTTGCGCAGGCGGGCCGGCGGCCGCGAGCCGCTTTGCACAGGGAGCCACGCGGGGATTCCTCACGCGAAGCCCGCTCCCCGCGGCGCCCCCCGCGAACCGCCCCTCGCCCGCGGCGCCGGCGCCCCGCCTAACGCACGATGTCGCGCGGCACGAACAGGCGCATGAACGTGGCCGTGGCAAAGCGGTCGGTCATGCCGGCGATATAGTCGGTCACGGCGCGCAGGTCGTCGCCCTCGGATATGGCGCGGTATTCCCGGGGCACCTCGCCGATATGCCCGACATAGTAATCAAACAGGTGCTCGACCAGCAGTTTCGCCTTGTTCACCTCGACCATCACGGCCGGCGCGGTGTAGACGTTGGCGAACAGGAAGCTGCGCAGCTCGCTCATGGCGCCCCAAACGGGGTCGGACAGGGCGATGTCGTCGCGCGCGACGGAAGTTTCCACCATGTCGCGCACGAGCGTCTCGATGCGGCTGGAGTGGTCGGGGCCGAGCAGGGCGTGCGTGGAGGCCGGCAGCGCGTCCTCGGTGAGCATGCCGGCGCGGATGGCGTCGTCGATGTCGTGATTGACGTAGGCAATGCGGTCGGCGGTGGCCACGATGCGGCCCTCCATCGTCTCGGCGCGCACCGCACCGGTATGATGCAGAATGCCGTCGCGCACCTCGGCCGTCAGGTTCAGCCCCGCGCCGCCGTTTTCTATCCGCTCGACCACGCGCAGGCTCTGCACGTTATGGTGGAACTGGCGGGAAACTTCGTCGCTGGCCAGGTCAATCCCCCGATGGCGCGCCAAACACGTGCACAGCGCCGCCTCCCCCGTGTGCCCGAAGGGCGTATGCCCCAGGTCGTGCCCGAGCGCGATGGCCTCGGCCAAATCCTCATTGAGGCCGAGCGCCCGCGCAATGGTGCGCGCAATCTGGGCCACCTCGAGGGTATGCGTCAAGCGGGTGCGGAAGTGGTCGCCCTCGGCCGCTAGGAACACCTGCGTTTTGTGCGACAGGCGGCGGAAGCTTTTCGAATGCAGGATCTTATCACGGTCGCGCTGGTAGTCGGTGCGTAAAAAGTCCCGATGGGACGAACGGGCGCGGCCCTCGGTTTCGTCAGCGAAAGCGGCATCGGCGACGAGCAGCTCATGCTCGACGCGCTCGCGATCCTCACGACGTACGACTTCCATGGCAACCCCCTTGCAACAAGGAACCGTTTCCCCAGATTATACCGCAGAAACGCCCGTCAAAAAGCCACGAAATACCCCGTCATCACCCGAAGCGAGCGATCAACGCGTCCGAATTTTCCCGCAAGTATTCTCGAAGACGGGGAATCGAAAATGCAAGGCAGCCTCTCGCGGGCGCCTCGACGACCTGTCGGGACAAGAGGGTTTTCCGAGCGGAAGACAGCGAGGTCACCGAAACATTCAGATCCTCGGCTACCTGGCGAATCTGACAAACGCCATCGTATTTCGCCATCGCAACCAAGAACTTCGTCGCCCTTTCGGACAACCCGCTCAAAGCCGGCTCTATGACCGCCTCGTCGTACTTTCTAAACGCTTCTTGTATGCCAGCGTCCACATCCGCCAAGGACACAACCCTCGTTTCCTGCGCATGCCTGTTTGCTACGCGCCAAACATGGTAGCCGACAAGCTGTATCAAGTAGGCATATCCACTCGTCGCGGCAGAGGAGACAGCAAGAGCCTCCCCGTCAATCTCCAAGTCCGTTCCGGAAAACGATTCACGAAGCGCTTCACGAACCGCCTCCTCGGGAATGATGGCAAGCTCTTCGGACGTTGCTCGGCGCAAAAAGGTGAGAACCGGGTTATTGATAAAATCGAGAACTCCCGTGGTGAGACCCGCGAAAACGAATACAACGTCTCTCTTCTCGCGAATGAGATGCTGAACCGCCGTCGCAATTTCCACCAGATCGCCCTCATCGGCCTCCTGAATTTCGTCGATGGTGATCATCACGCCGCTTTTCCTCTTTGAGGCAGCGGTCAATGCCGTCCTGAAGTCAGGCGCTCCGGCCGAAGCCGATTCAAATCCCGTATGAGCCTTCACGAGTCCCAGATCGATATCAGCCGAAAAACTCGCATCGGCCCCATCCGCAGGAGCAAGGGCAACTACGAGTCTCTCCAGAAGTCCCTTGCTTGCCGTTTCGTCAACGACCGTCCATTTTCTGTTTCTGGCAATTTCGCCGAGCTCCGTCAGCAAGACAGTCTTTCCAGACCCGCGGGGACCGGTTATCCGCATAAGACGACCCGGTGCACCGGGCCCCTCATCAAGGCCATCGGTGAAGTCTTCTATAACCCTGTCCCTGCCTGCAAGAACGGGCGGCTCGGCGCCGGCCGTAGGCTTAAAGGGGTTCGTCATCCTTTTCGCCACGCTTCATCCCACCTAAGGTAAACAATCTAATTCGCTTTAGTCGGTTTATCTGTTTTATCCACTTTAGTCGTTTTATTCGCTTTAGTCGGTTTATTTATTTTATTTGCTTTATTTCGACATGACTGAGAATCGGCCGGGAGACGTCGCCGGCGGAGCAGGTGTCGGGGACGGCGACGGAATCGCCAGGGGCAGACGTCAGGGCAGCGACGGAAGCGTCAGGGGCGGTTGGCGCAGACACCCACCGAGCGAAACGACTCCCATAAACGCGATCCGGGGAATATCTGCGCTCGTTGGGTTGCGCGGCGCGGACCGGGAGCGGGCTTGCGCTACCATAGCGGGGTAAGGGATTCGCCGAAAGGGTAATGCATGCAGCGCGAAACGCAACCGACGACGCACGGAAGGGGCGCCGGCATCCAAAGCAAAAGCGAGCTTGTGCTCGATTCGTCGTTCTTCGTGGCTTTCGAGCTCGCGCACGAAAGTCTCCGCAAGGGACTTCGCGACGGCAGCTGCCTGAACTGCTCCCAGTATCGCGTGCTTATAAAACTCGCGGCCGCCTCGCCCGAGGCGCTCACCCAAAAAGAACTCTGCCGCATGCTCGACTTGAAGCCGAATGTGATGACCGGAGCCATCGATGTGCTCACCGAGCACGGCTTCGCGCTGCGCCGGGAAAAAGAAGCGGGGGCGCGCACGGTGCCGGTGAGCATCACGCAAGATGGCATCGCCCATATCCAACAGGCCAACAAAGCCATCATCGAGCAGCTCTACCGCATCTTCCCCACCCAAACGGCGCCGTTTCGCGCAGTGCTTGAGGCCGCCATCATGGCAGGCGCCACCATCGAGCCGCCGCTTTCCGGCGAGATGTCGCGACGTTTCTTCGCCAGCCGCACGCTCGCGTCCTTCGAAGTGCTGCGCCGCAAGCTGGAGAAATCCCTGGAGAGCGCCTGCGAAGGGGCGACCTACAGCGAATGCCGCGTGCTCATGCGCCTCGGCGAGGAGGGAAAGCCGCTGCGCGTGATGGACCTGTCACGCCAGCTGAGAATGACGCCGGCGACCGTCGTGCGCGCCTGCGACCGCACGGAAGCGCGCGGATGGACGCACCGGCTGGGATCGAAAGCTGACCGCAAGGCCGTCTACATCGCCGTCACGCAAGACGGGCTGAACATGCAGCGCGACATCGCCGCCTGCGTGGACGACATCGCGCAGCGCTTCCTCTGGAGCCGCCTCACCCCCGAGCGCTGCCTTGCAATCGCCCAGGTGGGAAGCGTTATTCTTGCTGACCTGCGCGAACGCGAGGAGCGGGAACGGCAAAAGGAATTCGCCGACCTCAAGCCGCTCTAGAAAGCATGCGAATCTAGAAAGCCACCTGGCCCATCCTGTCGGTGCCAGGAACAGCCGCGAAAAACTCGTCTATAGCCACTGTTGCTCCATAAGTTGGCGCCTATCCAGGCCGCCGTCGCCCATGGGTAGGCGCGCCCATTCGGGCCGACTCTCTGTCGACTTTGTATACAAATATGTATACAATACAAGCATGAAAACAAGTTACAACATATCTACGCTGGCGGAACTCGCCTCCAGCCAATGGGGCATGTTCACCACCGCCCAAGCCGCGACGGAGGGCGTGAGCAGAGTGCAACTCGGCCGCATGTCGCACGACGGCCGTATAGAGCCCATGGCCCGCGGAACATACCGCTTCGTCTCGGCCGGAGACACGGAATTTGCGGAGCTGAAGGCCGCCTGGCTTTCCCTCCTGCCAGGTAAAACAGCATACGACCGTCTTAGAGCGAGGCCTCGGGACTGCGTCGCCGCATGCAGAACGGCAGCCGCGCTCCTCGGCGACACGGAGCTGCACGCAGAGCCCTACTGCTTCGCAACCAACCAAGGCAGGCGCACAACCAGAACTGACATCCGCCTGCTGCCATGGCTCGTAGAAGAGCGAGATGTGATGATAATCGACGGCATCCCGACCACGTCCCCGGAAAGAACCGTCGCCGACCTGGTGCGTCTGAAGGAGGACCCGAGTCTGGTAGCGAACTTCGTCGAGGGAATGGCATCGCGGGGGCACATCTTCGACCGGCGAAGGTGCCACGAGCTCCTCGCGCCCCTCGCGGCCAGAAACGGCTACCGCAAGGGGGACGGCGAGTCGTTCGCGGCGGACGTAGTGGGCAGAAACGCATCCCCGGCGATGCAAAGGCTGTCGGAGCGGCAGATCGCCGGAATCGAAGCATGGGCAAACGGTGCAGACGCGCCACTGTCGGAATAGGGAGGACAGCATGGCAGCAAGATACAAGACCTACCGGGCCATGGAGCAAGCCGTCAAAGCCGCAGCCAGGGCCTCCGGGCGCGACGTCAACAAGGCAATCCAGGCCTTTTACCACGACCGATTCCTCTGCAGAGTGTTCAGCGCCGACGAGCCGAGATTCGTCCTCAAAGGCGGGCAAAGCATGCTCGCGCACATTCCCAACGCCCGCGAAACCAGGGACATAGACCTAATCGGCAGGACATCCGACATCGACGAGGCCCTCAAGGAGCTTATCGATGCGGCCTCTATCGACCTCGATGACTTCGTCGAGTTCCGTTTCGCGAACAAAAGGCCGACCGATACGTCACAAGACTACCGCGAGGGCTACACGGTGACTTTCGAAACCTGGCTTGGAGGAACGTCTCGAAAAGGCACCCTCTCCATCGATCTCGTCGTCGACGCCCTGCCGCCCGAAGATTTCGACGTCATCGCACCAGTGTCGAGAATCGAAATCGACGGAATCAAGACCTTCAGATATCTCACAAACACCGCGGAAAACCGTATCGCCGAAAAGGTATGCGCCACCATGCAGGATTACAACGGGCGCCCATCGTCGAGGGTGAAGGACCTGGCAGACCTAGTCACCTCGATGCTTAACGAGGAGGTCAACGCGAGCAAGCTGTCGCAACTCATCTCCGTTGAGTGCCGGCTTCGCCAAATAAAAGGCATTAACCAGTTCTCCGTCCCCGCAAGCTGGAAGAGCGCGCTGTCGGGCAACTACGCGAAACTGGCTAAAGAGGCCTCCCTGCCAAGCGAGATCTCGAGCGTCGAAGCCGCCGAAGCAGCAGTCTCGGCATGGCTCTCCCCCGTTTTGAGCGGCGACGCGTCGGGCAAAACCTGGATTCCAGAAGAACGACAATGGGCATAGCGATTAAACTCCCTAACGATAGGTAGTGTCGCGGCCGAGAGAGCCTCGCCACGAGCAAACAGCTCTAGGGAGCAGCCGGCGAACCGAAAGTTACCATTACCGGTCTTGCCAGGGGCAATCGCGGCAAAAACCATTACGAAGTGCGTAGGTTTCTCGGTGTCGGCCGAGTAGAGGGCTGAAACCGGTAGCGTTTCCCCAGGTCAGAAAAGTGTGAAACGGCCTGTATCCGACCAATCGCCCCAGACCTACGCACTTCACGCAAAAAAATTCGCGACGGGGCCGGGCAAGCCCCGCCAGCGACAGCAAACCCGCTTCGGAGAGCAACAAACCTTCTCGAAGCGGCCATCAATACAGTAGGGCTGGTAGCGGAATGGGTTCGCAGACCGCGATTCGCAAGCCGGCTGGTTGGATTGTCGTTTAGTCGGCTGCATCCCGAGCGTCGTCGGCAAACGCAAAAAGCCCCGCGCACTCACTGAGAGCGCGCGGGGCCAAGCATTTTGCCCGCAAGGGAGGTTTTGCCAGTAAGGACGCCTTACCGGCAAGGACGCCTTTGCCAGTAAAGACACATCGCCCGCAAAGACGCCCTAACCAGCGTTTCCCTACTTCTTCGTAAACCGGGCCGCGCCGAAGAGCAGTGCCAAGTTCACCACCGCGTCAAGCGCCAGCAGCCCGCCGACGGCCGCCGTATTCGGGCTTGCCACGTTGATGGAGGAAAACGTCAGCACGGTGAGCACCATCACCACCACGCCGCAGCCGGCGGCAGCGCCCACCAGGTTCCAGCCCGCCTTGCCGGAGTTGCGCGACAGGCATGCGCACACCACCTGGGAAGCCGCGCCCAGAAGCGTGCCCAGAAACGCCGTGAACACCACGGCCGCGCCGATAAGCACGACGGCACTCGGCAACTTCGAGCTCATAGAGCCCACCTGCACCGCCGACAGGATGCCGCTCGCCACCACCAGCAGGCACACGAGCGACACCGCGGCAGCGGCCCAGCCCCACAGAAACGCCGAGCCGGGACGCCCGGCGCTGCCCACGCCGCGCGAGAACAGCAGCCCGTGCAGCGCCACGCCGGCAGCGGACGTCATGAGTGTGAGCGCCGCGGCGAACATGAAGGCCACCAGGGCCGATCCGGTCAGAATAGAGCAGATGACGTCCAGCATGGGCACGCCCGACGAGGAAATGTAGTCGAAGGACAGCCAGCCCGCCGTTTCCATGATCGCAAGCCCCGCACGGGCGAGCACCGCCACCACCAGGGCCATCGCGAACAAAATGGCGTACGGACGCGCCATCGCGCGCTTTGATTCGGTCATGATAAGCACCCCTTCCCTACTTCTCGCCCGCAAGCTCGTGCTCGACGGCCGACGACCCGCACAGATACCCGCCGCAGAACGCCAGGCCCACGTCGCCCATGAGCGAGCCCAAAATCGGGTCGCCGATGTAGCTGTTCTCGCCGCACGCGCCGCCGGCGGTATGCCAACCCGCGTACAGGCCGGGAATGACCAGGCCATCCGTGCCCATGACCTGCATCTGGTCGTTGATCAGCAGGCCCGCCTTCGTGCCGTAGAGGTTGCCGCCGATGCGGCAGCCGTAAAACGGCGGGTCGGAGACGGCGTGCAGCCACTCGGCCGGCATCGGGTACATGTAGTCGTCCTCGCCGCGCTCGCAGCATTCGTTCCACTTGCGCACCGCTTCCACCATGACGCCGGGCGCAAACCCCAGGTCGGCCTCAAGCTCCTCGAGCGTGTCGCGGCGCTTGAGCACGTCGGCGTCGATGGCGTCCTGCACGCCGTTGTGCCAGTCGCGGTAATGCTCGGGAACCTTGTCGATCTGCTCCAGGTCGGGCGTGATGAGCTTGCGGCAGTGCTCCTGCGCAAACCCCGCCAAATGGTCTTCGTAGTGCTTGTCGAAGATGATGTAGCTGCGGTGCCCCGGAGGCGTCATCTGAATGGTCGCCAGATCGCCCAAGGCGTAGATGGCGTTCGCGCCGTCCTCGCCCACGCGGCTGTCCATGTAGCGCAGGCGGTTGCCGGCGCGGTCGATAGTCAGCCACGGCTGGCGCGATAGCTGAGTCATGCCGTCGTAGAGGAAGCGCGCCCACTGCCCGCCTTCGGCCTCCCAGTCCACGCCGCCGTCAAAGCTTGCGGAGCTGTTGAAGCCCGAAACGTCGGCATTAACGCCCAGGCCCATGCGGAAGCACTCGCCCGTCTCACCGCCCACCAGGTAGCTTGACGCACAGCCCATAGCCGCCGTGGGGATGTACTTCTCCAGCAGGGCCTTGTTGTTGCAGAAGCCGCCCGCCGTCAGGATGACCGCGGCCTTGGCGTGGATATACACCTCGCGGCGGAACTCCTCTTTGGCGACCAGGCCCACGATGCGGCCCGAAGAGTCGCGCACGAGCGCGCAGGCCGGGCACTGGAACTTGTATTCCACGCCGTGACGCTGGCCGAACGCGAACATGGCGTCGGTGGCGTCCTTCATCTTCAGCACGTGGTGGTCGAGCGTGGAGTTCTTCGGCGACACGTACACCGGCACCTCGCCCAAACGCCAGCGCACGCCGCAATCCGCCATCCAGTCGATGCACTTGCCGCCCTCGTCGGCGATGCGGTAGATCAGCTTCGGGTCGGCCGCGTAATGGTATTCGTCCATCGCCCAGTCGGTGAGCGCCTGCGGGTCGAACGGGTAGCTGGGAAAGGCGAAGTGCTTGGCATTCTGAGCGGAATAGCCGCCTAGGATGGCGCACATGCCGGCCGACTGGGCGTTGCCGCCGTGCAGACCCATCGACTCGACGCAGATGACCTTCGCGCCCAGCTCAGCTGCACGCGCCGCCGCGTTCAGGCCGCCGCCGCCGGCGCCCACGACCACCACGTCGCACTCGTAATCCCACGCATCGGGAACGTCGCGCGGGGCGATGGGGCTCGCGTCGTTGGCCGGGAATGCGGCCGCATTGTGCTCACGGTAGGTGCCGTCGGCCCCCGATGCGTTGCCGGCACTGCTGTCGGGCACGGAAACATCCTTGCTGCCGTCAGCCGTCCAGTCGCCGATAACGCCCTCCCCGACCGCGTAGGCCGCCGACGGCGCCGCTGCAGCCGCCGCGGCGGTGCCGGCCATGGTGGCGGCGCCCATCAGGAAATCGCGGCGCGACATGCCTGCCGCCGCGCGTGTGCTTTTCTTGCTCATCATGCGCTCCTTACCCTTGGTTGCCGGCCGTGGCGCCGCCGTCCGCCTGCGCTTTGGAAAGGGCGTCGGCAACAGCCGCCTTCACGCCCGCCGTGGTGATGGTCGCCCCGCTCACCGTGTCGATATCCGCTCCCTGTGCCGCCTCGATCAGTTCGGCGAACGTGCCGTCGCGCACCGCCTCGTACCCGCCGACGCTTTGCGACTCGCCGTCCTGCGTCACTTCCAGGCAGGTGATGCGGTTGTCCTTCACTTCCAGCTTCACGCCGATGACGCCCGCCATGCCCAGGCCTTCGCCCTCGTAAACGCCGTCTTTCAGCGCAACGGCGCTCACCTTGTTCGCGTCGGCGGCAATAGGCGCGCGCCAAGGGTCGTCCGAACGCTGCGCCAACTGCTCGGCGCTTGCCGCGTCCTTGCTGCCCGTGCCCTCATAGGACGCGCCGCAGCCGGCCAAGGTGCAACTCGCCACGGCGGCGCCCAGGCAGACGGCGCACAGGGCCGAAACCGTTTTCTTGCTCATGAGAATCTCCTTCCCCGCAACTCCTCTGCGCTAGCTGCGCGCGGGAGCGCTCCATCCGTCGGGCACCTTGTAGTCATGGCACGCGTTGCAGTACATGACCGACTGCTCGTGCACGCGATGGCAGTTGCTGCAGTCGATGGCCTCGCCCTGATGGGACACGTGCGGGTTGACGCCCGCGACTCCGCCCCAATCCTGCGTCGCGGCCACCACGTCGTTCCAGTCGTGGCACCCGGCAGTCGCGCACATCTTCTTGTCGGCGGTGATGAGCGCCGGGGAAAGACCGCCCTCCGTTGAGGTCTCATACGTTCCGCTCATCCATGCAGTTGCTTCGTTGACCTGGTCTTTAATGGTTGCCGTATGGCATTGAAGGCATGTGACGCCCGCCTTGGCGTGCGCTTGGGCAAGCCCCGCCTGCGCCGACGTCGCGCCCTGGCCCTCGCCGAAGTAGCCCTGAACGTAGTAATCCATCGGCTCGTGGCATACGGCGTTGCAGAAACTCGGCTGGTTGTGCCAGACGAAGAACCCCCCTGCCGCGCACGCCAACACCACCACGATGACGCCCACGACGATCGGCGCGCGCCGTGTCCCCTTCTTTTCGCTGCTCATTGCGATCCCCTTTCACTCTCGCATTCTTTTCGTTGCGTTGGTGAACTTTCACCGTGCAGATTAGCACGTTTTCTCCATCTTTGGTTTGACGAATCTTCAAATTTGTTCATTGACACCGCGTCAAACCAATACGTATCCTGAACATGCCGAAACGCAAAGGGGACGCGGCGAGGCAAAGGGGACCTGTTAGGGAGGTGGCATGATGAGCGACGAACGCCGGCAGCAAATCGTCGAGGCGGCGCGCCAGCTCTATGAGGAGCAGGGGCTTTCGCGCACATCGGTCAAAGACATCAGCGAGCGATGCTCCATGACGCGTTCGCTGTTCTACCACTACTTCCCCGACAAGCAGGCCGTCACCTCGGCCGTGCTTGACGACTACATCGCCGACTACATCGAGTCGCTGGCCTTATGGGACAGCGAGCGCGAGGTCGGCAACATCGAGAACGCGCTTACCGGCGTGGTGAAGGTCATGCGGCTGGGGGTGTTCGAGGGATCGAGCTTCCGCCGTTCGCTGGACACGAAGGAAAACGCCTCGCTGTACCTGCAGTTCATCAACCGCGTGGCCGACCGCACGGCGACGTTCTTCGTCGAAACGACGGTGCGCGACTACGCGAAGCTGCACGAGGTGAGAATCGATCATCTCTACGAGACGTTCTACGTGCTCATTTTGGGGATTTGCGGGTACATCCGCACGCACCGCGACGCCGACGACGACGTGCTCAAGGACATCATCGCGCAGACGCTGCACATGGAACGCGGATGCAGCGTGGCCCCGAGCGAAGGCGCGGCGAACGTTCGCAGCGCGGAGGACGTTCACGAATAAGGGTAATCCCGGGCAGCGCCCGGTTAGAAGCAGGCAGGCGAGGCGAAGGCGAAGCGCCCGCGCACCTGCCGCAAGAAAAGGGAGGACATCATGTTATTCGACGTGTATGGCGACACCGCCATCTACCAATGGATAGGCTGGGTGATCGTATTTCTGTCGCTCATCGGCCTGAACGAGGTCGCCAGGCGCACCAAGGCCGGCGGAATCACCATCTTCATCGTGGTTCCCGCCATCCTGACGGCGTACTTCATCGCCATCTACGCGGGCGCGGCGGCAGGTGCCGACTGGGCGCTCAACAACCCCACGTACCTGTACATGAACAGCTGGTTCCACTACGCCAAGCTCTACGCCGCCACCGCCGGGTGCATCGGCTTCCTCATCTTGAAGTACCACTGGGGATCGCTGGGCAAGAGCCACTGGTTCAAGTGCTTCCCGTTCGTGATCGTGGCCATCAACATCATGATCGCCGTGGTCAGCGACTTCGAAAGCGCCGTCCGCGCCTTCAACACCACCTGGATCTCCTCAGAGGGCGTTCTTTTGTACGGCGGCTGGCATAACGTGTTCAACGGCATCGCCGGCATCCTAAACATCTTCGTCATGACCGGCTGGTGGGGCATCTACGTGTCCAAGAAAAAGCAGGACATGCTGTGGCCCGACATGACGTGGGTGTTCATCCTCTCCTACGATATCTGGAACTTCTGCTACACCTACAACTGCCTGCCCACGCACTCCTGGTACTGCGGCCTGGCGCTGCTGCTCGCCCCCACCGTCGCGGGTCTTC
>CAVGAF010000054.1:0-13189 GCA_963627055.1 Butyrivibrio sp. CAG:318 | reverse complement strand
CCTCGGCGTCCGAGACCGCCGCGGCGGCCGCGTCGCGCTCGGCCTGCGTCATCCACGTGTCGCACGCGTACACGTCGGCCCCGTCGGCGCTCACGGCCGCCGCCGCAAGCACGCCTTTCGCCGCCGCCAGAGCTCCCGCCAGCGAGTCCAGCTCGCCCACGCTCGCCCAGTCGCGCACCTCTGAGAACGCCTTCACCGAGGCGTTGTCCACAGCGTAACCGGGAACCCCCTGCTCAACGGCTTCCTTTACTACCGTCCAGTCGCTCCACTCGGTCGCCCCCGACGCGCCAGCGCCGCCCTCGGCGTTAACCGCCGCATCGCTCGCCACTGTCTCGCCCGTCCAGCTCTCGCCTGCGTTCACCTTCGCGATAAAAGTGGCGTCAATCTGGGCGTCGACATAGGTCTCGGCCTGCTTCTGGATCGACGCCACGACGTCGTCTTCCTGCAGCTTCGTCGCCGTCTCGCTGTGTGCGAGATTGATGGCGGTTTGCGCGTCCGCGCCTTGCGCCCGGTGCTCTTCATAGTACTTCTTGAAGTACGAATTGGTATATGCGTTCTTGATACTCCCCTTTGCCGACTCCAAGAGGGAATCGCGCGCGGCGGTCCCGTAAAGCGCCCAGTTGACCGTCGCGCCCTGATACCACTTCCCATCGTCATTGCAGCGTTGCGTGGTCACCACGGCGTAGCGTTGGCCGGAGCGCATGGCGATCCAGTCCCCCTCGGCAAGCGTCGCGCGGTGGTAGCCTCCGTATTGATACGTCTCATCGAAGGAGCAGACCAGCTTGCTGTGCCCGGGGTCGGTCGGCGTGGCCGCCTCGTCGTCGAGCAGGTACACCTGGTAGGTCACCGTGGTATTGGGCTTGCAAGTGATGCCGCCGAGCGTTCGCAACGACATGTCGCCCTCGGCCGTGAAGATGTTCGCGGTGCTCGCCGGGGCGTCGGTCACCAGCTCAATGACGGATCTCTCGGGCATGTAGTCATACTGCTCGGCATAGCATGCCTCGCCATCGCCGCAGGAGTCGACGTCGAAGTCGAACGACTCGAACCCGGCCAAGCTCTTGTCGTAGTAAGAAAGCCAGAAATACCCGGTCGCCTTCCCATCCTCGACGACCCCGTAGGTCCCGCTATTGGGGTATTCCTCGGTCTCGGCGCCCCAGCTGTTCTTGACCAGCCACGCGCCGTTTTCCGGCGGCTGCTTTGCGGGATCGTCCGAGAAGTTGCTCGCGGCGTAGTCGTCGTCCCAACCCACGATGGTTACAATGTGGTTGGTCGAGTGGCTGTCGTACGAGTAGTAGGCAGAATTCGCGTTGTCCTCGTACTCCGGCGAGTAGTAATAGCCCATCGATATCGCCCGGCCGTAATACTGCATCTCGCCCTTCGCCGCCATGATCGCGTCCTTATTGGTCGAGACGTAGTTCCCGTCCGAGTCCCTGTTGACGGCCTCGGGCAGGATATTGCCGTTTTCGAGCGCGTATGCCGAAGCGTCCCAAAGACCGTCGTCCACGCTCCAATCGCCGCGAACCCAGCTGCCGTCCTGGTCCAGATAGTCGCCGGCGTAACCATAGGGCTCCACCGTCGCTCCGCTCAGCTTGTACTGGGCAATCTCGTAGTCGTTCAAGTAGGCATAGATGGCATTCTCGCCGGGAATGCTGGAAACGAGGCAGAGTTGCGTCCCATCGGCATTGCGGTACGGCGCGTCTTCCTCGGGAAGGAGACCGACGCCCATGGCGAAAACGCTAGAACAGAAGATGGACGCACCGCTCATATTAAGGCCAAGGTTGACCTCGTCCGAGTCGTTGTAGAAGCCCTCCCCCGCCTGGGCCGCGCCGACGACCGACTCCGGCGCCCCGTCGTTCCTGTACACGGAAGAGACGATATTCAGCTCCGAGAGGTCGAGCCCTGTCTGCGCCGCCGTCAGCCCGAGCTCAGAGAGGATGCTCGTCTCGCTCGCGGCGATGGACGCGAAGGCCCAGCAGGTGCTCCACATGCCCTGGGACTTGACGGGGGTTACCACGCTGTCGGAGCGGTCGCCGTCGCCGTCGGGGTCGCGCAGGTCGTACTTGGCCTTCAGCGGCTCGAGCGAGCCGGTGTCCTCGGCGATGGCGGAGGCGAGGGACGAGACTCCATCGCCAGTCGCGAAGTTGCGGGGCTGGTAGCTGCCGTCGTCGAGCTGGGCGGCGGCGCTCGCCCAGTCGGCGGCGACGTCGGCGTCGGAAGCGAGGGCCGCGGCGGGCGTCATGCACGAAAGCGCCGCGGCGAGCGTCGCGGAGAGGACGAAGCTGCAGCCGCGCCTGATGAGCGGGCGGGATGCGGCCGGCTTGGCGGCGGGAGCCGCCGCCCCGGGGGCTGCCTCGAGAGCAGCAACCAAGTCGGGGGCGGCGAGGTTATTGGCGCATGAATAGTGCTTTGACGTGCCGTTACGCTTGTTTTGCATGGCGTTCTCCTTCGGAATCGATTGCGTTTCAACAGGATGTGCGTCGAAACTTCGTCTACCCGACGATTTTCAGTTCGATGGCGTTTGCGAGCACACCCGCGACGCGCTCGCGCATAACGGCAGAGGCGGGACGGAGCATGAGGCCATCGTCGGTCGGCTCACCGTTGACAAGGCCGGCTTCGACTGCCCAGGCCATGACACCGCGCGACCAGTTGCTGGTCTCTCCCCCGTCGACGAACTTCTCAAGCGCCGCCACGTCACCGTCGGGAGCCTTGGCATACTTGGCAATCATCGCCGCAGCCTCCTCAAAAGTCACGGCGCGGTCGGGCTGGAACTCGCGACTGCCGTTAGCTGCCTCAACGCCGTCTATCACCCCACTGGCCACGGCCCAATTGACTGCTTCGGTGTAGAAGGCGCCGTCCGCCACATCGGATAACTCGGTAGCGTTCTCCGCGGAGAAGTCATAAGCCTCGGCATCCGCAGGACGCGCGTCGCGCCACAGGATGGTAGCCAGTTCGGCACGCGTGAGCGCATGCCCCGTACCGAATTCGCCGTTCTCGTAACCGCACATCAGCCCCGCGTCAACGACCTTCGTCACGGCCGGAGCAAACCAGTCTCCGTCACTCACATCGGCAAAGGTCGGCACGGAATAGGGCGAGCCGTATACTTTGATTGGGAAATTGTCGAAGGTAAGTAGGCTGCTCATAAGATCACTCGGGATGGAATCATAATCTGCCAGCTTCGCCGCAAACGAATCCTTCGCGCTCTCAAGCTCATCCACCCAGTCGACCCACTCCCCGTCGCGGTAGAGCATGCTCTCACCCCGATTGACGACACCAGTAGCGTAATATGACTGGGAAATGCCGGCCGCATTGAGGTAGTCGGCCCCCTCCTTGCTGATGCCACCGTTGAGCAGCGTCTGGTACTGCCCCGAAGCGCTGCGCTGCGTCGCGACGACCGCGTAGCGCTGACCATCCTTCATGGTCACACCGCTCGTCAGGTCGATACGATGGAAGCCGGCGTAATCGAAGGACCCCGAGGCGTAAGCGACCAGTTTGCCGTCGGTGGGCAGGACATCGTCGCCGTCGAGCAGATACACCTCGACGTCGACCGAGGAGTTCGCCGTGGCGGTCTGAGTCGCCACCGATCGCACAACCTGGTCCGTCCCTGCGGTAAATACATTCGCCATCCTGGTCTCCCCGTCCGTGAGCGAGACCTTCAAGTCCTTGCTCGGCAGATAGGAATGCGAGTCAACCGTGTAGCCAGCATCGCCCTCAGAGCCGTAATCGACATCAAAGTCAAGCGACTCCGGCACCATGATGGACTGATCGTAATAGGATAGATAGAAATACCCGCTGCCGTCGACGCCCCAAACACCATAGTTCGGGAACTCCTCGGAAGCGGACCCCCAACTATTCTTGACAATCCACGCACCGTCGTGTTCCGGCTGATGGCCCTCCAGGAAGTTTTCCTTAGAATAGTTGTCGTCCCAACCCACAATGGTGACGGCATGGTTGGACGTAGTCATCTCGTAAGTATAGTGGGCCCAGGTCTCGAGGTTGAGATATTGTCCCGTCTCATCCTGACCCGGCACAGACACATCAGCCGTGAAACCGATCTCGACGGCGCGACCCTGCATAAGTTCAGACTTGATCGCTGCCGTGCCCGCTTCGTTATAAGAATACGCGCTTGCCCCCTCGCTGTCGGTAGACCAGGTTGCAGGGGAAGGGAGCCTGTTAGAGTTCTCCAGAGGAAACACGACACCGAAGCGGTACTGCTCGTCGACCGACCAGTCAGAGGCCGTATCCCACACGACGGGCGCATCAAAATCGAAATCCGGATCCTGCTGCTTCTTCAGTTCGATTTGCTCCGGCGTGGCGATGTCGCGATAGGTAAGTGCTTTTCCCTCATTGTTTTGATAGGGAACCAAATACTCGTAAGTAGGTCCAATGCCCGAGCCAAACATTGTCGTCGCAAGGAAGATGCTCCCTGTCCCGCCTAAGCGCCCATTGCCCTCAAATAGAGATGCGTAGCCCTCGCCCGCCTGCGCGCCGAAGCCGTCCGGCAAAGGCGTCATCGCAAACCATGCAAGCTGTCGTTCGGAGAGGTCGAGACCGGTCGCCTCGTAGGTCGTGCCGAGCTCAGAGAGAATAGACGTCTCCGCGGCCGAGATGGCTGCGAAACCCCAGCATGTCGACCATGGGGTCTGATTTTTGACCGGAGTAACTACGCCTAAGTCGCGCAGGTCAAACGACATGGGAAGGTATACAGAGGACAATGCGGCATCAACGCCGTCGTCGAGTCCCTCGGAATCGTATAGGGCGTTCAGGTTCCCATCGGAGAGGATCCGTTCGAATGCGTCGGTCTGCTTGCCCGCGAGCTGCTCGACAACGGAGGACGTTCCGCTACCGCCATTCCCCCGTTCGAAACCGCCGGAATCTGCGGCGAACGCGGCGCACGGCACGAGCCCCGCCGCCAGCACGCCCGCCATGGCCGCACGCGTGAAGGCACCTGGCCTGAATCGATCGGACATGTTGCACCATCCTTTCCCGCGACGAGCCTGCCGCCGCATCCCTTGAAAGTCGATAGAACGATATTCACATACCGCGCACAAATCTGAAGCAAGAAAGCGAAGGTAGGAACCAACAGGCATCAACGACGAACGAATGAGGCAAGCGGAGGATTCAGAACCGCATACGGAGAATCAGATACGAGGAATTGCCCCAAAACGGCACAGGGGAGACCCGTTTTCGATGCGAAGGGGTGAGACGGCCGCCGTTGCCCGGCTCAACTCGCGACGGGCGACTCGACGCACGCCGGGCGCCTCAGTCGGCGGCCTTAACCGGGTCGACGTTCCGACTTCGCCGGAAGCGCGCCCTTGTGAACGCGCCGAAATACTTGACGGGAACGTTGATCTCGCCAGGAAGGTCAACGTCACGGCAAATTCCGCCGATCGCCAGATCGGCTTTAATAGAGAGCGCCCAAAGGGCGCAACACACATTTCGGTACGGCGCGCGGCCACCCCGCCAGCCGCCCCAACACTCTTCGGTACGACGCGCGAAGCCGCCGGCCGGACAGCGTCCGAAGCCTTACTCGTGCTCGTGGAGGGCGGCGTCGGCCAGCACCAGACGCACCGTGGTGCCGCGCCCCAGCTCGCTTTCCACTTCCATGCGCGAACCCTGGCCGTAGTAACCGCAGATGCGGTCGTGCACGTTGCCCACGGCAATGCCCATGCCCTGCGACGACGCGGGATGCAGGATGTTCTGCCGCGCCTCCTCGGTCATGCCGTTGCCGTCGTCGGACACGGAAAGCACCACGTCGTCGCCCACGCGACGGCCGGACACATGGATGGTCAGCTTGCCCTCGGAAGGCAGCGCGTGGCGCACGGCGTTCTCGACGAGCGGCTGCATGATGAACGGCGGCGTCATCAAATCGGCCACATCGGGGTCGACATCGCACACCAACTCGAGCCGGTCCTCGCCGAAACGCGCCAGCTCGAACATGAAGTAGCGTTGCGTCTGCTCAACCTCGCGCTGGAACACGATGAGGTCGGCCGAATCCTCCAACGTGCTGCGGTAGAACTTCGCGAACTCGCGCAGAAGCGTGCGCGCAGACGCGGGGTCGGTGCGCGTCAGCGAGGCGATGGTGTTGATGGTGTTGAACAGGAAATGCGGGTTGATCTGGCTTTGGAGCATCTTCAGCTCCATCTTGGTAGCCAGCGCCGCCTTCTCCTCCATGGCTGCGGCGGCAAGCTGGGTGGAAAGCACCTGACCGAAACCTATGGCGATGGACTTCTGCGTCTCGCTGATGTTGCTGGCGCGGCGATAGTAGAACTTCAGCGTGCCCTCGACTTCCTTGCCGATGGTCAACGGCACGATAATGGCCGCACCGATACCGTGCGTGCCGTCGGGGAAGCCTATTTCCTCAGGCGAGAAAAGCACGCGCGTCTTGCCATCGGCCAAGGTGGCGTAAGTGGCGTTCGTGCGGATGGGGCTGCCGGAAAGGTTGTCGGACTCGTCATGCCCGGCGTAACCGAGAATGCGCTCCTTGTCGGTGATGGCCACGGCAATGGCGGCGGTCGAGGGCAGAAGCAGGCTGCAGATGCGCTGCGCCGAGGTGCAATCGAGCCCCTCGCCCATGGCCGCGAGCGTCTGGCTCGCCAGCTGCAAAACGGCGTTGGACTGACGTGCCCGCACGGAGTCGGGATCCATGAGCAGGCGGATGAGCGCGACGATGGACAGCGTGAACACGGTGCCGGCCAGGAACAGCTGGCCGATGCGGGCCTGCGGCGTGACCAGGTTCCAGATCAGCACCAAGCCCGAAAGCGCCATCACCACCGACAGCAGCATCTCCACGATAAAATTGCGCGGAAGGCGCGAACGGTTCTCTTCCTGAAAAAAATCCCTGCCCATCGATCCTCCTTATACGGCCAGCGCCCAGGCGTTGGCGAAATGGGTACGGAAACCGCCGCCCAACCTGCGCGGGCGTTCGGCGAACGCGCGGCCCGCGGTCACGCGGCGAACGCACCAGCCGCAACGCCTCGCAAGCCCAAACGGCTTATCCCAGTATACCGAACTCGTTGAGCATGAGCATGACGGCCGCCACCAGCAAAAAGCAGCCGAACAGGAATCTCAGTTGGCGCTCGGGAATGACGCGGATGAGGCGCGCGCCCAGCACGGCTCCGGGGATGGTCCCCACCACCACGGCGATGCCGGCCATGTAGTTGATGTTGCCGAGGATTCCCTGCTCGATGACGCCGGGGATTGCCAAGATCATGATGGCGATGAGGGACGTGCCCGAAGCCAGCGTCATGGGGATGCTCAGGACTGCGAGCATCATCGGCACCATGATGAACCCGCCGCCGACCCCGACGTAGCCGGAAGCCAAGCCGGCGACGAGCCCGATGCCGGCGCCCTGCAGGTACTGCGTGCGCGTCAGCGACGGCTGGTCGGGAACGCCCGCAGCCTTGCCGGCACCCGCGGTCTTGCCAGAGCCGCCACGCGCCGCCCTCGGCGCCTTCAACGCCTTTTTAAACATCTTGCATGCGCTGAACCCGATGACGAGCGCGGCCACCAAAATAACCGCCCAATCAGGGGATATGCTCGCAAGCCACACGCCAATCGGCGAAGTGAGCGCCCCGCCGACCCCCAGCGCCACGCCCAGCTTCGGGATGCAGGTTTTCGCATGCATGTGCGAGGCGACGCCGGAAATGGACGTCGGGATGATGGCGAACAGGCTGGTGGCCGTGCTGGCGATGGGGCTCATGCCGAAGGCCAGGCGGAAAATGGGCACCATGATGGTGCCCCCGCCAACCCCGAGCAGGCCGGACATGACGCCGACGAAAACGCCGGCAAGCGCCGGCGCGACAAGCTGCGCGAAGACATCCATTATGCCGCCAACCCGCTATTCCGCGATATTGAGACGAATCTCGCTCGTGATGCCGGGGTCGACCCCGTCGGCGGCGACCGCGTACGGGATGGCCGTCGCGTGCGGGTTCATCTCGGCCTGGCGGCGCGCCACGGACTGCACGAGCGCGTTGCGCATGATCTGGTCGCCCTCCATGCGGGCCATGAGCTCGGGCCACACGAACTGGAACTCGAAGTACTTCGAGCAATTGCGCTGCGCGTAGATCACCGCCTCGGCACGGGCGGCCTTCGCCGCGCGGCGGTAGGCGCGCTTGTCCTTGCGCGCAAGGCTGCGCAGAATGGCGGTGATGCGGATGCGCTTGGTGATGCCCGGCTGCAAAAACGGTCCCGGATACGGCTCGAGCGACTGCGGCTTGACCTGCATCAAGTCAATCTGCGTACGGCTGTATTCCATCTTGCGGTACTCGTAGAGCCAGCGATAGATATCCTGGCGGAAGCGCGTGCCCTCGCTCGCCGTCTCGGGCGGCAGGTGGCGTAGGCTCCATTGGTTGTCGAACCAGATGTCGCTGCCGTACATGCGCAGGTTCAGCATGTAATCCAAGTCCTCGCCGCGCGCGATCCACGGGTCGAACGACAGACGCTTGAACGCCTCGCGGTGCAGCGCCAGGCAGCCGCCGCACACATGATTGCTGCGGGAAAGGCGCGGGCCGCGCACCGCCTTGGTGATCCACTTGTTGAAGGCCTTGCCCTGCTGCCAGAAGTGGTTGTACCACTTGTCCTGGCTCTTCGATAGAAAGGAACCCTCGGAATTGAAGTAGAAGCCGGTTTTCGCCAGGATGGGCACGCCTTTGCGCGTGAGCTTGCCCAGGCCATACACGGCCTTCTGCAGAAACTCGGCATCGTCGATGACTTCGTCGTCGTCCAGGAACACCACGGAATCGAACCCCATGACGTCGGCGATGACCAGGCCGAAGTTGCGGATGGCGCCGTAACCGGAAAGGCCGATCTCCTTCGTGAGCTTACCCAAGCCCAGCTGCTCCATGCGCTGACGCACCAAGGAAAGCTCGGCGCCGCCGATGACCGCGATGTTCAGCGACGGGAAGCGCGACGCGACGTCCTGCACCTTTTCAGCCGCTTTAGCCTCGATGGAGGACTCGGAGGCGACCAGCACCACGATCTGCCCGATGCCGCGCACCTTCTGCAACGACGTGAGCAGGCGCGGAAGCTCGCCGGGGGAATCGATCGGGGTCATGTGGTCGTAGGTTGCGAGCACGCCGCCGGAATCCTTGCGGCGGCGGGATGCGACGAACGTCGGGATGATGATTACCGGATTCATGCACGTCCTTCGGTTTATGTACGTTTACGCCCAGGCGCGCGGGCGCGCGCGGAGAGATCCGCCCTCGTTTTCATTCAACCGTATTGTAGCGTTTTTGACATGCGCCCGTAAAACCTGCCACCGGACAAACAGCATACGAATACGGTCGGACCACGCCGCCTAGGGAAACGGCGGCAGGCGCGCGGCACGCCGGGACGCAGACAAGGGAAGCGCGCCCGTCGAGACATGCGAAACGCGCAGCCTACTGGGGGCGCTTGCGGGAACGGCCCTTGCCGGGCTTGCCGGCGCGTTTGCCGGATGCGCCCTTCCCGCCGCCAGCCTTCTTGCCGCCCTTCTTGTCGCTGGCCTTCTCGCCGCGCATACGCCGCGCCTGCTCGCGCCGTTCGCGCACCGTGGCGGTTTCCTGCCTTAAGGCCTGGTAGCTGGCGAAACGCTCCGACGCGATCTCCCCCGACTCCAGGGCCGCGCGCACCGCGCAACCCGGCTCGTTGTCGTGCTTGCAGTCGCGGAAACGGCACTGGCCGGCAAGGGCCTCGATGTCGGAGAAGGCGGCGCCGATGCCCGCGTCGGCATCCCACAGCCCCAAGCCGCGCACGCCCGGCATGTCCACCACGAAGCCGCCGCCCGGCACGGCGACCATTTCGCGGCTGACCGTGGTGTGCCGACCCTTGCCGTCTCCCTCGCGCACACTGCCCGTTTCCTGCACCTGCTCGCCAACGAGCATGTTGACCAGGCTCGACTTGCCCACGCCCGATTTGCCGATAAGCACCGTCGTGGTGCCCGCCGGCATAAGGGCGCGGACGGCCTCCACGCTTTGCGCGTCGCCGTCGGACACGACCGCGGTCGCCACGTCGGGCCCGACGAGCGCGCGTACGCGGGCCGCCACCTCGGCGACCTGGTCTTCGCTTTGCGCCAGGTCGGCCTTGGTCAGCACCACCGTCACCGCAGCCCCCGTCTCGAACGCCAGCACCAGCTCGCGCTCCAGGCGGCGCATGTTCACCTCGGCGAGCGGCTGCGCCACGATCACGCGATCGAAGTTCGCGGCCAAGACCTGCGGCACCGCCCGCTCGGTCGGGTCCTTGCGCACGAAGGCGCGTGTGCGGGGGCAGATGGACTCGATGACGCCCTTGTCGTGGCCGTCGGGCGCGGAAACTTCCACGACGTCGCCAATGACCGCGCGCACCGTGCGGCCCTTCACCAGCGCCGTCGCGTGCTCGCAGCGCATCGTGCGGCCGTCGTCGAGACGCACGAGCGGATAGCCCCTGTCGAGCTTGATGACCTGCCCCTTTCGCAAGCCGCCCCCCTCCGCGCGCCGCGCGTTCGCCGTCTCTTCCATATGCTGCGTATCCGTCACGCCCAAACCTTCCTCACGCTAGCGCTGCCGCTCACGCAGCACGTAGAATACCGCCATGAGCGCAAGCCCGATGGCCACGGCCACGGCTCCCGGGATGAACGACCACACGTCGAAGACGTCGGGGCTCGCCTTGCCCCGCTCGGTCACCGTGACCACCTGGGCATGGATGTCCGACGCGCCGTCGTGCTCGGAACACGCCAGATGGAACGTCCCCCTGACCTGCAATGTCGATCCCTTCACGTTATATTTGCCGAACGAGTCGATCTTCGCGGCCGCCTCTTCGGTCATGTACACCGAAACCGTTGAGGCGCCGCCGGTTGACGAAAGCGTGATCCAGCAGTGGCGATCGTCGGAGCCGGCCTCTATCTTGTCGCCGATCACCTCGCCGGTGACCTGGACCGTTTGGCGGTCGTAGTAGGTGTCTGCCGTGCTGAGGTCGGAAATGGACGTGTCGTAGATGAACGAGCTGTCCGGCAGCTGGGCCGTGTCCACCGCGTTGGCGCCTTCGGCGGGCTCATCGGCAAACGCCGGGAAAGCCGGCAGCAGCAGCAACGCCGCCAGCGCGAGGGCCGCACACGCGGACGCCGCCGCGCGGATGCAGGCGCGCGCTTCGGCGCGAGAAGCGGCTTCAGCTCCCGCCGCCGCGCCACCCCGTCGCTCAGCCTTTCCAAACAAGCCCCTCATCAGCGCCTCACCAACCTGCGCGGGTCGAGCGTCACCACGATCTCGACGATGAGCGCGATAAGCGTCAAAAACTCCAGACGGCCGGCCCACATCTCCAACATGTAGAACAACTCCAGCGACACGGGCATGCCCTGCGCGCACAAACCCGACGATATGCCGCCGTTCGAGGCCATGGCGACCGATTCGAAGATGGCCTGCGTCGCCTCGTAGCCGTGCGCGATACCTGCAAGGGCGCCCACCGCGTACGTGACCACATACAGCACGAACACGGTCATGGCCTCCTTCACCACCTCGGGCGTCAGGATGCGACGGCCCAGGTGGTTGTAGGAAACCACGACGCGCGCCGAATCGGGCGCGAGCGTTTCCTTCACCGTGGAGACGAGGGATTTCATGATGATGCCGACACGGCTGAACTTGATGCCGCCCGCGGTGGAACCGGCGCCGCCGCCGACGGCCATGAGCGCCGCGATGACCAAAAACGCACCCGAGGTCAGCGAGGTGGTCAGCTGGTTTGCGGTGATGTTCTGAAAGCCCGTGGTCGAAAACGCAGAGATGATCATGAACACGCCGCGGCGCAGCATCGTCGCCAGGTTCGAAAAGTCGGAGCTCGCCGACACGGACGCCGCGAACACCAAGGTCATCACCGATATCCAGATGAACATGGTGCGAATCTCGAAGTCGCGGAAGTACGCCTCGACATGGCCCTTCCACAGGCGCGAGTGCAGCACGAAGTTAATGCTGCCCACGATCATGAGCAGCATGAGCACGAGCTCGATCGGGAAGGAATGGTAATACAGAACGCTTTGGCTCATGGGCGCGAAGCCGCCGGTGCAAAAGCCCGAAACGGCGAGCCATAATCCGTTGAGGAACGCGCGCGGGGCACTCATGCCGCACAGCGCGCAGAGGATTGTCAGGATGACCGTCGCGATAAGCACGAAGCCGAGCGTGAGCTTCGCGATGAAGCGCGCCGTCTGCACGACGTTGGGGACCACGTGCTCGCCGCGGCCCTCGGAGGCGAACATGCTGGCGCCGGAACGTTTCCCGAACAAGCCGAACGACAGGGCCACGACAACCAGGCCCAAACCGCCGATGCCGTGGATGACGAAGCGCCACATGTTGTCGGCGTAGGAAAGGTGGTCCAAGTCGGAAATGACGCTCGCGCCGGTGGTGGTGATGCCCGAAACGCCGTCGAACAGCGCGTCGATGAACGTGCCGTAGTGGCCGGAAAGGTACAGCGGGATGGTTCCCATGAACGCCAGCACGATCCATGCCAGACCGGTGACGACGAGCGCCTGTTGGCGGTTGAGACGGCCCGGCTCGATGCGCAAGAAGCGCAAAGCCGACCCGACGATGAGCGACAGCCCGATGGAGAACAGGTAATGGCTCGCGGGAACCCATTCGCTAAACGCGATGGCGGTGATGAGCGGGACGACGAGCGCGACCGACGAGAAGAGCACCAGCATTCCCAGGTAATGCCCGATAACCCTCACGTCGTACCAGGTGAAACGTTGCCACATGGCGCTTGCCTACCTTGCCCGCGCCGGACTTGCCGCATTCCGTCGCATGGGCTAGCCCATCGCGAAGCGGACGACGATGACGATCGCCCACAGAGCCACCAGGAAAACGACGCAGCTGAGCAGCACCACGAAGAAGCTGAGCAGGGGGGTTTCGATTGCCTGGAATATGTCGCGGACGCTTTTTTGCATGCGGCTATGATAACGCAAAAGCCCCAAGCGATGCCGCGCACAAAATAGACCTACAGGGCCACGCCGCCAAAAACGCCGCAGGTGGCGCAAAAGTCAGCGAGGGCCGCCCCGGTGCGTCGTATTCGCTTGAAACAAGGGGGCATAGGCCTATCGGCCATGCCCCCGCAGTTGAAGGCGAAGACGGCGTGCCGGGGCGGCCCGCAGCGTCGAGCGGTGCGCTGGCCGGCAGGCCAGCGCAACCAAAATTACATCAATTTCGTGACTGCGTTTGCGTAGGCTACCGGGTCCTCGATGGGCATGCCCTCGACG
>CAVGAF010000053.1:0-13192 GCA_963627055.1 Butyrivibrio sp. CAG:318 | reverse complement strand
CTCATTTACGCCCGGCATCCGTGCCGGGCCATACGGGGCGGATTGTACCACGGGCGCAGAGCAAGCCGGGCAAGGCATTGGACGGGCGGCAATATGGGCCCGCGTTCGGAAATTTCGGTTCGGGACTTTCGCGCGGCACCAGGGCTACAGAAACCAGGCGACAGCGACCATGAGCACAACGCCCACGGCAAGCGCGACCAGCGAGGCGGCGCTCCATCGCAGCGGGCGCAAGTGCCCGCGGCGCGCGCCCGACAGCCCGTAGCAGCGCGCATCCATGGCCACGGACAGGCGATCCGCCCGCCTGAACAGCTGCACGAACAGTGGTATGAATACGGTGCCCCAGGCGCTAAGGCGCTTCATCACGCCCTCGCCCTCGAACGCGGCCCCACGAGCGTACTGCGCATCGCGCACCATGCCCAGCTCGAGAGCCGTCAAAGGAATGAAGCGAATGGCTAGCGAGAACACCATGGACACATCGTCAACGGGCACCCGCAGGCGCCCGAGCGGACTTACGAACCAGCTGAGCGCTTCGCTGAGCTGCGAGGACGTGGTAGTGAACGTGACGAGCAGGCTGGCCAGAACGAGCACGATCATGCGGGCGGCATACAGGCACCCGAGCAATGCGCCGACCTGGGCGTTGATAGCCGCGAACAGCACGGTGAAAGCCGACAGCACGTATACGGGGACTCCCATGGCCAGCACGCGCGCAAAGCCCACGCGCGAGATGCCCACGCAAGCGGCAAGGCCGCCGGCGAACAGCGCCATGCCAGGCGCGCCGTCAACCCAGAACACCGCCGCGGAATAGACGGCGAGCAAGAGCACCTTCGCACGCGCATCGCATCGATGAACAGGGGAATCGCCCGGTATGTAGACGGAAGTTCTCAATCGCATACGGCGCAGTATACCGCACGGGCATCGGGACGGAGCGCAAGGCCGGCCCCTGCCGCCAACTCGAGACACGACACGCTGCCGACACCTGCCGCAAACTCACGGCAAAGCGCAAGGCCGGCCCCTGCTGCAAACAAAAAAGGAAGGCCCCGAAGGACCTTCCTTATACGCATGCTATGAGGGCGATGACCTATTCAGCCTTCTCCTCGGCGGCTTCCTCAGCCTTGGGAGCCTCAGCCTCAGCGGCCTCGACAGTCTCCTCAGCCTTCTCCTCGGCCTTCTCGACCTTCTTCGGAGCAGCCTTCTTGGCGGCCGGCTTCTCAGCCTTCTCCGCCTTCTTGGCCACGGGCTCGGTCACGAGCTCCATGATGACCATGGGGGCGTTGTCGCCCTTGCGGTTGCCAAGCTTCATGATGCGGGTGTAGCCACCCTGACGGTCGGCGAACATGCCCTGCGCAACCTTCTCGAAGATCTCGCGGACCAGTTCCTTGTCGCCACCCAGCGCGGCGATGGCCAGACGACGGCTGTGCAGGTCGCCCTTCTTCGCCCAGGTGATGATCTTGTCAACGTCGGGGCGAATCTCCTTCGCGCGGGACTCCACGGTCTTGATGCGGTCGTTCAGGAACAGCGCCTGCACCAAGCTGCGCTTCATGGCCTTGGTGTGGGCGAAGTCGGTGCCCAGCTTACGGCCCTTGTAGTTATGCCTCATTGTGAGTATCTCCTATTACTGCTTCAAATTGAGGTCCATGGAAATGAGCTTGTCCTTCACTTCCTCGATGGACTTCGCACCAAAGTTCCTGATGTTCAGCAGGTCGTTCTCGGAGAACTCGACCAGCTGGCGCACGGAGTGGATACCGGCGCGCTTCAGGCAGTTGTAAGAGCGGACGGACAGGTCCAGATCCTCGATCTGCTTGTCCAGCTCGGCGTTCGACTCCTGACCCTCCGGGGCGAAGATGGAAGGCGTCTCGACTTCCTCTTCCTCGGGGGTGCTGGTCAGGCTGAGGAACGCACCCATGTACTGGTTGATGATGTTGGCGGCGCGGGTAACGGCATCGATAGGCGCGAGCGACCCGTCCGTTTCAACTTCCAGAACCAGCTTATCGTAGTCGGTGCGCTGACCCACGCGGGTGTCGGTCACGTTCATCGTGCAACGACGAACCGGCGAGAACAGCGAGTCGACATGGATGATGCCGATCGGGTCCTCCATGCGCTTGTTGCGCTCGGCGGACACGTAGCCGCGGCCAACGCCGATGCGGATCGTCATGTCGAGCTGGCCGCCGTCTGCGACCGTCGCGATGACGTGCTCGGGGTTGATCAGCGTGAACTCGGTCGGCACCTGCAAATCGGCACCGGTAACCACGCACGGGCCCTCAGCGGACACATGGGCCGTGGCCTCTTCGATGTCGTCGTTCAGAGCGGAGAACACCAAGCCCTTGACGTTCAGAACGATATCGGTGATGTCCTCGATAACGCCCTCGGCGGTGGTGAACTCGTGCTGCACGCCCTCGATCTGGATGGCCGTCGCCTTCGCGCCGTCCAAGGAGGACAGCAGAACACGACGCATGCTGTTACCCAGCGTATAGCCGTAACCACGTTCCAGCGGTTCCACGATGAAACGTGCAACGGTGTCGTTGACTTCTTCCGTTGTTACCGTCGGCCTCATGAACTCTGTCATGTTGGGTAAGCCTCCTTACTATCGCGCGATTACTTGGAGTAGAGCTCGACGATGAGCTGTTCGCGGATGTCGAGATCGATCTGATCGCGGGTGGGAAGAGCGAGAACGCTGCCCTGCAGCTTCTCGATGTCAACCTCGAGCCAGGCCGGAACCTGGAAGCGGGCGTTGGAGACCAGGGCGCTCTTGATGACCAAAAGCTCCTTGGACTTGTCGGCGACAGCCACGACGTCGCCGGCCTTGACGCGATAAGACGGGACGTCCACGCGACGGCCGTTCACGGTGATGTGGCCGTGGGTCACGATCTGACGGGCTTCCTTGCGGGTGCGGGCGAAGCCCAGGCGGAAGATGACGCTGTCCAGGCGGGACTCCAGGATGATCATCAGGTTGTCACCCGTGATGCCCGGCATAGCCTTGGCCTTGTTGAAGTAGCCGTGGAACTGCTTCTCCAGCACGCCGTAGATGAACTTGACCTTCTGCTTCTCACGCAGCTGCATCGCGTACTCGGATTCCTTGCGGCGACGCTTGGGCTCGCGGCGAGAGGTCTTGGAGCTGCTGTAACCCAGCACGACGGGATCCAGGCCCAGCTGGCGGCAGCGCTTAAGAACCGGAGTTCTATTGATAGCCATAGTAAATAGATCCTTTCAGTTACACGCGACGACGCTTCTTGGGGCGGCAGCCGTTGTGCGGGATAGGGGTGCAATCCTGGATGCTGGCGATTTCCAGACCAGTCGCCTGCAGGGAGCGGATGGCGGTCTCACGACCGGAACCCGGGCCCTTGACGTAGACGGCGACCTTCTTCAGGCCATGCTCCATAGCCGTCTTGGCAGCAGCCTCGGCGGCCATCTGCGCGGCGAACGGCGTGGACTTGCGGGAGCCCTTGAAGCCGACGGTGCCGGCGGACTGCCAGGAGATCACGTTGCCCTGAGGATCGGTGATGCTGACGATGGTGTTGTTGAACGTAGACTTGATATGCGCAGCACCAACGGCAATGTTCTTGCGCTCGGAGCGCTTGATGCGCGTGCGCACGTTTTTCTTAGTTGCCACTTCTTAGCTCCCTTACTTACTTCTTCTTGCCGCCGATTTGCTTGCGCGGACCCTTGCGGGTACGGGCATTCGTATGGGTGCGCTGGCCGCGGACGGGAAGACCCTTGCGGTGACGCAGGCCACGGTAGCAGCCGATTTCCATAAGGCGCTTGATGTTCTGGGAAACCTCGCGATGCAGGTCGCCCTCCACCTTGATGTTGTTCTGGATGTAGTCACGCAGCTTCACGAGCTCTTCCTCGGTGAGGTCATCGGTGCGCGTGTCCGGATTGATGCCCGTTTCCGCCAAGACCTTCTTGGAGGTGGTCAGGCCAATGCCGTAGATGTAGGTCAAGCCGACTTCAATGCGCTTGCCGCGAGGAAGGTCGACACCAACAAGACGTGCCATAGGTTTATCTCCTCTTTCTTCCTAGCCCTGACGCTGCTTATGACGGGGGTTCTCGCAGATGACGAGCACCTTGCCATGGCGTCGGATGATCTTGCACTTGTCGCACATTTTCTTGACCGAAGGACGTACCTTCATTTCAATTTCCTTTCGGTTAATGCGGTCCTATATTTCCACACCCAGCCGCTGGTGATGATTCTCGGGGACAGTAGCGCGCCGGCTCACGCGCATGCGCTGCAACTACTTGAAACGGTACGTGATGCGACCGCGGTTCAAGTCGTAGACGGACAGCTCGACGGTCACCTTGTCGCCGGGCAAGATTTTGATGTAGTGCATACGCATCTTGCCGGAGATGTGGGCGAGGATCTCATGCCCGTTTTCCAGCTCTACCTTGAACATGGCGTTCGGCAGGGCCTCGAGGACCTTACCGCCCAGTTCGATTACATCTTGTTTGGCCAATGGTGCTCCTTAAAGCAAATCTGTCTATACACAGCAATCCGGTATGTTACCAAACTATTTGATTGTGAGGTTGAAATACACAAAGCGCACAAGACCAATGAAGCTCTTGGCTTTTCGATACCTGCATGTCAGGCGTGCGGTCTAGATGCCGCGCAGCTTGCCGTCGCTTGGATTGGACGGGGCCGCCAGGTATTCGCGCTTACGCGCAGCCGCCTTGTCGGCTTTCCCCTAGGCACACCGAGCGCTAGGAGCAATCAGATTCCAAACATGATAAACGTTCCCCTTGCGCCGTCAAGTACATATGAAGGAAGTGTGGCGCGAGCGGTGCGGCTCGAAGCCCCTGCGGGATGGCACTGGATCGTTTATGCTGTTGAAGGAATGAAAATGGCTGGGCCACTAGGATTCGAACCTAGGTAGCTGGTACCAAAAACCAGAGTCCTGCCGTTGGACGATGGCCCAGTCTTATTGCGTGCGCAGATGCGAAAATGGTGGGCCGTGAGGGACTCGAACCCTCGACCTTGGGATTAAAAGTCCCCTGCTCTACCAACTGAGCTAACGGCCCGTTCGCGTTATGCGCGATTGTTTATGATACCGGGCTGGCGGCAGTGGGTCAACGAATTTTTGTATGTGCTTCTTGTTATACGATTTGCCGAACGCCGGGTTTACAATGCGCGGTAGCATACGGGAAAAACCACGACGGAAGGCGATGCCATGACGCTTCAACAACTACGCTACCTAATCGCCATCGCCGAATACGGCTCCATCAACGCCGCGGCGCAAAACCTCTACGCCTCGCAGTCGAACCTTTCGACCGCTATCAAGGAGCTTGAGCAGGAGCTGGGCATTTCCGTCTTCACGCGCAGCAACCGCGGCGTGACGCTGACCAACGACGGCACCGAGCTTTTGGGCTACGCGCGCCAGGTCGTCGAGCAGGCGAACATGCTGGAAGCGCGCTATGCGAAGAAGGAAGCCCCGCAGCAGCGCCTTGCCGTGTCCACGCAGCACTACGCATTCAGCGTGGAGGCGTTCGTGAACGTGGTCGAGCAGTGCGACGACGACGACTTCGAATTCATCATGCGCGAAACCACCACCGCCGACATCATCGACGACGTGCGTTCCTTTCGCAGCGAGGTGGGCGTGCTGTATTTGGATTCGTTCAACCAGCGCGTCCTGCACAAGGCGTTCGACGACGCGGGCGTGACGTTCTCGCCGCTGTTCGAGGCCGGCGTGCACGTGTTCGTGGGCGAGAATCACCCGCTTGCGGGCCGAGAGCTGATCAAGCGCGAGGAGCTGACGCAGTGGCCGCGCTACAGCTTCGAGCAGGGCACCACGAACTCGTTCTATTATTCGGAGGAGCCGTTCAGCTACGTGGAGCACTCGCGCAACATCCGCATTTCCGACCGCGGGACGCTTTCCAACCTTCTGACCAGCTATGACGGCTACACGCTTTCGACCGGCGTGCTGTCGAGCGAAATGCATACGGGCATCGTATCCATCCCGCTGGACACGGACGAGACCATGACCGTCGGATACATCATGCACAACGAGCGCAAGCCGTCCGAGCTGCTCGACCGCTACATCGAGGAACTGCACCGCATCATCAACGAAAGCGAAGGCGTGAAGGCGCGGTAGGGCGGGAAGGTTCCGCGCCCTCGCCTTTGCCGCCTTGCGTTGAAAACAGTGACGCGCTTCGCGCTTTATTATAGGATGCGAGCTTTCGCTCGCATCTACGAAATACCTGGTGGGAACGACAATCCAGCAGCAAGAAATTCGTAGGATTGAGCGAAAGGTCAGCAACTAGAAATTCGTAGGATTGAGCGAAAGCTCAATCTTTATAAGGGAGCGCCGAAGGCGCGACAGTGTTTTCCGAACGGGCGGCGAGCGGATACGGCCACAAAAGCGGTGGCGGACCGATCGATCTGGCACTCAGGGTTGGCGAATTTCTAGTTGCACGAAATCGCGATAACGGCGCAAGCACCCCTGGAATCCGGCACCCATAAACTATTCCCGCAAACGAAGAGGGGCTCGACCGCTTTGGCGATCGAGCCCCTTTGGGTAGCTATGCTTGCGCCATCTAGCGCATGTTGGAGGCGTAGGGCGCCTTGTCCTTGAGCAGGACGTCGTGCGCGCCGCCCTCGACGATGGAGGTGGAGCTGATGACGGTGAGCTTCGCCTTGTCCTGGAACTCGGGAATGGTGAGCGCGCCGCAGTTGCACATGGTCGACTTGACCTTCAGCAGCGTGACGGCGATGTTGTCCTTGAGCGGACCGGCGTAGGGCACGTAGGAGTCGACGCCTTCCTCGAACGACAGCGACTTCTTGCCGCCCAGGTCGTAACGGCCCCAGTTGCGGGCGCGGGCAGAACCCTCGCCCCAGTATTCCTTCATGTAGGTGCCGTTGACCATGACCTTGGCCGACGGGGACTCGTCGAAGCGGGCGAAGTAACGGCCGAGCATGACGAAGTCGGCGCCCATGGCCAGCGCGAGCGAGATGTGATGATCGTAAACGATGCCGCCGTCGGAGCAGATGGGCACGTAGATGCCGGTTTCCTTGAAGTACTCGTCGCGGGCCTTGGCAACCTCGATGGTGGCCGTGGCCTGGCCGCGGCCGATGCCCTTGGTCTCGCGCGTGATGCAGATGGAGCCGCCGCCGATGCCGATCTTGACGAAGTCGGCGCCCGCCTCGGCCAGGAAGCGGAAGCCCTCGCCGTCAACCACGTTGCCGGCGCCGATCTTGACGGAATCGCCGTAGTGCTCGCGCACCCATTCGATGGTCATCTTCTGCCAGTCGGAATAGCCCTCGGACGAGTCGATGCACAGCACGTCGGCACCAGCCTCGACCAGCGCGGGGATGCGCTCAGCGTAGTCACGGGAATTGATGCCGGCGCCCACCATGTAGCGCTTGTGGCCGTCGAGCATTTCGTTGGGGTTGGACTTGTGCGAGTCGTAGTCCTTGCGGAACACCATGTAGGCGAGCCTGCCCTCGGCGTCCACGAGCGGCAGGGAGTTCAGCTTGTGATCCCAGATGATGTCGTTGGCTTCCTTAAGCGAAGTTTCCGCCGGGGCGGTGATGAGCTTGTCAAGCGGGGTCATGAACTCGGAAACCTTTTCGTCGCCGGTCATGCGCGAGAGGCGATAGTCGCGCTCGGTGACGACGCCGACCAGCTTGCCATGCGCCGTGCCGTCTTCAGTGACGGGCATGGTGGAGTGGTCGGTAGCCTCTTTCAGGGCGACGACCTGATTGAGCGTCATGTCGGGCGAAAGGTTGGCGTCGGACTCGACGAAGCCGGCCTTGTAGTCCTTCACGGCCTTGACCATGGCGGCTTCCTGCTCGATGGTCTGGTTGCCGTAGATGAACGACAGGCCGCCCTCGGTGGCCAGTGCGACGGCCATGTTGTTGTCGGACACGGCCGCCATGATGGCCGAAACCATGGGGATGTTCAGGGAGATGGGGCATTCTTCCTCGCCCTTGCGGTACTTGACCAGGGGAGTTTTCAGGCTCACCGACGCGGGAATGCACGTTGCGGGCGTGTGCCCGGGCACCAGCAGGTACTCGTTGAACGTGCGGGACGGTTCGTCGTAATAGAACGCCATTTGATGACTCCTTCGCTTCAGCACGGGTTTTGATTTGAGCCATTATAGGCGCGCCCACGAACATGGCGATACCCAGCAGGGAAAAAACGCCGATTATGAAGAAACCGGGCGGGCGGCGGGCCGCCTACAAGCCGAGCCAGGTTCCTATGATGGGGGCGTAGCCTAAGACGAACACGATGATCATGCCGATGGGCAGCACGTAGCGCATGTACGGATACGACCAGGCGGGGAAGCGCATGCCGTTGCCGGTGTCGGCTTCGGCCAGGAAGTTCTTCCAGCCCCAGCCGCGCTTGCTGGTGACGAACAGCACCAGGAACAGGCCGCCGAGCGGCAGGATGTTGTTGGAGACCAGGAAGTCCTCGATGGACTGGATGTCGCCGATGCCGGGGATGGCAACGCCGGAAAGCACGTTGAACCCGAGCACGCACGGCATGCTGAGCGCCAGGATGCACAGGCCGTTGACCAGGCACGCCTTCTTGCGCGGCGTTCCCCATTGGTCGATGGTGAAGCTCATGATGTTCTCGAACACGGCGATGACGGTGGACAGCGCCGCAAAGGTCATGAACAGGAAGAACAACGTGCCCCATAGCTGGCCCAAGGGCATTTCGTTGAACACGATGGGCAGCGTGATGAACACCAGGCTGGGGCCGGAACCGGGCTCGACGCCGAACGCGAAGCACGACGGGAAGATGACCAGGCCCGCCATGAGCGCCACGATGGTGTCGAGCACGGCGACGCGCAGCGCCTCGCCCGTCATGCGGTGTTCCTTGCCGATATAGCTGCCGAAGATGGACATCGATCCCATGCCAACCGACACGGTGAAGAACGCCTGGCCCATGGCCGCGTACACCGCGTCGCCGAACGTGGCCCATTGCTCGGCAGTCGTGCTTCCGGCGAACAGCTTGCCGAAGTCGGGCAGCAGATAGAAGGCCAGGCCCTCCCCCGCCCCGGGCAGCGTGACCGCGCGGATGCACAGGACGAGCAGCACCGCGAACAGGGCGACCATCATCACCTTCGTCACGCGCTCGACGCCGTTCTGCACGCCGGCGCGCGTGGTGAGCACGCCGATAGCGACGATGACAACAGTGTAGACGATCATCTCGAGCGGGTTGGCGAGCATATTCGAAAAGACGCTGGCCACCTGCGAGCTGTCGGCTCCGTTGAAGGTGCCCATGGCGGTTTTCACCATGAAGGCGAGCATCCAGCCGGCCACGCAGGTGTAGAACATCATGAGCAGGTAGTTGCCCGCAAGGCCCACCCACTTGAAGTAGTGCCACTTCGTGCCCGCCGGCTCGAGCGTGTCGTAGCTGCGCGCGATGGATTTCTGGCTGGCGCGCCCGGCCGAGAACTCCATGATGAGCACCGGCAGCGCGAAGATGGCCAGAAACACCAGGTACAAGAGCACGAATGCCGCGCCGCCGTATTCGCCGGTGATGTAGGGGAAGCGCCACACGTTGCCCAGCCCGATGGCGCAACCCGCGCTCACCAGGATGAATCCGAGGCGCGAGCCAAATTTCTCGCGTTCCATCGTTAAGTTCGCCTTTCCAGGGAAAAGCGCCCGTCGCACGATGCGGCGGGCGCTGCGTAAACATTGCTAGGCAGTGTAGCGGAAAGCGTTGGCGGGCGCTAGCGGGACGGGCGCCGCGGTGCGACCGGGCGCACTATTCCGGACGCTATCCGAGCGGTTATTCCGAGCGCAGGGCCTCCACCGGGTCCTTGCGGCTGGCCGCGCTTGACGGGATGAGGCCCGCCAAGAACGTGAGCAGCACGCTGATGCCCACCAGCACCACCGCCGCCTGCCAGGGCAGGATGGCCACGTTTTCCACGTCGAACAACGCGTAGACGATGGCGTTGACCGGGATGCACGCAAGCAGGGTGAGCCCGATGCCGATGGCGCCCGCCGCGAAGCCCACGATGATGGTCTCCGCGTTGAACACCCGGCTGATGTCGCCCTTGCTCGCGCCGATGGATCGCAGGATGCCGATCTCCTTCTTGCGCTCGAGCACGCTGATATAGGTGATGACGCCGATCATGATGGAGCTGACCACCAGCGAGATGGCCACGAACGCCACCAGCACGTAGCTGATCATGTCGACGATGGTGGTGACGCTGCTCATGAGCGCGCCGACGATGTCGGTGTAGCTGACCACCTTGTCGTCGTCGCCGGCGGCCTTCATGTCGTCGTTATAGGCGTCGAGGATGTCGATGACGTGCTGTTTCGCCTCGAAGTCCTTCGGATAGATGTCGATGCTGGCTGGCTTGGCGTAGTCGGCCCAGCCGAACTTCTTCATGTTGCCGTCGTAGCTGGACTGCTCGGTGGACATGAGGCTGGCCATCAGCTCGGAAAGCTCCTGCTCGTCCATGTTCATGCTGAAGGCGTTGGCGAAGGCCGATTCGTCGATGCTCATGGCCTGGGCCATGTTCGACGACAGCTTCGAGGTGTAGCTTTGCAGGGCACTGCTCATCTGCTGCTGGATGGATGCGGCCATCTGCGTCATGGTGGTCTGCATCGCCTGCGTCATGTAACCCTGCACGGCCGAGGCGAGCTGGGTCTGCAGCTGCTGGCCGATGGCCTGTGAAAGCGCCGGCACCAACTGCTGCTGAATCTGCTCGGAGACCTGCTTGCCAAGCTGTTCCCGCAGCTGGGTCTGCACCTGCTCGCCCATGCTCTCGGTGTCGATGGCGCCCGTGATGGCCTCGCCGAATTGCTGCTGCACTTCGGGCGCGGCCAGGTAGTCGCCCATGGCGCGCTGCATGCCGTCCTGGCCGGCGTACTTGGTCGGGTCGCTTTGCATCTGCTGCTGGTACCACGGGAAGAACCCTTGCATAACCTGGGCCATCGCTTGCGACAGCTTCGCGGAGTCCACCGTGGGCTGCGCGCCGTCGAAGTCGATCGCGATGCCGGAGAAATCGAGGTTCAGGCTGGACATATCGAGCGCGGAAGCGTCGATGCTGATCGACGAGGCGTCGAAGGCAGGCAGGCTGGACAGGTCGATGCCGGTGCCGGAGAGGTTCAGGCTGCTGGAAAGGTCGGCCGAGGAAAGCCCCGCGGTCAGCTTGGACTGATCGATGGAAAACGCCTGCTGGATGGCCTGGCCGTCGATGGTGAACAGGCTGGACATATCGAAGCCAGAGCCGCTTCCCTGCTCATCCTCTTCCTCGGCGAACGATTTGCCGGTGATGACGTTGGTCGCCGGCCTCGCGCGCTGGTCCTTCACGATTTGCGCCTCGCCGGCCTGATCGATCAGGTGGCTGATCAGGGAATCCGGGTAGTAGATGCCCGTCTGCAGGCTGGAAATCTTCGCGCCGTCCTTAAGCTGCACCACGCCGGCGACCTTGATGGTCTCGCCGTTGTTGACCAAGTTCGTCATGTAATCGCTATCGCCGGACTTGTCCTTCCACACCTTGTACTCGGAGTCGTACTGGTAGAAGTTCGTGGCGTTGACCAGCTTGAACTCGACGTTCATCAGGTCGCTGTAGTCCAGCGACAGGCTGTTGTCGGGAACCGTCACCTCTTCCTCGTTGGCAAACTGGCGCACCATGGAGTCGAGCTCGGAGCGGTCGCGCAGGCCCATGGCGTAGAGCATGAAGTCGCTGACGCCGCCGTTGGCCGTGAGCACGACCACCACCTCGTTGGAGTTTTCGGGCCAATGACCAGCCACGACGTCGTACTGGTTCTGCACCTGAGTCATGTCGGCGGGCAGCTTGTAGAAGATGTCGGTGCTCATCATGGACGACATGATGCTATTGGAAGACGAGCCGAGCCCCACGCTGGAGAACGTTTTGTCGGGGTTGACCTGGTGCGCGCCGTTGGTGGTGTCGGTGTTGAAGATTTGCGGCGTGACGCTGTAGCCATATTCGATGGAGCTGACGTAGTCCTCGATGCCCGTGGTGCCGGTGTCGAAGTAGGACTTCAGGCTGGCCAGGTCGTTGCTGCCGATAGAGCCGAACATGCCCGAGACCATCTTCGCCTCGTGCACGGGCTTGTTGGAATCGGAGCTGGAACCGTCGGCGGCGTCGGAGTCGGAGCTGCCGGAGTCGGAGGTGCCCGAGGAGCCCATACTGCCCATGGACATGAGGCTGGTCATGTCGAAGCCCTGGTCCTGGATTTGCAGCGGGTATTCGGAAAGCGTTTCCTCCTCAACCGAGGCGATGTAATTGTTCACGCCGTTGGCCAGCGACAGGATGGCGGCGATGCCGATGATGCCGATGGAGCCGGCGAAGGCCGTCATGAGCGTGCGGCCCTTCTTCGTCAGCAGGTTTTTGAACGAAAGGGAAAGCGCGGTTGCCGGGGACATGCGCGTGGTGCGGGCCTGCTTGGCCGTGCGCGGCGCGTCGGTTTCGGTTGCGGGGTCGAAGGGGCGCGTGTCGGCGCGGATGACTCCGTCGGCCAGCGTCACGATGCGCGTGGCGTACTGTTCGGCCAGCTCGGGATTGTGCGTGACCATGATGACCAGGCGGTCGTTGGCGATTTCGGTGAGCAGGTCCATGATCTGGACGCTCGTTTTGCTGTCGAGCGCGCCCGTCGGTTCGTCGGCCAGCAGGATTTCCGGGTCGTTGATGAGCGCGCGGGCGATGGCCACGCGCTGCATCTGGCCGCCGGAAAGCTGGCTGGGCTTCTTGTGCACGTGGTCGGCAAGCCCGACGCGGCCAAGGGCGTCGATGGCGCGGCGGCGGCGTTCGGCCCGTCCGATGCCGGACAGGGTAAGCGCTAGCTCGACGTTTTCCAAAATGGTTTGGTGCGGAATGAGGTTGTAGGCCTGGAACACGAAGCCGATGCGGTTGTTGCGATAAGTGTCCCAGTCGCGGTCCTTGTAGCGCTTGGTGGAGACGCCGTCGATGACAAGGTCGCCGGAGTCGTAATGGTCCAGGCCGCCGACGATGTTGAGCATGGTCGTCTTGCCCGAGCCGGACGGGCCGAGCACCGCGACGAACTCGTTGTCGCGAAAGGCGACCGACACGTGGTCGAGCGCCGTCTGAGTGAAGTCGGCGGTAGTGTAGGACTTGCAAACGTCGTTGAGCTGCAGCATGAGGGCCTTCCCGTTCCTGTATCTATAGGGAACGATTATGCCCCGCCCCGACGCGCAAGCCCGCAGCTTCACCAAAACGCGCCACTTCCGTTACTTTCAGGTAAGGAAGGGGGGTGGGGCGG